>NZ_JADFUD010000001.1:0-415516 GCF_054820065.1 Bradyrhizobium sp. UFLA06-06
CCCTCTCCCGCTTGCGGGGGAGGGCTGGGGTGGGGGTCTCGCCACGAGTCCCGCTGAGGAGAGAGCCCCCACCCGGATCGCATCTCACGATGCGATCCGGCCTAAGAGCGAGCTTCGCTCGTCTCGACCCCCGCAAGCGGGAGAGGCGAAGAAAGACCACCGACTTTTTTTACAAACGACAACGGTGCAAGAACTCCCCAGCGTTGTCGTCGCAAAAGACCACAACGCCATCCTGCTGCACGCGATCGACGAGGCCGCGGTGCGCGCCGGGCTGTCGATCGGGCTGCCGCTCGCCAATGCGCGGGCGATCTGTCCGGAGCTCACGGTCTATGATGCCGATCCCGCCGCCGACCTGAAGACGCTGAACGACATCGCCGACTGGTGCGACCGCTTCACGCCGCTGGTCGCGCTCGATCTGCCTTACGGTCTGTTTCTCGACATCACCGGCTGCGCGCATCTGTTCGGCGGCGAGCGCGCGCTGCTGCAGACCGTGACGGGGGCGCTGAGCCGGCGCGGCTTTGCCGTCAGCGCGGCGATTGCCGGCACCTCGATCGCGGCGCGTACGCTGACGCGCACCGCCTCGGGCAAGATTGTCGCCGATGGCGAGGAGGCGGCGGCGGTCGGCCCGCTGCCGGTGTCGGCGCTCGGTGCCGATGCCGCTGTCACCACCGGCCTGCGCCGTGCCGGCTTGAAGACCATCGGCGATGTCGCCTCCCGCGCGCCGCATGAAATCTCGGCGCGGTTCGGTGCGGCTTTCACCACCTTGCTCAGCCACGCGCTCGGGCAGGGCGATGCCCCGATCAGCCCGCGCAAGCCGCTGCCCGACTACATCGTCGAGAAGCGTTTCCCCGAGCCGGTCGCGACCGACACCGTGATCGCGCTGACGCTCTCGAGCCTCGCCAAGATGCTGGTTGCGGCGATGGACAAGCAGGGCAAGGGCGCGCGGCAGCTGGAAGCGAGCTTCTTCCGCACCGACGGCGCGGTGCGCGCGATCATGGTCGAGACCGGGCGTCCGGTGACGCGGCCCGAGATGATCGACCGCCTGTTCCGCGAGCGGCTCGATGCGCTGAACGATCCGCTCGATCCCGGCTTCGGCTTCGATCTCATTCGCCTCGCCGCAGGGCGTACCGAGATCGTGGTGCAGCAGCAGCGCGATCTCGACGCGTCAGTGCACGACAATGACGAGCTCTCGGCGCTGATCGACCGCATCGCCGCCCGCATCGGCGGAAAACGCGTCGTCGTGCATCTGCCGCTGGAGAGCCACATCCCCGAACGATCGGCGCTGGCACTGCCGGCGCAGCATCATCTGGCCGCGGCCAGCGCCGCCGCCTGGCCGGAACGGGTCGCCGGCGAACCGCCGCTGCGTCCGCTCAGGCTGTTCGAGCGGCCCGAACCGATCAAGGTGCCGTTCGCGACCGTGCCCGACGGTCCGCCGCATCAATTCACCTGGCGACGCGCGCAGCATGACGTGGTGCGGGTCGAGGGCCCCGAGCGCATCGCGATGGAATGGTGGCAGCAGGACGGCGCGTCGCTGACGCGCGATTACTTCCGCGTCGAGGATGCTGAGGGCCAGCGCTTCTGGATCTTTCGCGACGGCCTCTACGAGAGCGAGCTGCGCGACGAGGAAGGCAAGCCCGTCCCGGCCAGCTGGTATGTGCACGGGCTGTTCGCATGAGCACACCTCCACCCGAATATGCCGAGATCGGCATCACCAGCAATTTCTCCTTCCTGCGCGGCGGTTCCGATCCGCGCGCCTATGTTCATCAGGCGAGCGAACTCGGGATTCCCGTGATCGGGCTCGCCGATCACAACACGCTGGCCGGCGTGGTGCGCGCCTGGAAGGAGCTCGACAGCGAGAAGGTCGCCCATCCGCCAAAGCTTTTGATCGGCGCCCGCATCGTCTTCATCGACTCTACGCCCGACATCCTGGTCTATCCGCGCGATCGCGCCGCCTATGGACGGCTGTGCCAGCTCTTGACCCGCGGCAAGCGCGGCGGTGGCATCGAGCGCATCGAGAAGGGCGACTGCCGGCTTACCCTGTCCGATCTCATCGACTTCGCCGAAGGCCAGCTTCTGGTGCTGGCGCTGCCGCATCGCTTCGAGGCGCCTGCTGCGCTCGATATCCTTGCGCAACTGAAGGCAAGCGCCGCCGACGGCGTCTGGCTCGCCGCAAGCCTGCTCTATCGCGGCGACGACAGGCGCCGCCTCGCGCGGCTGCATGGCCTCGCCACTGACGCCGGTGTGCCGCTGCTCGCCACCAATGAGGTGCTCTATCACCATCCGGCGCGCCGCCCGCTGCAGGACGTGCTGACCTGCATCCGCGAAAAGACCACGATCGAGGCGGCCGGCCGCAGGCTCGAGGCCAATGCCGAGCGGCATCTCAAGCCGGCGCATGAAATGATCAGGCTGTTTCGCGATCTGCCGGACGCGATCGCGGAAACCATGCGCTTTGCTGCGCGCATCTCTTTCTCGCTCGACCAGCTCAAATATCAGTATCCCGACGAGCCGGTGCCGCCGGGCAAGACCGCGCAGCAGCATCTGGAAGATCTGACCTGGGCCGGTGTCGACAAATATTTCGGCGGCGAGATCGACGAAAAGCTTCGCACCACCCTGAACAAGGAGCTCGCGCTGATCGCCGAGCTGAAATACGCGCATTACTTCCTCACCGTGCACGACATCGTGCACTATGCGCGCAGCCAGAACATCCTGTGCCAGGGCCGGGGCTCGGCGGCGAATTCGGCGGTCTGCTTCGTGCTCGGCGTCACCTCGGTCGATCCGACCAAGGTCGATCTGTTGTTCGAGCGCTTCATCTCCAAGGAGCGGCTGGAGCCGCCCGACATCGACGTCGATTTCGAGCATTCGCGGCGCGAGGAGGTGATGCAATATGTCTACCGCCGCTACGGCCGCCACCGTGCCGCGATCATCGCCACCGTGATCCATTATCGCCCGCGCAGCGCGATCCGTGATGTCGGCAAGGCGCTCGGGTTGACCGAGGATGTCACCGCGGCGCTCGCCGACACCGTGTGGGGCAGCTGGGGCAAGGGCCTCAACGACATGCAGGTGCGCCAGGCCGGGCTCGATCCCAAAAATGCGATGATCAACCTCGCAGTCGAGCTCGCCACCGAGCTGATCGAGTTTCCGCGCCATCTCTCGCAGCATGTCGGCGGCTACGTGCTGACCCAGGACCGGCTCGACACCTATGTGCCGATCGGCAACGCCGCGATGGACGACCGCACCTTCATCGAATGGGACAAGGACGACGTCGACGCGCTTCATATGATGAAGGTCGACGTGCTGGCGCTCGGCATGCTGACCTGCATCCGCAAATGTTTTGACCTGATCGATCACCACAAGGGCAAGCGCTGGGAGCTCGCCACCGTCCCGCAGGACGACAAGAAGGTCTACGACATGCTGTGCCGCGGGGAGTCGCTCGGCGTGTTCCAGGTCGAGAGCCGCGCCCAGATGAACATGCTGCCGCGGCTGAAGCCGCGCACCTTCTACGACCTCGTCATCGAGGTCGCAATCGTCCGCCCCGGTCCGATCCAGGGCGACATGGTGCATCCTTATTTGCGGCGGCGGAACATGAAGCCTGAAGATATCGAGTACCCTTATCCCAAAGGCGGCAATAGGGACGAATTGCGCAACGTCTTGCACAAGACGCTCGGCGTGCCGCTGTTTCAGGAGCAGGCGATGCGGATCGCGATCGAGGCCGCAAAATTCACCTCAGAAGAGGCCAATGGCTTACGGCGCTCAATGGCGACCTTCCGTAACCTCGGCACCATAGGAGAATTCGGAGACAAGATGATCGGGAACATGATCGCGCGCGGTTATGATCCCGAATTCGCCAAAAATTGTTTTGAGCAGATCAAGGGCTTTGGCTCCTACGGCTTCCCGGAAAGCCATGCCGCGAGTTTCGCCCAACTTGTCTACATCTCCTCATGGCTGAAGCATCATCATCCCGATGCGTTCTGCTGCGGCCTGCTCAACTCGCAGCCGATGGGCTTTTATGCCCCGGCGCAGATCGTCGGCGACGCCCGCAGCAACGGCGTCACGGTGCGCGAGGTCGATGTCTCCCATAGCTTTGCGCAGAATACGCTGGAGGAGAAGGTCGGCGATCACTGCGCGGTGCGGCTCGGCTTCCGCCAGATCGACGGCTTTCACTGGCTGGACGAGGATGAGGAGAGGCTGAAACAGCTTCAACTGTCATTCCGGGATGGTGCGCTAGCACCAGACCCGGAATCTCGAGATTCCGGGTTCTCGCTTCGCGAGCCCCGGAATGACGACGTCAAAGACTGGGCCGACCGCATCGTCGCCGCGCGCAACCGCCGGCCCTTCACCTCGCTGGAAGACTTCGCCCGCGACACCGGCCTGCCCAAGCGCGCGTTGATCCTGCTCGCTGACGCCGATGCGTTCCGCTCGCTCGGGCTCGACCGCCGCGAGGCGCTGTGGGCGGTGCGGCGGCTGCCCGACGACGTGCCGCTGCCGTTGTTCGAGGCCGCCACCGCGCGCGAGCAGCCGGATGAGGGCGCCAAGCCGCTGCCGGAGATGCCGCGTCCGGAGCAGGTGGTCGCCGACTATCAGACCATCCGCCTGTCGCTGAAGGGCCATCCGATGGAGTTTTTGCGCGACACCTTCACGAAGGAGCGCGTCGTCGCCTGTCACACCATCAACCAGAGCAACGACCGCCGCCGCGTCCGCTGTGCCGGCGTCGTGCTGGTGCGGCAGCGGCCGGGCAGCGCCAAGGGCGTCGTGTTCATGACGCTGGAGGACGAGACCGGTATCGCTAACATCGTGGTGTGGCCGAAGGTGATGGAGCAGTACCGCAAGGAGGTGATGGGCGCGCGCCTGATCCTGGTCGAGGGCTATATCCAGAGCAGCCCGGAGGGCGTGACGCATCTGGTGGCGCAGCGCATGACCGATCGCTCCCACGATCTGATCGGCCTCGCCAACGAATCCTTGAGCCGCAAGCATCCGGTGCCGGCGGGCCCCGCGCTGATCGAGCCGCTCAACGACGACCGTCGCGATCACGGCGACAACTCGCCGCAAAAGATCCGCCACCCGCGCAACGTCCGCATCCTGCCGCCGTCCCGCGATTTTCATTGAGGCTCGCGGCGCAGCTCTTTCACCGTCACCCTGAGGAGGCCGCGGAGCGGCCGTCTCGAAGGGCGACGGCCCGGCTTTCTATGCGCGACTGCCAACGAGCGGGGCCGTGCATCCTTCGAGGCGCGCAAGCGCGCGCACCTCAGGATGACGGTATCCTCTATCCGCGTTATCGCGGGCGAAGTGAAACAATCCCATCCTATGCCGTCAACCCTCGAATATCTTATTCGGCTTTTCGGAATTTAACTTGACGGCAGACCCAACTCAGATGTTCAATATGCCCGTCTCACCCGATCGAGGGGCGCTTCGCGGTCGTCACGAACGTGGGTCGAGATGCGGTGGACGCCGATTGCGCGACTGACGAGTGCGCATGCGGCGGACGGCGAAGTCGTGCAGGCCTGACGCCCTAGCGGCAGGTGTCCTCTCGCAAAGCGCGCAAACGTCTTTGCGAGGGCGGTGACAAAAAAGCCCAGTCTCGCCGGGGAGAGCACGTATAAGCCGTAAGCCATCGCGCAGGGAAAGCCGGATTGCTCCGGTTACACCTGTGGTCCTACCCCCGTGCTTTCTACCTTTTGCACGGGGCCCATGGGTGCGATCGGCACCCGGCTTTCCCTGCGCCCTCTTCAAGAGAGAGGGCGGAACGAAGAGCAAAGCTCGGACAAATCATGTCGCGAGAACGCGGAAGTTTGACTCAGAAGCCGCCACACATTCGGTGTCGTCCCTGCGAAAGCAGGGACCCATAACCACCGATGGTCATTGTTGAGCCGTGCTGCAACGACAAGTCCCCCTCCACAACAACCGCCGCGGAGTATGGGTCCCTGCTTTCGCAGGGACGACAGCGGAGGACGCGCCCTCTCGGCTCAAGCACGACCGTCTCTGGAATACTGGATCGCCCGCTTTCGCATTCGCATGTGATGACACCCGTGTGTTTGTCACCATGAATCGGGGACCATCCACCGCCGTCGTCCTGGCCCCCTCCTGCGCAATTGCGCACTAGGCCAGGACGACGATTGAGGAGATCGTCAGCCCATGTCTGTCACCGTCATGCTTAGCAGGCCGCGCAGCGGCCGTCTCGAAGCAGCAAGCGGGATGTTGGATGCGGCGCGAACGCGCCATTGTCCATCCGCTCAGTTCATCGACATATGTCGCGAGAATGCGAACGCATAGCCTACACGCGAATGCTGACACGCAGCTTACAACTGGTCCCTGTCGGACGGGTCTCACCGTCGCATCGACGACGGATGACTTCCTCAGCCGCTGCATGCTACTCCACCGCGGCGCCGACCGGCGGTCCGCCGGGCGGGCGGTGCAGGAAGGTGATCGATGCGTAGGCGCCGACCCACGAGCCGAGGGCGGCGAAGGCGACGTAGAGCCAGTTTTCGGTGTAGCTGATCACCGCATAGGAGGAGAGCACATACCAGACGCTGCTCCAGGTCGCCGCCGGCACGCGCTTGCGCGCCACGACCGCCGAGGTGAACATGACGTAGACCGCGTCGGTCGCTGCGGTCGCGAGGAAGACGCCGCCGGCGGTGAGGGGATCGATGGCAGCCATTGCAACTCCTGTATGGGTCGGGCAGAGCTAGATATAGGCAGGGCCGGAAATGACGATTGGGATCGGGCACCGCCTTTTTGTCATCATGCTCGGGCATAGAATAATCGCAAACGGGGTATGCGCATGCAGGACATTCGTGAAATCCTTTCCGATGTCTGGACCGGCGCCGGCGGCGCGCCGGCCGCGCTCGATGCGGTCGCGCTGACCGGCAGCGAGCCGCAGCTGCCGTCGTCGTTTCGGGTCGGAGCGGCAGCGCAGGCGCCGATCGCAGCAGCCGGCCTCGCGGCGGCCGAGATCTGGAAGGCCCGCAGCGGCGAGCAGCAAGAGGTCGCGGTCGACATCCGCCATGCCGTCGTCGAATGCCGCAGCGAGCGCTATTTGCGCGTCGACGACAAGCCGCCGCCGCCGGCCTGGGACAAGATCGCCGGCGTCTATCGTGTCAAAGACAATCGCTTCGTCCGCCTGCACACCAATTTCCCGCATCATCGCGATGCCGTCTGCAAGGTGCTGGGCTGCAACGCCGAACGTGACGAGGTCCAGGCCGCGCTGCTGCAATGGGACGGCGAGGCGTTCGAGACCGCGGCCTACGCCGCCGGCGGCGTCGTCGCCTTGATGCGCTCGCACGACGCGTGGTCGGCGACGCCGCATGCCAAAGAACTGGCAAAGCTGCCGCTGATCTCGATCGAGAAGATCGGCGACGCCGCGCCGAAGCCGTGGCCCGCCGGCAACCGGCCGCTGGCCGGCATCCGTGTGCTCGATCTGTCGCGCGTGATCGCCGGTCCCGTCGCCGGCCGCACGCTCGCGGCGCATGGCGCCGACGTGCTGCTGATCTCCGGTCCCGATCTGCCGGCGATCCCCTGGCTCACCATCGACACCGGCCGCGGCAAGCTCACGAGCTTCCTCGAACTGGGGAGCGAGCAGGGGCGGGGCGTGATGCAGGGGCTGGTGGCGCAGGCCGATATTCTCTCGCAGGGCTATCGTCCGCAGGCGATTGCACGGCTCGGCTTCTCGCCGGAGGAAGCGGCGCTGATCAATCCCGGGATCGTCTATGTGACGCTGTCGGCCTGCGGCCATGCCGGACCGTGGGCCGGGCGCCGCGGCTTCGACTCGCTGGTGCAGACCACGACCGGCTTCAATCATGCCGAAGGACAGGCGGCGGGCACTGATGGGCCGAAGGAATTGCCGGCCCAGATGCTCGACCACGCGACCGGATATTTCATGGCGTTCGGTGCCATGATGGCGAAGGCCCGCCAGGCCCGCGAGGGCGGCAGCTGGCACGTCCGGGTATCGCTGGCGCAGACCGGGCGCTGGCTGTGGAATCTCGGCCGCCTCGAGGGAGGCCTTGCGACCGAGGACCTGAAGGCGGATGCGGTGCAGCCCTTCATCGAACGGCTGCCGTCCGGCTTCGGCACGCTGAGCTCGGTCCGCCACGCGGCGGTGCTGTCGCGGACCCCGGCCCATTGGTCCCGTCCGGCCATGCCGCTCGGCAGCCACCCTCCGGAGTTTCCTCCCCCGGAGTTTCCCGGATGAGACATTCAGCTGCCGTTCAGGCTATGCAAACTTTAACGACTGGCATCGCCGAAGGGCGATTTTTAGGTTGTTTGAAACGCCAATTCAGCACTATTAGCGCACCGCTGGGGCTGTCCCGCCGGACGCTGCAACGATCGACCCCGCGGACCGCATGGTGAAAGAGTTTACCAAGAGAATGCAGAGCTTTAGCCGCCCGCGCCTGGTCGTGGCCGCGGTGCTGCTGGCGGTTGCCTGCGCGGGTGCCTATGGCTACACGCGTTTCGGCACGGAAAAGCAGACATCTTCGGAAGTCTCCAGCCAATCCCGCAAGGGCGGCGCGCGCTATGCCCCGTCGGCGGCCGAGTGGGCCAGCCTGACTTTCCAGACCGTGAGCGAGCGCACCTTCCGCTCCGAGTTGGTGACCGAGGGCAAGATCGGCATCGATGAGGACCGCTCCACCCCGGTCTACTCGCCCTACACCGGGCGCGTCACCCGCCTCATGGTGCGGCCGGGCGATGCCGTGGTGAAGGGCCAGCCGCTGTTCGTGATCGAGGCGGCCGACACCGTGCAGGCGCAGAACGATTACGTCGCGGCGATGACCGGCCTCAACAAGGCGCAGTCGGCGCTCGACCTGGCGCAGATCCAGGAGAAGCGCGCCAAGGATCTGTCCGAGGGCAAGGCGATCCCGCTGAAGGATTATCAGCAGGCGCAGGCGGCGCTGGTGCAAGCGCAGAACGATGCGCGCTCGGCGCAGACGCTTTTGGAAGCGGCGCAGAACAAGCTGCGCATCCTCGGCTTCAGCGACGACGACATCACGACGCTGCGGCAGAAGGGCCGCCTTAATCCGGAGACGACGGTGTTCGCGCCGATCGGCGGCACCGTGGTCCAGCGCAAGGCCGGTCCGGGCCAGTATGTCTCGACCGGCGCCAGTGACCCGGTCTACGTGATCGGCGATCTGTCGACGGTCTGGCTGATCGCCTTTGTCCGCGAATCCGACGCCGACAGCGTCGCGGTCGGGCAGGACCTCACCTTCAGCGTGATGGCGCTGCCGGGCAAGGTGCTGAACGCCCGGGTCAACTATGTCGCCGCGGCGATCGACGCGACCTCGCGCCGTCTCCTGGTCCGCGCCACCATCGACAACGCCGACAAGCGACTGAAGCCCGAGATGTTCGCCAATGTGACGCTGTATTCGAAGGGCGATCATCCGGCGGTCGGCGTGCCGAAGCAGGCGCTGATCTACGAGGGTGACCAGGTTCGGGTCTGGGTCGCGAGGCCCGACGACAAGACCATCGAACTGCGCCAGATCAAGCCCGGCCTCATCAATGGCGACCTCGTCGAGGTCGCCGGCAACCTCAAGCCGGGCGAGCAGATCGTGACGAAGGGAAGCCTCTTCATCGACCGCGCCGCATCAGGCACCTAAGCGCATGATCCGGAAACGTGGGAACCGGTTTTCCCTCGCGACAAACGCGCAACGCGTTTGCGCGGAGATCACGCTCAATAAGAAAAGTCCCTTCCAGTTGAAAGCGCCGATCTGAATGGATCGCCTCGTCGCCCTTGCCGTCAATCGCCGCTACTTGATGGTGGCCATGTTCGTGGCCGTCTTCATCGGCGGCCTGATCGCGTTCAGGCAGCTCAACATCGAGGCCTATCCCGATCCGACCCCGCCGATGGTCGACATCGTGACGCAGAGCCCGGGCCTCTCGGCCGAGGAGATCGAGCGCTACATCACGATCCCGATCGAGACCCAGGTCGCCGGCATCAAGAACCTCAAGACCATCCGTACCATCTCGCTGTACGGCCTCTCCGACGTCAAGCTGCAGTTCTCCTTCGACTACACCTATGACGAGGCGCTGCAGCAGGTGCTCAACCGCCTGTCGCAGCTCGCGCCGCTGCCGGGCAACGTGCTGCCCGGCATCTCGCCGCTGAGCCCGATCGGCGAAATCTTCCGCTACCGCCTGAAGGGACCGCCGAACTACAGCGTGCTCGACCTCAAGACGCTGCAGGACTGGGTGCTGCAGCGCCGCTTCCGTGCGGTGCCCGGCGTGATCGACGTCACCGGCTGGGGCGGCAAGACCAAGACCTATGAGATCCAGGTCGACTTCAACAAGCTGGTCGCCAACGGCCTGACGCTGCCGCAGGTGTTGCAGGCGGTTTCCAACGCCAACATCAATGTCGGCGGCAACACCGTGAACATCGGCTCGCAATCGGCCGTGGTGCGCGGCGTCGGCCTGATCCGCTCGATCGACGACCTCGCCAACACCATGGTCTCGCAGTCCGGCGGCAATCCGGTGCTGGTGCGCGACATCGCCCATGTCACGATCGGCGAGAAGCCGCGGCTCGGCATCGCCGGCCTCGACAATGACGACGACATCGTGCAGGGCATCGTGCTGATGCGCCGCGGCGAGCAGAGCTCGCCGACGATCTCCCGCGTCGAGCAGCTGGTCCACGACATCAACCATTCCTCGATCCTGCCGCCCGGCGTGAAGATCGAGCGCATCTACGACCGCAAGGACCTGATCGAGCTCACCACCCACACCGTGCTGCACAACATGGTGGTCGGCATCCTCCTGATCGTGCTGTTGCAGTGGATCTTCCTCGGCGACCTCCGCAGCGCGCTGATCGTCGGCGCGACGATCCCGTTCGCGCTGTTCTTCGCCGTGATCATCCTGGTGCTGCGCGGCGAATCCGCCAATCTGCTGTCGGTCGGCGCGATCGATTTCGGCCTGATCGTCGATGCCACCGTGATCATGGTGGAGGCGATCTTCCGCCGGCTGTCGCAGACCACCGCGCTGTCGGAAGACGAGCGAAGCCACATCTCCGAGGACACGGTGATGGGGATGAAGAGCCACGCCATCCTGTCGGCGGGGGCCGATGTGTCGCGTTCGATCTTCTTTGCCGCGGCGATCATCATCGCGGCGTTCCTGCCGCTGTTCACGCTATCCGGTGTCGAGGGCAACATCTTCGGCCCGATGGCGCGCACCTATGCCTATGCGCTTGCCGGCGGCCTGCTTGCGACCTTCACGGTGACGCCGGCGCTGAGCGCGATCATCCTGCCGGCGCACATCCACGAGACCGAGACCTGGATCGTCAAGAAGCTCGACGGGATCTACGTGCCGGTGCTGAACTGGGCGATCGCCAACCGCAAGATGGTGATGACCGGTGCGGCCGGCCTCGTGGTCATGACCATCATCTTCGCGCGCTTCCTCGGCCTCGAATTCCTGCCCAAGCTCGAGGAGGGCAATCTGTGGATCCGCGCCACGCTGCCGCCGACGATCTCGCTGCAGGAAGGCAATGCCTATGTCAACGAGATGCGCAAGCTGATCCGCAGCCGTCCCGAGGTGCTGTCGGTGGTGTCGCAGCATGGCCGTCCCGACGACGGCACCGACGCGGCCGGCCTGTTCAACGCCGAGTTCTTCGCGCCGCTGAAGCCGGCGAGCGAATGGCCCACCACCCACGACAAGGAAGTGCTGACCGCGCAATTGCTGGCGCAGTTGCAGGAGAGATTCCCGGGCGTCGAATTCAATTTCTCGCAATATCTGCAGGACAACGTATCGGAAGCGGTGTCCGGCGTGAAGGGCGAGAACTCGATCAAGCTCTACGGCAATGATCTGCAGGCGCTGACCGACACCGCCAACAAGATCAAGTCGGTGTTGTCGACCGTGCAGGGCGTCACCGACCTTGCGGTGTTCACCTCGCTCGGCCAGCCGACCATCCAGATCGACGTCGATCGCGCCCGTGCCGCGCGCTATGGCCTGTCGCCGGGCGACATCAACGCCACGATCCGGGTTGCGGTCGGCGGCGACAGCGCCGGCGACCTTTATGAGCCCGGCAGCGACCGGCACTTCCCGATCATCGTCCGCCTTGCGCCGGAATACCGCAAGAGCGCGGAGGCGATCCAGAACTTGCGGATCGGGGTGGCCAACGCCAATGGCGGCATCACGCAGATCCCGCTCTCTGAAGTAGCCTCGATCAACCTGATCTCCGGCGCGGCCTATATCTACCGCGAACAGCAGGAACGTTACCTGCCGATCAAGTTCTCGGTGCGCGAGCGCGACCTCGGCAGCGCGATCCGGGAGGCGCAGCAGAAGATCGACGAGCAGGTGCAGCTGCCGCCGGGATCGCGTGTCGAGTGGGTCGGCGAATTCGGCAATCTGCAGGATGCGATCAGGCGGCTGTCGATCGTGGTGCCGATCAGCCTCGCGCTGATCGCGGTGCTGCTGTTCTTCAATTTCGGCTCGATGGTCGACACCATGCTCGCGATGAGCGTGATCCCGATGGCGATCTTCGGCGGCGTGCTCGGGCTTCTGATCTCGGGGATTCCGTTCAGCGTCTCGGCGGCGATCGGCTTTATCGCGCTGTTCGGCATCGCCGTGATGGACGGCATCATCATCCTGTCGCAGTTCAACCAGCTGATCGACGAAGGCTATGACCGGATGCGCGCGGTGATCCGCACCGGCGAGCTGCAGCTTCGTCCGGTGCTGATGACCTGCGTGGTGGCGGGCGTCGGCCTGTTGCCGGCGGCGATTTCGGAAGGCATCGGCTCGCAGGTGCAGAAGCCGCTCGCCATCGTCGTCGTCACCGGCATGATGCTGGCGCCGCTTGTGATCTTGATCACGCTGCCGGTGCTGATCTTCTATTTCTCGCGCCGGCCGCGTGAGCGCTAGCTCAGAAGGAATCAGGTGAAGCCGTAGAGCCGTGCCGGGTTGTCGACCAGGATCGCCTTGCGGATCGCGGCATCCGGCGCCCAGACCGGAAGCTGGTTGAGGAGGCGGCCGTCGTCGATCTGATACAGCGGCGTCACGTCGGTGACCTTCCTGCCTTGCGGCGTCACCGAATCCGGGTGCGGCCAGTCGGTGCCCCAGACGATGCGCTCGGCATTGGCCGCGATCAGCGCCTGCGCCAGCGGCGTGGCGTCGGCATAATCGGGCGCGAGCTTGGAGGCGCGGTAGGCGCCGGAAATCTTGACATAGGCCTTGCCGGACTTGACCAGTGCGAGCAGGTCGGCAAATCCCGGCTGGCCTGTGCCGAGTGCGGCTTCGGCGCCGCCGAAATGGTCGAACACGACCGGCACCGGCGCTGTGGCGACGAGGTCCTTGATCGCGGAGATCATGGCGAGACTGGTGAACAGCTGCACATGCCAGCCGCGCGCCTTCATCCGCTCGATCGCGGCCGAGAAGCGCTGCCGGCCGACATTGGGATCGTTGACGCCGCCGGTCGCGAGGTTGAGGCGGATGCCGCGGAAGCCGGCCTTGTTCATGGCATCGAGATCGCTCTCGCTGGTCTTGTCGTCGATTACGGCGACGCCGCGCGCGGTCGGCCCGCGGGCCGTGATGCCGAACAGGGTCGACGAATTGTCGGGGCCGTAGACGCTCGGCGTCACGATCACGACGCGCTCGACATGGAGCGCCTTGTGCAGCGCGCTCATCTCCTCCGGCGAGGCCGGTTCCGGCGTGTAGACGCGGCCGGCGAAGAACGGGAATTTCTCGGGGTCGCCATGGATGTGGGTGTGGCAGTCGCACGCCCCTGCAGGCACGTCGAAGTTCACCGCGGTCGATGGTTGCGCTGCCTTGGAAAATGCGTTGCTGCTGGTCATGGTCACTCCGGCTGCGATGGAAGCCAGCATCATATCGCGTCGCGTCAGCATTGGACGTCTCCCTGCGTGCTCGGCTGTTATGCGCGTCATACGCGCGCCGGCATTATGGGTTGCCGGCGGGGACCGAGGTTATCGGCGGAGAGAGCGGGCGGGAAGGGCCAGTTCGCGGTGCGAACGGTTCCGCAATGCCTATTGTCCCGACGGCGTGCGCAGGCCGTGCCAGGCGTCGCGCACCTGATGGTAATGCACCTCGGGCAGATAGTCCGGCGTCTTCAGGTTCAGCGTCTTGACGTCGAGCCGCCCGGTCGCGCTGAGCAGCGTGTAGGAGGCGATCACGCGGTCGCGCTGCGCACCGATCAGCCGTGCCCGCGCGGTGATCAGATCCTGCTGCGCGTTGAGCACGTCGACCGTGGTGCGCTGGCCGCCCGCGGCTTCCTTCTGCACGCCGGCGAGCGCAACTTCCGCGGCCTTCATCTCGGACTCCGAGGCCGACACCGCGATCTTGGCGCCTTCATTGGCAACCCACGCGCTGACCACGGCGGTCTTGGCCTGATTGCGAACCTTATCCAGCACCAGCCGGCTCTGCGCCGCGACTTCCTTGGCCTGCCGGGTCTGCGATGCGGCGGTGCCGCCGTCATAGATCGGCTGCGTGACCTGACCGATCACCGAGGCTTGATCGGTGCCGAAGCTGCCGAGCGTGGTGTCGGTGTCGCGGCTGCGGCTGACGCTGCCCTGCACCGAGACATTCGGCATCAGGCTGCTCTCAGCGACGCGGATCGAGGTCGAGGCGACGTCGACGTCGAAGCCTGCCGCGGTGACGGCGGGATGCTCGCGGAGCGAGAGCGCGATAGCATCCTCGCGGCTGCGTGGCAGCAACCGGTCGATGGTCTCGGCCGGACGCAACTGGGATGGTGCATTGCCGACCACCTGTGCATAGGTGGCCTGGCTGACCGCGAAATTGACCTCGGCGGCGTTGAGGTCGGCGAGGCCGCGGTTGAGCCGCGCCTCGGCCTGGGCGGTATCGGTCGGCGTCACGTCGCCGGCATTGAGGCGCCGTTCGGTGATTGCCCGGGTCTCCTTCAGAAAGGCGACGTTGGCGCGCTGCGCCTCGACCAGGGTCTGGTTGGCCAGCACATTGGTGTAGACGGTGACGGCGTCGAGCAGCAGGCCCTGGCCGACATTGCGCAGCGCCTCGCGGCCGGATTGCACCTGCAACTCGGCGACGCGGACGCTGTTGGCGGTCTTGAAGCCGTTGAACAGGGTCTGCGTCACCGTGACGCCGATCTGCCACGGCTTCAGCGTTGCGGTCTGGATCACATTGCCGGGCAGCTGGTCGCGCACCGCCTGCAGGCCGACCGACAGGCCGGCGATGATCTGGGGACGGTAGCCGGCCAGCGCCTGCGGCACGTTCTCGTCGGTCGCACGCTGGCGAGCCCGCTCGGCATTGAGTTGCGGATTGGTCTGATACGCCTTGACCAGGGCTTCCGGCAGGCTCTCGGCGCGGGCCGCTGTCTCCGTCAGCAGCGCGCATGCCAGCACGCCAAGGCCGATGCCCGACAAAAGCACGCGCCTCGCAACATCGCCGACCCTCGCGGCACGCTCAACCATGTGATCCCGCAAACCAAAAACCCCGGCAGTCCGCCCCCGCCGACGCCGTCGACACATCTACCTGTTTACGGGGCGGTGCCGCCACAGGCAAACCGCCGCGCGACATCTGCACATCATTTCAGTTCTTGTCTGTTGCCGGTTCGTCACAGGCGAACGTATCGGTCATATGAAGTATAAGTTTGAACCGCTGGCCGTCGATTCAACGACGCCGGTTATCCACTGTCTCCTCCGGGTCCATTGCTGATGCCCATATTGTTCTCCGACCCCGAGGCGATCGCGGAGCACATTGTTCGTGACGTCGGAACCGAACTGGTGGTCGGGCTGCCGCTCGGCCTCGGCAAGGCCAACCACATCGTCAACGCGCTGTATGCGCGGGCACTGGCCGACCGCTCCATCAATCTGACGCTGTTCTCCGCGCTGACGCTGGAAAAGCCGAAGCCGAAGAGCCTGCTCGAACGGCGCTTCATCGGACCGGTGATCGATCGTTTGTTCGGCGGCTATCCGGATCTCGCCTATGCGGATGCGCTGCATCACGGCGCGCTCCCGCCCAACATCAAGGTGATCGAGTTCTTCTTCCTCGCGGGGCAGTGGCTGCACCAGCCATTCGCACAACAGCACTACATTTCCGCCAACTACACCCATGCGGCGTCATACCTGTTGTCGCGCGGACTGAATGTCGTGCCTCAGCTCGTTGCCAAGCGCGTGGTCGACGGCGCGCCGCGCTACAGCCTGAGCTGCAACACCGACACCACGCTCGACGTGCTGCGCGCCCGTGCGCAGGGGCGGGCGTCGTTCAAGCTGATCGGCCAGGTCAATTCCGAGCTGCCGTTCATGCCCGGCGCCGGCGACCTGCCGGCGGATGAATTCGCCGCGGTGCTCGACAGTCCCGAGACCGATTTCCCGCTGTTCGCGCCGCCGTCCGAGCCGATCAGCGACACCAAATATGCGATCGGCTTGCACGCCGCCGGTCTGGTGCGCGACGGCGGCACGCTGCAGATCGGCATCGGGCAGGTCGGCGACGCGCTGGCGCAGGGGCTCGTGGTCCGCCATCGCGACAACGCCCAATTCCGCGGCATCATGCAGCGCCTTGCGCCCGGTACCGGGCAACTCGCCGCGGCCGAGACCGGGTCGTTCGAAAAGGGTCTCTACGGCGTCAGCGAGATGCTGTTCGAGGCGTTCCTCGGACTGATCGATGCCGGCATCCTCAAGCGCGACGTTGGCGGCGTGATCCTGCACGGCGCATTCTTCCTGGGCCCGCCATCATTCTACCGGGCGCTGCGCGAGATGGCACCAGAGCAGCTGGCGCGAATCCAGATGATGCCGGTTTCCTTCACCAACGAGATCTTCGGCGACGAGGAGGGCAAGCGTCGCGCCCGGGTCGATGCGCGCTTCGTCAACAACGCGATGATGGCGACGCTGCTCGACGCTGCGATCTCGGACGGTCTCGAGAACGGCCAGGTCGTGAGCGGGGTCGGCGGCCAGTATAATTTTGTGGCGCAGGCATTCGCGCTCGAGGGCGCACGTTCGGTGCTGGCGCTGGAGGCGACCCGTCAGTCCGGCAAGCAGGCGCAGTCGAACATCCGCTGGTCCTATGGACATGAGACCATCCCGCGGCATCTGCGCGATGTCTTTGTCACGGAATATGGCGTCGCCGACGTCAGGGGGAAATCCGATGCCGACGTGATCGCCGCGATGCTGCAAGTGTCGGACTCCCGCTTCCAGGGCGAATTGATGCGGCAGGCCAAGGACGCCGGCAAGCTGCCGCGCAGCTACGAGATTCCAGCGGCGCATCGCGAAAATTATCCCGAGCGCATCGGTGCTGCGCTGAAGCCCGCGCGCGACGCCGGGCTGCTGCCGTCATTCCCGTTCGGCAGCGACTTCACCGATGTCGAGCAGCGCCTGATTCCGGCCTTGCAGATCTTGCAGCAGGCGCAGCACACGCCGCTGCAACTCGCCGGCCTGCTGTGGCAGGGCATGCGGCATCCGCCCGAGGCCGCCGACCGCGAATGCCTGGCGCGGCTCGGTCTCGACAAGCCGACGCATTTCGCCGAGCGCGCCTATCGCGCGCTCGTCACCGCGGCCTTGCAACGGAGCCGAAGGGCTAAAGCGCGATGAGATCATCGCGCTTTAGCCTGTTGTCTGCGCATGATCTTGTCCGGAAAACCGCTTCGCACTTTTCCGGATCATGCTTTAGCGGTTCTTGTTGACCGGCTTGCGCTTCTCGATGAACGCCGCCATGCCCTCGGAGCGATCCTCGAGCGCGAAGGTCGAGTGGAACAGGTTGCGCTCGACATTCATGCCTTCCGCGAGCGGCGTTTCGAACGCGCGGTTGACGGCTTCCTTGGCCATCGCGACCGCCGGGCGCGACATCGAGGCGATCTTCTCGGCCGCCGCGAGCGCCTCCTCGAGCAGCTTGTCGGCCGGCACGATCCGCGACACGAGGCCCGAGCGTTCCGCTTCCGCCGCATCCATCATCCGCCCGGTCAGGCAGAGATCCATCGCCTTCGACTTGCCGATCGCGCGGGTCAGGCGCTGTGTGCCGCCGATGCCGGGAATGGTGCCGAGGGTGATTTCCGGCTGGCCGAACTTGGCGGTGTCGGCGGCGATGATGATGTCGCACATCATCGCGAGCTCGCAGCCGCCGCCGAGCGCATAGCCCGCGACCGCGGCAATGGTCGGCTTGCGGCAACGGGCGACGCGGTCGCCGCCGATCGCGGTGAAGTCGCTGTTGAACATGTCGATGAAGCCCTTCGGCTGCATCTCCTTGATGTCGGCGCCGGCCGCGAAGGCCTTCTCGCTGCCGGTGATCAGGATACAGCCGATCTTGTCGTCGGCCTCGAGATCGTCGACCGCCGCGGCGATCTCGCGGAACACGCCGAACGAGAGCGCATTCAGCATTTTCGGCCGATTCAGCGTGATGACGCCGACCGGTCCCTTGCTTTCGACGATGATGAATTCGAACGTAGCCATGGACGCAAACCCCGTGCCTGATTTGCCGGGCAATGTGCCCGCTGACGGGATGCGCTTCAAGTGGCTGAAGCGAGGCTTTGGACTGCGGTGCGGCGCCCCCCGCGCCGCACCGCAGGTGCCTCCGCTAGGCCATGAACATGCGCGCGGCGGAGGCCACCGTGAGCAGGGCGCCGAAGCCGATGAAGATCTTCCCGATCAGCGAGGTCTGGTCCCAGCTCGCGCTGTCGCTGCTCGCCAGAACCGGGGCCGGCTTGGGTGCCGCCACGGCGACCGGCTGTTGCGCAGGCGGTGTCTCCTGCTGGACGGTCTGCGGCTGGGCCGGCTGCGGCTGTTCCGCCGGCTGCTCCTGCTGCAGGGCGCGGTCGACGTCGTTGAGCTGGTCGGATGCGACCACATTACCGTCGGACTGGTCCGCGGGCTTGTCGGCCGCGGCAATCAACGCATTGGCTTTCACCGGCGTCGCCGCCGCATTGTCGTCGCCGGAGGTCAGCTCCGCATTGGCGTTTGCGACCGTGGCGGGAATGCCTGCCGAGGTGACGCTGCCGGCGTCGCTGCTGGTGGCCTTCTTGCTCTCGGATTTATCGGCCGTTTTGGAGGACTGGCGGCGCGCATGGCGCCGGCTATGCCGGGGGCTCTGTTGCGCGGACTTGTCGGCCGTTGCGCTGTCGGATTTCGATGCTGATGTGTCCGAACCGGCCGCATGTGCCGGCAGCGGACCGGCGAGACCCATGAAAAGCCCTGTCAGTCCTGTCGCAACCATCAATGCCAAGCGCCCGCCGGCTTTGATCTTCATTTTGATGATCTCCCCATGTCGCCCGCCCAAGGGCGAAAAGAGACCCCGCTGCGTGTCCACACCGGGGCAGAAAAAGGGAATCTTCGGGCATCCGGGGGCAAAAGCTGGGCAATTTCGTCCTAGTGGTCGATCGGGCGGGCAGCAGTACCGATGCTTGTCGAACCGATCGGTGTTATGAGCCGTGACGTCTGGAAACCCGCCGGTGCGATTCTTGAGGCCGATCCTCGGCGCGGTCTTGCCGGAGGATGGAGATCACGAATTCGTGATCGTCTGGTGTGCCGCGTAACGAACTGAAAGATCGGCCGAATTGCAATTCAGGAGCCTGCGTGCGCGAACGTGAGGATGAATGGACCGGCCTGATGCGGTCGGCCATTTCAGGCGATGACGCGGCGTATCATCGCCTGCTCAAGGCCATCACGCCGGTACTCCGTGCCGCGGCGCGCCGCGGCCTGGCGCGCGCGGGACAGCCGGTCGATCAATCCGAGGACATCGTGCAGGACATCTTGTTGGCGGTGCATTTGAAGCGACAGACCTGGGATACAAGCGCGGCGTTCGCGCCGTGGCTGTTCGCGATCGCACGCAACAAGCTGATCGACGCGCTGCGCCGCCGCGGCAAGCGGATCTTCGTCAACATCGATGATTTTGCCGAGACGCTGCCCGGGGAAACACCGGAACCGACGGCCTCGCCGGGCGAGGTAAGCGCCCAGCTGCAGGCGTTGCCCGCGCGGCAGCGCGAGGTGCTGCAATCGATCGCGGTCGACAGCGCCTCGATCAAGGACACCGCGGCGAAATTCTCGATGAGCGAGGGCGCGGTGCGGGTCGCGCTGCATCGCGGGCTTGCGAGCCTCACCGCGAAATTACGGGATCGATGAGCATGGACACCGATCAACTCATTCGGACCCTGGCCGCCGACAATGCCTATCGCGCGCGTCCGATCGGTCTTGCGCTGATGCTGGCACTGCTGGCGGCGGCGCCGGTCTCGCTCCTGATTTTCTTCGCCGAACTCGGCGTGCGGCCCGACGTGATGACCGCCATGCACAATCCGTTCTTCGACCTGAAGTTCGCGGTGACGCTGGCGCTCGCCGCTTCGGCGATCGCGGTCAGCCTGCATCTGTCGCGGCCGGAGGCTTCGCTGCGCGGCTTCGGCTGGTGGCTGCTGATTCCCGCCGGCATCCTCGTCGCCGCGATCAGCGGCGAGATGATGATGCCGCAGCGTACGCCGATGATGACGCGGCTGATCGGCAAGAATTCGATGGCCTGCATGACCGCGATCCCCGCGATGTCGCTGCCGCTGCTGGTCGGCGCGCTGTACGGGCTGCGGCAGGGCGCGCCGGCGCGACCGGCGGTCGCGGGCGCGATAGCCGGCCTGCTCTCGGCAGGGCTCGCGGCGACCGTCTATGCGTCGCACTGCACCGATGACTCGCCGCTATTCGTCGCCACCTGGTACACGCTGGCGACCGCGATCGTCGCGAGCGTCGGCGCGCTGATGGGAAACCGGGCCCTACGATATTGAGTAGCCCGGATGGAGCCAACGGGTCGCGCGAACGCGCGCCTGCGCCCTAACCTCCCCTTGAAAAGGGGAGGTCGCTTTGCTCGTCAGAGCAAAGCGGGTGGGGATCAGCTCTCGCCAAGAGCAGCGTCGCCTGCGGCTGACCCCCATCCCGACCTTCCCCCTTTCAGGGGGAACGGGAAGAGAGCTTCGTAGCCCGGATTGCGCTGCGCTTCATCCGGGCTACGGCAGAGATATTAGGCCGCGGGCGCGGACTGCTGCATGCGATGGAAGCGCAGCACCTGCTGCGCGGTCGATGGCCGCAGCCGCTCATAGGTGTCCTTGCAGGCCTGCAAATCGGTCGGCTCGCCGCCCGAGATGTCGTCGCGCAGGTTGATGATCGCCCGCACCGTCGACCATGACAGGCCCGAGACCTTGGCCAGGATCATGACGCCCTCGGCGCGGGTTTCGATCATCATGTTCTCGGCGACGCTGACCGAGACGTTGGCGAGCGCGGCCAGCGAGGCATTGGTCTCGTCGAACTTGCCGGCCTCGGCGAAGGCTGCGAGCTGGAATTCGTCGAGCCGGCCGTCCTGATAGAGCGACTTGACCAGGGCATGCGCGATCGCGGTGTCCGGCGTCACGGCGGCCGGCGCCGAGCGCGCGCGTCGCGTCGCTTCCTTCACCGCGATCGGAATCTCCTTGGCCTGCTGCGGATTGGCAGCCTCGAGCCGCTGCCTGACCGCGTCCGAGGCCTTGGCAACCAGCTTGAGATAGAGATGCCGCGGGATGTTCGGGCGCAGGCCGACGCAGGTCGACAGATTGTCGTCGCCCTCGGCGCGGCTGACCAGGCGGGTGAAGCCGCGCTCGGTGAACTCCGCGCCGGGATTATTCACCGCGCTCTGGATCACCTCGTCATTGCCGCGCAGCACCAGCACGTCGGTGACGGCGCCGCTCAGCGTCTTGCGGTTCGAGATCGCGAGCAGATGCGCCTGGCTCTTGCTGCGCGCCGTTTCGATCAGGGTGTCGTCGTCGAGCCGCGGCGACAGCGTCAGCACGGGGCCCGCGACCTCGATCAGGTCGTCGAAGGCAAGGGTGCGGATGGTCTGCGGCGGCGCGGTGTCGATCGGGGCGAGGCGGTTGGCGAGCAGCGCCTTGGCCGAGTTTTCGATGTGCTCGAGCAGGCATTGGAAAACGTCGTCGAACAGCACGATCTGCTCGTTGGAATAGTTCACCGAGCCGTTGATGAAGAGGTCGGTCACGCGGCGCAGCGTCTCGACGCGGCGTGCGACGGTGCCGTGCGCGAGCGTCGTCTGCAGCTCGTCGAGCAGACTTTCGGGGGCGGTCTCGGGCTTCAAGCTCATGACTCTGTCCTGGAGCAGTGGCGACGGCTTCTCCGGCGCCGAAGAGGGAATGAAGGATCTCAGGCGCTGGCGATGCGGTTGCGTCCTCTCGCCTTGGCTGCGTAAAGCGCGCCATCGGCGCGGGCGAGCAACGTATCGGAGTTTTCGCGCGGCTTGAGGGTCGTGACGCCTGCGGAGATCGTCACCCGCATGCCGGGCGAGAATGCGCTCCAGTCGAGATCGGCGATGATCGCGCGCAGCCGCTCGAGCGCGCGGATCGCCTGATCCTGCGACAGGTCGGGCAGCACCAGCAAAAATTCCTCGCCGCCGTAACGGCCGAAGCGATCGACGCTGCGGAGGTTGGCGAACATGCCGATGGCGAAGGTGCGCAGCGCCTCGTCGCCGATCGGATGGCCGTAGACGTCGTTGATGCGCTTGAAATGGTCGAGGTCGATCAGCGCAACCGCGCAGGAGCTGCCGTTGCGGGCGCAGCGGGCTATCTCCTCCTCGAGCGTGCGCATGATGCTGCGGCGATTGGAGGCGCCGGTCAGTTCATCGAGCTCGGCGAGCTCCTCGATGCGCCGGTAGGCCTCCTTCAGCTTCAGTCCGCTCTGATACAGCGATTGCTGCATCGAGCTGGAGAAGATGCCGAGGCACATGCAGCGCCCGATCGTCAGCGCGAACACCAGCATGGTGGCGAGGCGATCGATCCGGGTCGCGGTCGGCATCCCGATCGCCTTGTCGGTGCCGAGGAACAGCGCGGCGAGGCCCAGCACCATGACGGTCCACACGATCGCGGTCTGCCGCGCCGAGGTGCGCAACGCGCCGAAGCCGAACACCACGAACAGGTTGCAGAGGAAAAGCACGCCGACTTCCGGCGCGATGTAGGTGAACACCAGCAGGTTCACCATGTTGATCGCCGATTGCGGCGCGACCAGATAATGGTCGCGGAAGCGCTCGTGAAAGCCGCGCTCGGAGAGCACTACGTAGACGGCGACCAGACAGAGGCCGGTCAGCGCGTACGCCGCCGCCACCCAAACGGACGTGGTGCCGGCATGCGCGTAGATCAGCAGCACGACGGCGTCGAGCACGAAGCAGGCTGCGATCATCGACTGGATCTGGCGGCGCTGCCTGGCCCGGCGCGCCAGGCGCTCGGCCGTGAGCCTGGGACGGCCGCTTTCCGATGCGCCCGCGATCGGGCCGGGAAGTGACGACGCAGCGCTGCCCATGGTCCCGCCATTGGTGAAATTCGGCGAAAATCTACGTGGGAAAGCCTTTAGGTTTGGTATCTTTTGGAACCGAATCTACCCCGGTGTAATCCGGTCATCGCCCTTGTTTCGTAAGGGGAATCCGTTTGCCGAAGCGGGTCGGGAGCGATGTGCCGGGAGCCTGCGCCGTGGTGGACTTCGTGACGGTGCTGGCTTGCCGATAAAGCCTTGGTATGGTCGCGCCGGATGGTGCCTGTCCGCGAGAGTTCTAACTACTATGATACCGTTTATCGAGTCTCGGCCGATTTTTCCTCATTTGAATCGCCGACTGTGGCATAGATCACACATGCAGTGCGGACATTGCCGTAATGTGAAGAATCTTGGCTCTCGCGTCGAACCACGCACCGCCCCCTTCAGACCAACTTTGCGAGACGGCCATTGAGCGCGACACAGGCGGCTTCAGACGACGTTCTGATCGCTCGGATCGCTCAAGGCGACCGGCTTGCCATGCAGGTGCTGTACGGGCGGCACCATGTCAGGGTGTACCGCTTCGGGCTTCGGCTCGTGCGGGACGAACAGGTGGCGGAAGATCTCATCAGCGAGGTCTTCCTGGACGTGTGGCGTCAGGCGGGCAAGTTTGAGGGACGATCCGCCGTTTCGACCTGGCTTCTGGCGATTACCCGGTTCAAGGCGTTGTCTTCGCTGCGGCGAAGGAAGGACGCCGAATTGGACGATGAGGCCGCGAACGCGATCGAGGACACGTCCGACGATCCGGAAACGGTAGTGCAGAAGAAGGACACCGGTGACACGCTGCGTAGGTGCCTGACGGGACTATCGGCGGAACACCGGGAAATTGTCGATCTTGTCTACTATCACGAGAAATCCGTGGAAGATGTCGCTGAGATCGTGGGGATTCCGGAGAATACCGTGAAGACGCGCCTGTTCTATGCGCGCAAGAAACTTGCCGAGTTGCTGAAGGCAGCCGGTGTCGAGCGAGGTTGGCCATGATGGCTGCGAGAAAAAAGGTGCAAGAGCCTGACGATATCGAGATGCTGCTGCCCTGGCACGCGGCCGGCACGCTGAACGCGCGTGACACGCGCCGCGTCGAGGACGCGCTCGCGAGCGATCCGGAGCTCGCCCGGCAATATGCCGTCATTCGCGAGGAATATGCCGAAACCATCGGCCTCAACGAGAGCCTCGGTGCGCCCTCGGCGCGCGCCATGCATAAGCTGTTCGCCGCGATCGATGCCGAGCCGGAGCACAAGCCGTCGATGGGGGCACGCATGTCGGCCTCCGTCTCGGAGTTCTTTTCGAAATTATCGCCGCGGACGCTGGCCTGGTCGTCCGGCCTCGGCGCGGTCGTGGTGTTGTTGCAGGCGGGCGTGATCGGCGCGGTGCTGATGCGCAGCCAGCCGGCTTTGTTCGAGACCGCCTCGCTTGATGCGGTCGAACAACGCAGCGCGCCGAGCGCCGTTGCACCCAGTGCGCCGATCACCCGCGACCTCGGTGCCAGCGTGGTGGCGACGCCGACCCGGCTGTTGGTGCGCTTCACGCCCGATGCCAGGATCGCCGACATCACGTCGCTGCTCGACAATTACCAGGCCTCGATCCTCGACGGGAAGGGCGGGATGTTCCGGTTGCAGTTCCGCGCAATGGACAAGGGCAGCGTCGCTGCGCTGATTGCGCGCTTGCAGAAGGAGAAGATCGTCAGCCTCGCGGTCGAAACGCCGTAATCGGCGGCTGACGGTTCTGCGCCGAGTTGAGGTCACCATGGCCGCCAACGGCCGGACCAGATCGACGAACCACGCGATCGCCGCGGCCGCAGCATTGTTGCTGGTTTGTGTTGCCGGCTCCGCCTCCGCCCAGAATTTCATGCGATCGCCGATCGGTGGCGCGCCACAGGCTTCGCCCGGGCTGCGGGCCAATCCCGGTATGGGCCGTGTTGGTGGCAGTCCCGTCGGCGGGTTCGGCGGCACGGTTGGCCGCATGCCGCCGTCGGTGGACCGCGGCCCAGCCGCGTCGTGGACCGACGATGGGCCACGATCGCGCGTGTCGCCGCCCCCTGTGCGCCCCGCGCCGCGTCTCTCCGCCAATTGCGATGACGGCGATCGCGGCCAATGCTCCGACCGCACGGCCGCCGGCAAGGGCGCAGCGCGGAAGGGCAGGGCCGGCAGTGGCGGCAGTTTGCGTACGCAGGATGCGCCCGGCACGCGAACCGTGCCGAATGAGCTCGTGGCCGAAATCGACGGCGCCTTGACGGAGGCGGAGGCCGATGCGCTCGCGCGCCGCCATGGGTTGAGGCGGATCGCCTCGCAGAATGTCGCGCTGCTGGGTGCGACGATCGGCCTGTTCCGCATCTTGGGCAATCGTTCGGCCGAAACGGCGAGCCGCGAGGTCGCAGGCGATGCCGGCGTCCGCTCCGTGCAGCCGAACTACCGTTACGCGCTGCAGGACCAGAAGGCGTCGGGCGGCAGCGATCCGGCGCAATATGCCCAGACACAGCTCCATCTGCCCGCGGCCCACAAACTCGCACGCGGAATGAATGTCACCATTGCCGTCATCGACTCCGGTGTCGATGCCTCCCATCCGGAGCTGGCGAACACGGTCGCGGATACGTTCGATGCGCTCGGCAGCAAGGATGGCCCGCAAGCCCACGGCACCGCCATTGCCGGCGCGATTGCGGCGCGCGTCAGGCTGACGGGGAGCGCGCCGGAAGTGCGGATCCTGGCGATCCGCGCCTTCGGTGCGGTCGCGGGCGGCGCCGGGAGCACCTCCTATGTGATCCTCAGGAGTCTCGACTACGCGGTGGCGCATGGCGCGCAGATCGTGAATATGAGCTTTGCCGGACCGCAGGATGCACTTGTCGGACGCGCCGTGGCCGCCGCCGCGGCGAGGGACGTCGTGCTGGTCGCTGCGGCCGGCAATGCCGGCGCGACATCGCCGCCGCTGTACCCGGCCGCCAATCCCGGTGTGATCGCGGTGAGTGGCACCGATGCCGGCGACCGGCTGATGGCGGCCTCGAACCGCGGCAGCCATATCGCGTTGGCGGCCCCGGGCGCCGACCTCCTCGTGCCGGTGCCTGATGGCAAGTACCAGCTGATGTCGGGCACCTCGTTTTCGGCCGCGTTCGTCAGCGGCATCGCGGCCTTGGTGCTGGAACGCAATCCGGCATTGAAGCCCGTCGAGGTGCGACGGATCCTGACCAGCACGGCGCGCGATCTCGGGACGCCCGGACGTGACGATCTGTTCGGTGCGGGGGAAGCGGATGCGCTTGCCGCGGTGATGGCGGCGACCAGCGCTCCGGTCGCCTCTGCCGCGGACAAACCGTCGCAGCCTGCAGAGCAGGCCGACGGCAATAACACTTCCGTGAGCCGCACGTCGAATGAACCTGCGCCGTCGATCGCATCGGAGGATTCCGTAGCAAACCGTCGTGCTGCGCAGTGATTTTCGACGCCGAACGCCGGCAACGGTGCGATGGAACCGCGGCGCGAGAAGGTTAAAAAAATCGCCGGCGATTTGAACGTCCGCCTTCCTCTCACGACTTATGTGTGTGGGAGCGGTTTATCCCTCCCCGGCTATATCAGGCGCGAGCGCCCATCCACCCCAAGCGCCCATATGGCTTTGACCCGTCCGGTTGTCCCCCCGGACGGGTCTTTCATTTTGGGGGCACCCTTGCATGACGGGCTTGACCGTGCGCGGCGGCGATGCCGCCGACCGATCGCGGCGGGATGGGCATACGCGCGACGGCTGCGACGGTTTGCTGTGGATCATTCCGCTGTGCGTTGCTCGGGAGCGGTGCGCATCACCACCATGGCAGTCGATGACTTGACGGCAATTCGAGCGAGAAACTCCGTAGTCGAGCGGACTTCTTCGATCGCCGGTTTGCGATTAAGAATTTAGTTAGACTTTATTTACCTTTTCCACAGAATATCGGCGTCACGTCCAGTTGATTCGGTTCGGTTGCGTCTGCGTCCGTTTCTTTTCCTGCGGGCAACTTGAATGACACATCGGACCGACGTGGCCAGAGGCCAGGAGATCGTTGCACGCTGGTGCAACCTCGCCGAGCAAAGGCTGGAGCACCTTACCGAACTGTTCGACACCGGGCGCTGGCGCCGCTATCACAGCGAGCAGGCCTTTCTCGAGAACATCAGGGAAGCCCGCGCCGCGGTCGACATCTGGCGCGAATTGCTGTCGCGCGAAGCCTCGCTCGACAATTCGCCGATCGATCTGTCCTGGCTCGGCCGCGGCAGGTCGAAACTGCCGCCGCGCGATATCTCGCCAGTGCCGGAGCGGCGGTCGGAGGCCGCGACATTGGCGGAGGCCGCCATGACCGCGGTCGCGGCCGCGCTGGGGACGGCAACGGAAGTGCTGGAGCAGCCGCTCACCGTGGCCGACGCGCCGCCGCTGGAGATGCCCCCTCCGGCGGTGCGGCCGCCGGTGCTCGATCTCGACACCATCCAGCGGCGCTATCCGCTGCTGCGCAACGCGCTGTAGGCGACCGCTCTCGCTTATTTTTTGAGCATGATCTCCGTGCAAACGCGTTCCGCGTTTGTCGCGAGGGAAAACCGCTTCGCGCTTGTCCGGATCACGCGCTAGCGCCGCACCGCGTTCGCGCCGACCACAAGCTGCGCATATTGCTGGGCGCCGCCGGCCGACAGATCCGGCGTGATCGGGCGGGCGTGGTCGAGCCCGACTACGGCGCCGCCGGGAGTTTCCGAGATCATGTTGTTGTTGATCAGCGCGGTGCCGGCGCCCGGCACCACCGAGACGCCGATGCCGACGAAGGCATTGCGGACCACGTTGCCCGATATCGCGACGTCGCGCAGGTACTTGCCCCAGCCGGCGACGATGCCGAAGGTCGGCGCGTTCTCGATCACATTGCCGGTCACGGTGCTGTCGGCCTCGACATAGATGCCGATGCCGGCGCCGTCGTTCGGGTCGGTGCCTGCAGGGCGCTTCGGCAGCAGGTTGCGGATGATGTTGCCCTGGACCACCGCGATGCGGCCGCCCTCGTTGAAATTGCACACGGAGACGCCGATCGCGGCGCCGTCGACGGTGTTGTTGGCGATCACCGCGGCCTCGAACGAGAATTCCGAGTAGAGCGCAACCTCGCGGACGTTGCTGACGCTGTTGTCGGTGATGTGGATGTTGGAGGCCGAATTGCCGCGCACCGCCGAGAAGTCGCAGTTCTTGATGCGGTTGCCGCGCACGATCACGTTGCCGGCGCGGAAGGCGTTGATGGCGTTGCCGTACTGCCCGGAGCCGCCGGGGCCGGCCTTGATGTCCTCGATGCGGTTGTCGGCAACGATCGAGCCGTCGTCGCCGATCGCGGTGCGTAGGATCTCGATGCCGTTGTCGTTGGTGCCCTTGATGGTGTTGCGCGACACCATCAGGCCGATCGCGTCGAACGAAACCAGCGCCGTGGTCGCGATGTCGGTGAATACATTGTTGCTGACGTCGCCTGACATCTGCTCGAACCAGATGCCGTTGCCGCCGCTGCCGGTGAAGCGGCAATCGGTGATGCGGATGTCGCGGCCGGACAGGCAATGCACGAGGCCGCGCCGGTTCGGCAGCGGGACGTTGCCGCCGTCGAAGGTGAGGCCCATCAGGACGACGCCGCCGGCGCCTTCGCCTTCCAGCAGCGAGGCGCCGCCGTTGAGCACCAGCCGGCTGGCGCCGCGCACGCCGATCAGCTGGCTGCCGGGGGCAAGCCGCAACAGGCCGGTGCGGTAGACGCCGGGCGGGAACGCGAGCGGCACCTGCGCCCGCGCGGCGTCATCGATCGCGCGCTGCAAATTGCGGGTCTGATCGTCGGGGCTGCCGGGGCGCACGCCATATTGCGTGACGTCGCGGCCGAGCGAGCCGGTCGACGGCGCTGCGGCACGCGCAGCGTCAGGCGACATCGCAAGCGCGCCGGCTGCGCTGGCGGCGGTTGCTCCGATCAGATGGCGGCGGTTGACGTCCATGGGCAAGGCCCTCGCAATATCCGCGAGCGGTGACGTTCGCGGGTCGAGTGGTAGCGCGAAACGCGGCGCGGCATGGTGAACACGCCGACGCAGCGGGGCGATTGTTGGCGGTAGGGTTAATCGCGGGTGGAATTGATTCACGCTGTCAAACAGTCGTTCCTCGGCGTCATCACCCGCGCATGCGGGTGATCCAGTATTCCAGAAACGCCGGTGCTTGAGCAGAGAGGCCGCGACGTCCTGGATGACCGCATGCGCGGGGCCTGATACCGGGGAGAACGAGGGCCCGCGGCTCCTTCCCGGGCGTCGTCCCGGCCTAGTGCGCAATTGCGCACGGGGGCCGGGACCCATACGCCGCGGCTTGTGTTGTGAACGGGACTCGTCATTGCAGCGACGCCCAACAATGATCTTGCGTGGTTATGGGTCCCGGCCTGCGCCGGGACGACACTGAATGGCCGTCGCAGACGTCGTCATTCGATCCAATTTTAGCATTTGCTGGGGTCTGCGGTTGAGCTTGCGTACGCGTGAGTTGGAGGAGGCCAACTAGGGGCGTGTACTTACACCGCCCGATCCGCACGCTCACGCGCGCGAGGCCTGCCGGGTCAGTTTCACCAGCTCCATCAGCATGGCTTCGCCGGCATCGACGAGCGCTTCCAGCGTGATGTGTGATTTGCCAGGCGCGGCCGTTCCGTCATGGGCGAGCGGCGGAACGTGGACGAATTGCGCGAGGCGGAGATCATTGTCGCGGTTCACGGCCTCGATCGCCCGCCAGCTCAGATAGTTGCAGAGATAGCTGCCGGCGTCGCGCGAGGCTCGCGCATCGATCCCGGTCGCCAGCGCGGCGCGCAGCAACTTTTCAGTATGAGGTCCGAACATGCGCGCATCGGCGCCGCCCTCGATCGATCCCTTTCGCGCATGCTGGCGGCCGGCATCGGGGAAGCGTGTCGTCACCGCGTTGCGGGCGCGGCTTTCGATCCGCAGATAGTCGGTGCGGCCGGCGAGGCCGAACATCAAGAGCGCCTGTGGCCGGTGTTTTGCGATCAGCTCCGGCAATTCGCGATCGACGGCCGCGTAGGTGACATCGAAGATGTGGCTCGACAGCGCGACGTCGTCGAAGGCCGGGCGGCGCAGGGCGGTCAGCCGCTTCACCAACGGCATGGTCGGGTTGAACGGCGTACCCGGAAACGGCCCAAAGCCGGTGACGAGGATGCGCAGCCTGCCGCTCAATGCAGCATCTCCGCGATCTGTTCGGCGGCGACCGCGGGCGAGATGCGGCCGCCGGCGACCTCGACCTCCATCTTCTTCACCTTGGCGCGGATCGCGGCATCCGAGCGCAGCCGCGCCATCATCCGGCTCTCCAGCATCGACCACATCCACTTCACCTGCTGTTCCCTGCGGCGGCCGGCGAACTCGCCCGAGGCATTCATCGCGGTGCGGTGGTCGAGGATCTTCTGCCAGAGCCGGTCGAGCCCGGCGCCGGTCAGCGCCGAATAGGTCTCCACCGGCGGATGCCAGTGCTCGGAGCGCGGCGCGAGGATGTGCAGCGCGCTGCGATAGTCGGCGGCGGCGAGGTTGGCGCGCTTGAGGTTGTCGCCGTCGGCCTTGTTGATCGCGATCATGTCGGCGAGCTCGACAAGGCCCTTCTTGATGCCCTGCAATTCATCTCCGGCACCCGGCAGCATCAGCGCCAGGAAGAAGTCGGTCATGTCGCAGACCGCGGTCTCGGACTGGCCGATGCCGACGGTCTCGACCAGCACCACATCGAAGCCGGCGGCCTCGCAGAGTAGCATCGCCTCGCGGGTCTTCGCCGCGACGCCGCCGAGCGTGCCCGAGGAGGGCGAGGGGCGAATGAAGGCCTGATCGGAGACGGCGAGCCGCGCCATCCGTGTCTTGTCGCCGAGGATCGAGCCGCCGGTGCGCGCCGAGGATGGATCGACCGCTAGCACCGCGACCTTGTGGCCGCGCTCGATCAGGAACATGCCGAGCGCATCGATGGTGGTCGACTTGCCGACGCCGGGCGAGCCGGTGATGCCGACCCGTACCGCCTTGCCGGTGTCGGGCAATAGCGCCTGCACCAGCTCGCGCGCTTCGGCCTGGTGATCGCCGCGCCGGCTCTCGACCAGCGTGATCGCCCGCGCCAGCGCGGCGCGGTGGCCGGCGCGGAGGTCCTTGGCGAGGGCGCTTATGTCGGGAGCAGCAGGCTTCGATGCGGTCATGGTCTTGCTTTACAACGGCTGGCCATGGCAGGCGAGGGGAACGCGGATCGGCACTGTCGCGGCTTGTTGATGACGCCCTATTGCTGCTCGTCCGCGTCGCCCTTCGGCCGCGCACCGGCGAAGATTTTTGCGCCTTCCGGCGTCAGATATGGCTTCAGCGTCTCCCACGGAACGAAGATGACATACTGGCCTTCGGCGTAGGGGCCAACAGCATAGGGCGGGTAGTGGAAGGTGAGGCCGGAGCTCTTGCCTGACACGGTCGACGGCGCCAAGCTCACGGCGCCGATCTTGAGCAGGGTCGGCTTCAACTCCTTGTACCATTCGGCGGTCGCGGTCTCGCCGGCGCCGCGCCGCTTCTTCTCGGCATTCAGCGCGGCGATGACGGCCTTGCGCATTGCCGTCAGGCTTGGGCCGTTATCGGCGGTCTCGGTGAAGAAGGGGCGGATGCTGATGCGCTTCTTCGCCGTCGCGTCCCACAGGATCGTGTTGACGTCGGAGTTCGGATGCGCACCGTGGGTGTCCATGTAATCGTCGCGCAGCACGCTCACATAGCGGTCGTCGACGACGGAACGCTCGGAGTATTTGCGTTCGAAGGAGTAGCCGCCGCGGTCCCTGAAGAGCTCAGGCTCATCCTTCCGGGCGGATGCCGCCTCGGCGGCATTCTTGTCGATCCATTTCCGGCCTTCGGCGAGGCAGTCGGCCGCCAGCGCGCTATCTGCCTTGATCTTGTCGTCGAGATAGACGTTGGCCTCGATGCTTGCGTTCTTGATCGTGGCGTCGGGCTTCGGGTCGGCGGCGATGGCGGGGGAAATGAAGAGGAAGCCCCATGTTAGGGCAACGGCCCACTTCACGATGATAGTCAATGTTTCAATTCCCTGGCGAGTTGATCGACGAACGCCTTCAATGGCAACAGATCATCCTCAACCATGATCCACAACAAGCCAGCGTCGGTCCGATGATAGGCATGGCGCAACCAGTTTCCGAGATCGGCCAATCGCCTCCAGTTGATGCCGGTTTCCTTGGCCTTCAAATCGGTTGGAATGTGCCTTGATGCTTCGCTGATCATCTCAAGCAGCCGCTCCACAGCCGGCCGCATCACCAGATTGTTGGCGAAGCTCTCGTGGGTTTGCCCGGCCGTTATGTCCCGAATGCTATCGATCGCTGCGGCAATGTGGCCCATGCGGTCTGCAACGGTTGGCTGCACGTCAGAATACTTCGAGAATGTCGTCGGCGATTCGTTGTGCCAGCCGAGGAGGAAGGGATTGCTTCATGGTTGCTTGCGCCTGCAAGCCCGTCGCGTCTTCAATGATATGCTCGACGCCGATCAGGTTGAGTAACGAAAACGAGGCGTCCGGCTCGACTTCAACCAGCACATCGACGTCACTGTCGGGCCGATAGTCGCCGCGCACGCGCGATCCAAAGATCGCGAGCTTCGACACACCTTCCGCCTTGATGGCATCGGCATTCTCTCGTATCGCTGCCACGATCTCTTCGCGTGTCATGGTTTGGGACCTTGCAATCCCACTAATCTATCATCTACTCCGCCGCCTCGCTGTGGCCGAGCCGGGCGTTGAGCTTTTGGATCAGCTCCTCGGCGGCATCCGAGATCACGGTGCCCGGCGGGAAGATCGCCTCGGCGCCGGCCGCATACAGCGCGTCGTAGTCCTGCGGCGGCACCACGCCGCCGATGATGATCATGATGTCCTCGCGGCCGTGCTTCTTCAACGCGGCCTTCAGTTCCGGCACCGCGGTGAGATGGGCTGCGGCGAGCGAGGAGACGCCGAGAATGTGGACGTCGTTCTCGACCGCCTGGCGGGCGGCTTCATCGGCGGTTGCGAACAGCGGCCCGATATCGACGTCGAAGCCGACATCGGCGAAGGCGGATGCGATCACCTTCTGGCCGCGGTCATGGCCGTCCTGGCCGATTTTTGCCACCAGGATGCGCGGGCGGCGGCCTTCGGCCTCCTCGAACGCATCGATCAGCGCCTGCACCTTTTCGACCTTGTTGGACATCGCCGCTGCCTCTCGCTTGTAGACGCCGGTGATGGACTTGATCTCGGCGCGGTGGCGGCCGAACACCTTTTCCATCGCGTCTGAAATCTCGCCGACGGTGGCCTTGGCGCGCGCGGCGTCGATGGCAAGCGCCAGCAGATTGCCGTTGCCTTCGCCCGCCGAGCGCGTGAGCGCGGCGAGCGCCGCATCGACGTCCTTCTGGTTGCGCTCCGTCTTGAGCCGCGCCAGCTTGTCGATCTGCAGCCGCCGCACGGTGGAGTTCTCCACCTTCAGCACGTCGATCGCCTTCTCGTTCTCGGGCTTGAACTTGTTGACGCCGATCACCGCCTGGCGGCCGGCATCGATCCGCGCCTGGGTCTTGGCGGAGGCTTCCTCGATTCTGAGCTTCGGCACGCCCGCCTCGATCGCCTTGGCCATGCCGCCGAGCGCCTCGACCTCCTGGATGTGACCCCAGGCCTTCTGCGCGAGATCGCGGGTCAGCCGCTCGACATAATAGGAGCCGCCCCAGGGATCGATGATGCGGTTGGTGCCGCTCTCCTGCTGCAGGAACAGCTGGGTGTTGCGGGCGATGCGCGCGGAGAAATCAGTCGGCAGCGCCAGGGCCTCGTCGAGCGCGTTGGTGTGCAGCGACTGGGTGTGGCCTTGCGTTGCCGCCATCGCCTCGATCGTGGTGCGCATCACGTTGTTGAACACGTCCTGCGCGGTCAGCGACCAGCCAGAGGTCTGGCAATGCGTGCGCAGCGACAGCGAGCGCGGATCCTTCGGGTTGAACTGCTTGAGCAGCTTGGCCCAGAGCAGCCGCGCGGCGCGCATCTTGGCGACTTCCATGAAGAAGTTCATGCCGATCGCCCAGAAGAAGGAAAGGCGGGGGGCAAAACGATCGACGTCGAGGCCCGCGGCAAGTCCGGCGCGCAGATATTCGACGCCGTCGGCGAGCGTATAGGCGAGCTCGAGGTCCTGCGTCGCGCCGGCTTCCTGCATGTGGTAGCCGGAAATGGAAATGGAGTTGTATTTCGGCATCCGCTGCGAGGTATAGGCGAAGATGTCGGAGATGATCCGCATCGAGGGCGCGGGCGGATAGATATAGGTGTTGCGCACCATGAATTCTTTCAGAATGTCGTTCTGAATGGTGCCCGACAGTTTCTCCGGCGGCACGCCCTGTTCCTCGGCGGCGGCGACGAACAGCGCGAGGATCGGCAGCACCGCGCCGTTCATGGTCATCGACACGCTCATCTGGTCGAGCGGGATGCCGGCGAACAGCGTGCGCATGTCGTAGATGGAATCGATCGCGACGCCGGCCATGCCGACGTCGCCGGAGACGCGCGGATGATCCGAGTCGTAGCCGCGGTGGGTGGCGAGGTCGAATGCGACCGACAGGCCCTTCTGCCCAGCGGCGAGGTTGCGGCGATAGAATGCGTTGGAGTCCTCCGCCGTGGAGAAGCCGGCATATTGCCGGATCGTCCAGGGCTGGTTGACATACATGGTCGGGTAGGGGCCGCGCAGATAGGGGGCGATGCCCGGCCAGGTCTCGAGGAAGTCGATGCCTTCGAGATCGGCCTCGCCGTAGACGGATTTGACCGGGATGCCCTCGGGCGTCAGCCACGGCTCGGCGCTCGCAGCCGGGGCCGTGGTGGCAACGGGCTGGAAGGCGACATCGGCGAAATTGGGAATGCGGGTCATTCCTGGGCTTCCTCAAACTGGCGATTGCGTTCGATCAATCGCTGTAGCTTCTAACTCAATCATGATCCGGATGCTGATGGCTGACGATCGTCGCCATCTTGTCCGGTCCGTAATTCTGCATCGTGGTCTGGCTCGGCAGGTTGGCAATGCCGACCACCCAGCCGTGGCGGGACTCGGTCCCGAATTGCTGCGTCGGTATCACCCGGTCGGGCCGGTCGAATGAGCCCGTCATGATCTCGATCCGCGGCCCGTCGATACGGCGGAAGCTCAGGGGCGTTCCGCAGGCCGCGCAGAAGTCGCGCTCGGCGATCGAGGAGGACCTGAACGCGGCGGGCTTGCCGCGGGTCCATTTGAAGTCGTTGCGATCGATGTCGGCGAAGGAGGCAAATGGCGCGCCGGACGCCTTCTGGCACATCCGGCAGTGGCAGATGCTGATCCGGGTCGGTGCCGCCGAGACGGCAAATCGGACGGCGCCGCACTGGCAGCCGCCGGTCAGAATGGGTGTCGATGGTGCCTCTGCGCTCATGTCTGCTCCATCCGCCGATAGGCCTCGCGCAATGTTGCCAGCGCATCACCGCCGGCGAAGACGAACTCGCCGATGCCGGCCGCCCGCAGCGCCGATTCCTGGTCGGCGGGCCGCCCTGCCAGATAGATATGCCTTGCTCCGGCGCCGTGAAGGGCCCTGGCGACCTCAGCGGCGCTGACGGCATAGACCTTATCCGAGGAACAAATGCACGCCATCGTGGCGCCGGAGGCCTTGAAGGCTGCGGCCAGCGCCGCCGCGTCGGCAAAGCCCTCGCTGTCGATGGCCTCGATCCCGCCGGTTTCGAAGAAGCTCTTGGCAAAGGTCGCGCGAGCGGTGAAGTCCGCCGCGGTGCCGAGATTGGCCAGGAAGATCTTCGGCCGTGCGCCATGCGCCCTGAGCGCGGCATCCGACTTGTCGCGCAGCGCCTCGAACGGCTCGGCGAGCCGCATCGGTGCGAGGGCATCGAACTTCACCTTGGCGTCGGCGGGGGACGCCGGCGCTGATGGTTTCACATCCAGCACCGCGGGGGCGGCCTCGCGCAGATCCGGAAATTCGCTGGCGCCGGTCAGCACGTCGCGGCGCTTCGCCACATTGGTCTCGCGCAGCAATCGCGTTGCCGCAACCTTGTTTTGCAGCAGGCCTTGCTCGAGTGCGGCGAAGATGCCGCCGGCCTTCTCGATCTCCTGGAACAGCGTCCATGCCGCCTCGCAGAGCTGCGAGGTCAGCGTCTCGATGCCGCCGGCGCCGGCCGCGGGATCGGAGACCTTTGCCAGGTTGGACTCATCGAGCAGCACGAGTTGGGTGTTGCGCGCCACGCGCCGGGCGAAGTCATCAGGCAGGCCGAGCGCCAGCGTGTGTGGCAGCACCGTGATCGCATTGGCGCCACCGAGCCCGGCCGCAAAGGTTGCGATCGTCGCGCGCAGCATGTTCACATTGGGATCGCGCTGGGTCAGCATGCGCCAGGCGGTCTGCGCGTTGACGAAGATCGGCTTCGGCGCGAGGCCGCAGGCCTGCTCGACCCGTGCCCAGAGCAGCCGCAACGCGCGGAATTTCGCCATGGTCAGGAACTGGTCGGCATCGGCGCTGAGGCGGAACGAGATGCCCGCACGCGCCGCATCGAGATCGATGCCGGCGCCTTCCAGCATGCGCAGATAGGCGAGGCCCAGCGCGAGCGTGAAACCGAGTTCCTGCACCTCGGAGCCGCCGGCATCATGGACCGGCCGGCCGTCGGCCAGCACGAACGGCCCCTTGAAGCCGCGCTTGATCAGGCCATTGACGACCTGGCCGAACGACTTTTCGTAGTTGGGCCAGGCGATGGCCGCAGCACCGCGCACGGCCATGGTGCTGAGCGCCTGGTAATTGAAATGCAGGTCGAGCTTGGCCGGGTCGAGCTTGCGGGCCTCGACCATGTCGGCAAAGGTCTCGCCGGCGTTCTCGCGTCCGATCACCGGGTTGAGCGCGATCATGATGCCGGCATCGAGATGGACGCCGCCGCAGGCGCGCGCCAGCGTCTTCTTGCTGGCATCGGCAAGGCCGAAGCCGCGCGCACCGGGACCGCCGGCGAACTCGAATTCGAGGCCGGTCGCGCCGTTCTCGAGATCCTGCAGCGCTTGCGCATTGGCCTGTGCGGCATCGGGGTGATCGACCCGCTGCAGGATCTGCCAGGGCGCAGCCGCGGCGCGGCCGGCAAGCGGGCTTGAGTTGGTGGCGCGGCGGTAGATCGGATCGATCTTCAGGCCGTCATAGGTCTTGCCGACCAGCTTCTCGAACGGGGCGCCTTTCAGCACGCCGTCGACCAGCTTGCGCCAGTCGTCATAGGTCGCAGGTCGAAAATCCGAAGCCAGAGCCAAATCGTCAGTCGAGGTCGTCATCCGCCCAAATCGTCCTTCACCGGCCCCGCGAGGAGCCCCTTGATTTGGCCGGAAATTGCCACGGGCGGGCGGCCAAGCCAAACGGTTGTTTGCGGTGGTTTGGCTTTAATCGAGGTCCGCTAGACGGAAAATACCGTCGGCGGAGACCTTGGCTAGCGCATCGGCGACGCGGCGCCCGGCGATGACGCGGTCGGGAACGATCTCGGCGAGCGGCACCAGCACGAAGGCGCGTTCGAACAGGCGCGGGTGCGGCAGCGTCAGTTCCGGCTTGTTCAGTGTGACGTCGTCATAGGCGATCAGGTCGAGGTCGAGCGTGCGCGGCCCCCAGCGCCGCTCATTGGCGCGGTCGCGGCCGAATTTGGCTTCGATCTTGTGCAGCGTGAACAGCAGCGCATGCGGATCGAGACTGGTCTCGATCTCGATGCAGGCGTTGATGAAGCTGTCCTGCTGCTGCTCGCCCCAGGGCGGCGTCGAATAATCCGACGAGCGCGCGACGAGCGCGGCCTGGGTCATGCCGCAGATATTGGCGATCGCCTTGCGAAACGTGATGCGGACGTCGCCGACATTGCCGCCAAGGGCGATCAGGACGTCAGCCATCTGCGTTCAACCCTGGGGCGGTTGATGGCGCGAGCGGGTCAGCACCACGCCGACGTCGTCGAAGATCGCGGCGATCGGCGCATGCGGCTTGTGCACCGTGACCTTGACCGCCCGGATGCGCGGGAAGCTCGCCAGGATGTCCTCGGCCACCGCGCCGGCGGCGCGCTCCAGCAGCTTGTAGTTGGTGTTCTTGAATGCCGATGTCGCGGTCGCCACCACGTTGGAATAGGAGACCGTGTCGGAGAGGCGGTCGGTGCGCGAGGATTCCGAGAGGTCGGTATAGAGCTCGAGATCGATGACGAAGCGCTGCCCGACTTCGGTCTCATGTTCCATCACGCCATGACGGGCATGGATGACGATCCCGGTGATGAAGATCGTGTCGGTCATTGCTGTCCCTCGATTGCCGCGGCCACGCGCAGCGCCTGAACGGTCTCGGCGACGTCATGCGCGCGGATGATACGGGCGCCATTCTGCGCGGCGATCAGATGCGCGGCGATCGAACCGCCGATCCGCTGTTGCGGCTCCGACGGCACGACCGTGCTGATGAAGCGCTTGCGCGAGGCGCCGACCAGCAGCGGCAGGCGGAACGCGTCGAGCTCGGAGAGCCGCGCCAGCGCGATCATGCTCTGCTCCGGGGTCTTGCCGAAGCCGATGCCGGGATCGAGCACGATCCGGTCGGGCGAAATGCCGGCGCTCGCGGCGATCGCGAGCGAGCGGGTGAAGAAGGCGGCGATGTCCTGCATGATGTCGATCGCCGGATCGGCCTGCTCGCGATTGTGCATGATGATCACGGGCACGCCGCGTGCGGCGACGAGCGGTGCCATGTCGGCATCGCGCTGCAGGCCCCAGACGTCATTGGCGATGACAGCGCCCTGGTCGAGCGCCCAGGCCACGACCTCCGATTTCATGCTGTCGATCGAGACCGGCACGCCAAGTGCGATCACGTCGGCCAGCACCGGCTTCAGCCGCGCGATCTCGGCTTCGGCGGTGACCGGCTGCGAGCCGTAGGGGCGGGTGGATTCCGCGCCGATGTCGATGATATCGGCGCCGTCAGTGACCAGCTTGCGGGCCTGCGCCAGCGCCTCTTCGGGTGCGGTGAACTGGCCGCCGTCGGAGAACGAGTCCGGCGTCACGTTCAGGATGCCCATCACGGCCGGATAGGGCCGCGACAACAGCGCCGGCAGCACCGCCGATACGGCCGGGCCGGTCACCGTCGATGCTATGGGCTTGCTCGCCATCATGCGGTGGCTTTGCGCTGACCGCAGCGGCAAGTCAAGGTGTGGCGGTGACGGGTGACGCGGCCGGCGGCCGAATGCCGTTAAGACAGGCTAATAGGTGATTTTGGGAGGCAGCTTGCGTGCCTCTTCGATCAGCAGCTCGACCGACTTCTCCGACGGCATCACGCGGACGAGCTTACGCCGCACATTGGCGTCCTTCATGCTCTGCGCGAGCCGCGACGGATTGCGGTGCGCGAGCTCGCGCACGGTGGTGACGCCGGCGGCGCGGACCAGGCCGACCTTCGCCTTGCCCATGCCGGGAATCCGCATGTAGTCGGAGATGTTGGCCCATTCGAGCAATTGTTGTTCGCTGATCCCGGTCTTGGCGGCGAGCGCCTTGCGTCCCTTGACGGTGCGGGCGGCTTCAAGCAGTGCGTCGGTCGTGCGGATACCCTGCGATTTCAGTTTGGTGGCGCAATAGGCGGACAGGCCTTCGATCTCGGAGAGGGGGTATGTCATGATACTCGTATGCAGGTAGAAGGGAGCGCACGTGCAATGGCGTTTGGGAAAAATGCTTCAGGCAAACTGGCTGAGGCCCGGCGTCCCCGAGATGATCTCGCCCATTTGATCCGCTCCGATTTTGTCGCGGCCGAACCTGAAAAGTTCACGCGCGACGTTCTGAATCTCACTCATGCTCAATCCAAGCGCCATCAGCCGGGTGCCGACAGCCATCAGACCGCCACCCATCAACCGCGATAGACCACCGCTGTTGTTGGAGGCGGCGATTGCCGCTTCGGCGCCGGGGATTTGGTCGATCAGAGCCTGGACTTTGTCGGAAGGTCCCTCGTTACGGAGGAAACCCAGAACGATGCCGATGGTTTTTTCAGCGACAGCACCGTCGATGCCGGCCTTCGCGGCCAGCTGCCCAACCAATTCGTCCATATTGCCCCGCCTCAACCGGTTTTTGCCGGATCATTCTTGAAGATTTATCTTGAGCGCCTGTGTCACGAAATACAAGCGATCCGCGCATTTCAGTTCGTTTTCTTTTTCGATCGCGTCGGAAGTGTTGCACCTCTGCAAGAGTGAGCGGCGGATTCACACCATCTTGTCGCAATGCGCAATGCCTTTCGTCACTTGGCCGGGAATAAAGTATGAGGAACTGCTGGAGCGACAATATACATCAGTGCGCGCCGATGGTTTCAATCGACCTGCAAGATGCAATATGATGTCATCGGTTCGAATGGATCGAGCCGATTTAAAATCGCGTTAAGAGGCGAAGCGATGGCGACGTCCGACACCAAGTTGGCCGACACCGATGAGAAAATCTTTATCGGCAAGGGCGAGGAAACAGCCTGGCTGACGCTTGCGCTGGCCAACCGCCACGGCCTTGTGACCGGTGCGACGGGAACCGGCAAGACCGTCACGCTACAGGTCATGGCCGAAGGATTTGCGCGCGCCGGCGTTCCGGTCTTCGCAGCCGATATCAAGGGCGATCTTTCCGGTATCTCCGAAGTCGGCGAGGCCAAGGACTTTATCCTGAAGCGCGCCAAGGAGATGGGCCTGACCTTCCAGCCGGATCAGTTCTCGACCGTGTTCTGGGACGTGTTCGGCGAGCAGGGCCATCCGGTGCGCGCCACCGTCACCGAGATGGGACCGCTGTTGCTCTCGCGGATGCTCGATCTGAACGACGTGCAGGAGGGCGTGCTCAATGTTGCCTTCCGTGTCGCAGACGAGAACGGCCTCACGCTGATCGACATGAAGGATCTGCGGGCGCTGCTGGATGCGATCGCCCCCGACGGCAGCAAGAAGGCTGCCGACGACGAGGAGGATCCGCTGGCACCGATCCGCAAAGCGGCACAGAGCTACGGCAATGTGTCCAAGGCGACAGTCGGAACGATCCAGCGTCAGCTCCTGGTGCTCGAGAACCAGGGCGGCGCCAAGTTCTTCGGCGAGCCGGCGCTGACGCTGAAGGATTTCATGCGCACCGACCGCGACGGCCGCGGCATGGTCAATATCCTGGTTGCCGACAAGCTGATGCAGAGCCCGCGGCTTTACGCCACGTTCCTGCTCTGGATGCTTTCGGAATTGTTCGAGGAATTGCCGGAGGCCGGCGACCTGCCGAAGCCGAAGCTGGTGTTCTTCTTCGACGAGGCGCATCTGTTGTTCACCGACGCGCCGAAGGCGCTGATGGACAAGATCGAGCAGGTGGTACGGCTGATCCGCTCCAAGGGCGTCGGTGTCTATTTCGTCACGCAGAATCCGATCGACGTGCCGGACAAGGTGCTGGCGCAGCTCGGCAACCGCGTGCAGCACGCGCTGCGCGCCTTCACGCCGCGCGACCAGAAGGCGGTTGCCGCGGCCGCTCAGACCTTCCGGCCCAATCCGAAGCTCGACACCGCACGGGTGATCATGGAGCTCGGCAAGGGCGAGGCGCTGGTGTCGTTCCTCGAGGGCGGCGGCACGCCGTCGATGGTCGAGCGCGTCATGGTGCGCCCGCCGTCGGCGCGGATCGGGCCGATCACGCCGGAGGAGCGCAAGGCGATCATGGATGCGAGCCCGGTGAAGGGCAAATACGACACCGCGGTCGATGCCGAATCCGCCTACGAGATCATTCAGAAGCGGCTCGCCGGGACGGCGGCGCCGGCGGACGGCAGCGCCGGCGGCGAGGGTGGCGGCATCCTCGGCCAGATCGGTTCGATCGCGTCCACGATCTTCGGCACCAACGTCAAGCGCGGCCGCATGTCGACCGGACAGGTGATTGCGCGCAGCGTCACGCGCTCGGTGACCGACAAGGTGATCGGTGGCGTGGTCGCCGATCTCGGCAAATCGGTCGGCGGTTCGGTTGGCGGCTCGATCGGCCGGGCGCTGGTGCGCGGCGCTCTCGGTGGATTGCTGCGCAGATAGCATTGCGCCGGCCGGCTGAAGCGGGAGACCGGCTTTGCCTCCCGCGGCCGGCGCGCTACAACCTGGCGCAACGTTCAACAAAAGGGATATCCGCGATGTCCAACGCCAAGCTGCAGCCCGTCCTCGACCGCATCGACGCCGATTTCGACAACAGTCTCGAGCGGCTGTTCACGCTGCTGCGGATCAAATCGATCTCGGCCGATCCGGCCTTCGCTGATGACTGCAATGCGGCTGCCGATCATCTCGCCAAGGATATCGCAACCCTCGGCTTCAAGACCGAAGTGCGGCCGACCGCCGGCCATCCGGCCGTGGTCGGCAAGCTGAACGGTTCGACCGACGGACGCCCGCATGTGCTGTTCTACGGTCACTACGACGTGCAGCCGGTCGATCCCTTGAATCTCTGGCACCGACCGCCGTTCGAGCCTGTCGTGACCGACCATGCCGATGGGCGCAAGATCATCGTCGCGCGCGGCGCCGAGGACGACAAGGGACAGTTGATGACCTTCGTCGAGGCGTGCCGTGCCTGGAAGACGGTGACGGGATCGCTGCCGGTCGACATCACCATCGTCATCGAAGGTGAGGAGGAAATCGGCTCGAAGAATTTTGTGCCGTTCCTCGAGGCGAACAAGGACGACCTCAAGGCCGACTTCGCGCTGGTCTGCGACACCGGCATGTGGGACCCGAATACGCCGGCGATCACCACGTCGCTGCGCGGCCTGGTCTATGACGAGGTCAAGATCAAGGCCGCCAATCGCGACCTGCATTCCGGCGTGTTCGGCGGCGGCGCGCAGAACCCGATCCGCGTGCTGACGCGGATCCTCGGCGGCCTGCATGACGAGAACGGCCACATCACCATCCCCGGTTTCTATGACGGCGTGAAGGATTTGCCGCCGGATATTCTGGCCCAGTGGAAGCAGCTCAATCTGACGCCGGAGAGCTTCCTCAAGCCGATCGGCCTCTCGGTGCCCGCCGGCGAAAAGGACCGGCTCTTGATCGAGCAGGTCTCCTCGCGCCCGACCTGCGACATCAACGGCATTGTCGGCGGCTATACCGGCGAGGGCTCCAAGACGGTGATCGCGGCCGAGGCATCAGCGAAGGTCTCGTTCCGCCTGGTCGAGGGCCAGGATCCCGAGAAGATCCGAAGAGCGTTCCGCGACTATGTGAAGGCGCGCCTGCCGGCCGACTGCAAGGCCGAGTTCACCGACCATTCCAGCGCGCCGGCGATCGCGCTCGACTGGAACATGAAGCCGCTGGCGGCCGCGCGCCGCGCGCTGACCGACGAATGGGGCAAGGAGGCGCTCTTGATCGGCTCCGGCGCCTCGATCCCGATCGTCGCCGATTTCAAGCACACGCTCGGTCTCGACAGCGTGCTGATCGGCTTCGGACTCGACGACGACAACATCCATTCGCCGAACGAGAAGTACGACCTCAAGAGCTACCACAAGGGCATCCGCTCCTGGGCGCGGATCCTGGCGGCATTCGCCGACGCCAAATAGCGCAAGGCGCACTGCACGCAAAAACGCCGCCCGGAATTGGGCGGCGTTTTGATTCGGATGTAGGATGGGTAGAGCGAAGCGAAACCCATCGCTTCTTCATTGCGATCAGTCATGGTCACCTATCGCCGCAATTTCATTGCTGGAGGCAGTTTCTTCTTCACGGTCAATCTAGAGGACCGGCGCCTGCGACTGCTGACAGACCACATCGATCAACTGCGCGCCGCCTTCCGTGAAACGCGCGAACGGCATCCTTTCACGACCGAGGCGATTGTCATTCTGCCCGATCACCTCCATGCAGTTTGGAGCTTGCCGGAAGGTGATGCTGACTTTGCGACGCGCTGGCGGCAGATCAAGTCGGCATTTTCACGAAGCTTCCCGGCCGGCGAACTCATTTCGGGTAGCCGAGCGGCCAGATCGGAACGCGGCATCTGGCAGCGACGATACTGGGAGCACACGATCCGGGATGAAGATGACCTCTCTCGTCACATCGACTACGTGCACATCAATCCGCTCAAGCACGGCCTCGTGAAGCGGGTGAAGGACTGCCGTATTCGTCGTTTCATCGCATGGTCAAGCTCGGAGTCTACCCAGAGGATTGGGCTGGCGATGGGGAGAGAGCGGATGGGGCGTTCGGTGAGCGGTCTTGATGCTGAGGCGTGATGGGTTTCGCTGCGCTCTACCGATCCTACGGGTCTCCGCCACGCCCCCGAACGTAAAAACGCCGCCCGGAATTGGGCGGCGTTTTGATTCCGATAGTGCAGAGGGTGTTGGCCGTTAGCCTAGCCGAAGATTGTGAAATTTCAATCACGATAGCCGGGATTGACCCGGTCGAGCTTGCGCAGCAGTGGCGGCCAGACCAGCTGGGTCGAGCGCAGCTCGGCGCGATCCGGGTTGGAGAGCAGCTCGGTGTTCTTGTCGATCGCGTGCGGGTCGACCGGATAGGCGATCGGTCCGAGCGCGCGGGTCGCTACCTGCATCGAGCAGGCACGCTCCAGATGGTACATCCGCTCGAACGCGGACGCGACCGAGCGGCCGACCGTCAGGGTGCCGTGATTGCGCAGCAGCATGTGGTTCTTGCTGCCGAGATCGCGCTGCAGGCGCGGGCGCTCATCATGATCAAGAGCGATGCCCTCATAGTCGTGGTAGGCGAGGTCGTGGGTGACGAGCTGCGCGGTCTGGTTCAGCGGTAGCAGGCCCTCGGGGCCGCTCGACACCGCGGTGCCGTCGACGGTGTGCAGATGGAGCACGCAGCCGGCGTCCTCGCGCACCTCGTGGATCGCCGAATGGATGGTGAAGCCGGCCGGGTTGATGCTGTAGTCGCTCTTCGAGAGCTGGTTGCCGTCGAGGTCGACCTTGACGAGGCTCGATGCGGTGATTTCGTCGAACATCAGCCCGTAGGGGTTGATCAGGAAGTGGTGCTCGGGTCCGGGGACGCGCGCGGAGATGTGGGTATCGACCAGATCGTCCCAGCCATAGAGCGCGACCAGCCGGTAGCAGGCGGCGAGATTGATCCGCTGCTCCCATTCCGCCGCACTCATATCCGACGGCACTTCCTTCAGGCGCGCTTCTGCTGGCGACATGGCCGATTGCTCCATTGATGACGTTATTGCTTGGTCCAAGCGTAGCGCCGCCGCCGGACCGCAGCAAGGCAGGGTAACGGCGTGACAGTCATGTCGGCATGCGGCCCACGATCCGAACCGAGATCGTCAGTGGGCAGCGTGATGCGTTACGGCGCCGGGATCGCCAGCAGGCTCGAGATGCTGCGACCGCGGATATCGTAGACGCGGGCGAACACGACGTCGTCGCGCTTGATCTCGACCATGACCGGCGCGGCCAGGCCCTTGCAGTAGAATTCGCCGAGCGTCATCGCGAAATCGGCAGCATTGCTGTCCCAGCCGATCGTGAAGTCGGGGCCGAGCGCGACTTGCGCGGGGCGCTGCGGTCCGCACACCGCGACCTTCCACTTGCGGTTCTGCGGCGGCACTTCCTGCCGCTCCGCCAGTTGCTCGCGCAGCCCGTCGGATGCCTGCTTCAGCGCCAGGCCCCAATAGTCCAGCATGAAGAAGTTGTCCGCGGTCCGCACCGTGCCGGCGATGTGGTTGAAGTGCGTGTACTGATACGGATGCAGGCGGATCATTTCGCTGAGCGGCAGCAGGAGGCCGAACGCGAACACGGCGAGCGCCGCGGGCTGCCAGGCGCGGCGGTTCTCGCCGATCCAGTCCATGCCGCGCGCGAATGCGACGCCGGCCAGCACCGTCATCGGCGGAATGACGAAGATGAAGTGACGAATGCCGTTATAGAGCGCCGGCCGCTTCACCATCGCGATGACCAGCGGCAGCGTCGCCGCCAGCGTCAGCATCAGCATGATCGACTTGCGCTTTGCGGTGACGTCGTAGCGCGACAGCGACATCAAGGTGATGACGACGGCGGCGGCCAGCAGCACCAGCAGCACTTCGGGAAGCTGCAGCGCGAACAGAGTGGGTAGGTAGGACCACGGCATGTCCGGCACCGACACCAGCGCGCCGTCGAACATCTCCTTCCACGGTTTCTCGAAGAAGTGCGAGAAATAGGTCACCGCTTCGAGCGGATGTCCGGGCTCCATGATCGACCACGGCCAGATCAGGCCCATCACGAGATAGCCCAGCACAAGTCCCGGCAGCAGCACATAGACGACATGGGCAAAGCGGTGGGTCGCCTCGCGCGGGCCCTGCTTGCGGAACTCCTCGATCAGGAGCGGGACGAAGCCGACCACGGCGTAGATCAATGCGAGCCCGCCAAGCACGCGGCAGCCGATCGACAGGCCGGCCCCCAGGCCGACGATCAGGATGGTGCGCGGCGAGGGCGCCGGATATTCCTCGATCAGGCGGACCAGGCCCATGATCAGGACCACCATCGCCACGGCGAACGGCGCATCCTTCGGATTCATGAACATGTGGCCGTAGAAGGTCGGGCACAGCGCCAGCAGCAGCAGCGCCGCCAGTCCCGCCAGCGGGCCGCCGACGCGGCGCGCCAGGCGCCAGGTTACCGCAAGGCCGATAACGCCGACGATCGCGCCGAGCAGGCGGCGCGTCTCGAACAGTTCGAGCGGAATGATCTTGTGCAGCAGGGCCGCGGCCATGTCGAAGCCGCCGCCGTACATATACAAATTGGCAAACGAGAGCGCGCCGGTGTCCTTGAACCCGGACCCGTACATGCGCAGCAGGAGGTCGGCATATTCAGCGTGGGTGTAATCGTCCCAGCCCAGACCGTAATCGCGGAACGTCAAGCCGGCGACCACGGCGACCACGCCGAGGACGAGGACAGCGAGATCGTCGCAGGTCTTCTCCACCGAGCGCCGCGCAGGCGCCTCGAGGGCAGACGTCGTAATCGATGACATAGCTAGTGATACCGGCGTGCCTGTGGCCCAGATTGGCGCTTTAGGGCCTCATTCCCCGGCATCCATAGCGCAGTTCCGTTTCCAAGTAATTGGTAATTGTGGCGTAATTTCCCAGATGCGTTGCAATAAATTGGCAGCAATTCGTAGCCAGTAGATCTACGGGAGCTGGCTGCCGGACAGCCGCTGCGGCCGCGATGAAGCAGCGCATCGCGCCCGGTTAAGTGGGATTTTAGGGAACTCTGTCTACAATTGGCGGTTGGCGGTGTGAGCAATATGACGGTATCGTGGCGTTGGTGGCCCGCGCCGATTTTCGGTCGGGTCTCCCGGGGGTTAGTTCTATGAAGGTTGGTCTGTTGGTCGTCGGCGCGGGCCTGGTCGTGGCGGGCTTGGCGGCGATCGGCCTCGGAATTCCAAACAAGGAATTCAGCGTCGGCGGCACGTTGATCGCAACAGGCGTGACCGGCGCATGTACCGGCGTGATTGTTGTGGCCCTTGCCGCCATCCTTCGCGAACTCCAGGCCATGGGCGACCGGCTCGATGCTGTCGTTGCCGTGGGTCTGCGGTCCGGGTCGTCGTCTGCAACTTCCCCGCGCGGCACTCCCGACGATCCGGTGTTCCCGCCGCCTGAGCCGAAGGTGTCGGCGCCTCCGCCGCTGGCTCCAGCGTCCCCGCCATCCGCGCCGACGGCGCCGCCGCCCTGGCACGATGAAATCGCCTCGCGCGGCGCATCAGGCGAGGTGCCGCCGTCCGCACCGGCGGCCGCGCCCGCGGATGGCGCGGCACCGCCCAAGCGGCGCAATCTGCTGTTCTCATCCTCGCGCAAGGAGCGCGAACGGAGCCAGTCGCGTGCCGCCGAGCCGCTCACGCCCGATCTGTTGTCGCCGGAACTGCGCCCGAATCCGGGCGGTTCGGCCGAACCGGCGCCGGCAACCTTCGACGATGCCTGGCCGAAGGCCGACCGGCCACGGTCGGTTGACGTCGTCCCCCGACGCGGTCCCCGGACGCCATCGACCTTCGGCGAGGCCCAGTCGGCCGCCGCCTCGCCGTCATCGGGCCATCCGCCGCCGCCCCAGGAGCAGCCGCCGGTGACCGTGCTCAAATCCGGCGTCGTCGACGGCATGGCCTATTCGCTCTATTCGGACGGATCGATCGAGGCGCAGATGCCCGAGGGCATGATGCGATTTGCCTCGATCGACGAGCTCAGATCGCATCTGGAGCAGCGACCCTAAGTTCGGCGTCAATACTTGCGCGCGGCCGGCCCGAAGCCGGAAACGCGGCCGTTGTTGTCAGATTTGCTGTAATTCGTGCATATTCGCAAAGTAGTACGCGATTCCATTAATGTATTGCTGCGCATGGATACTGTCCGGTGGGCGCCGGGCTGTCGATAGCACGGGGAAGATTGAGCCATGTCCGATACGTCAGGCAAAACGCCGGTCGAGCTGACCGCCAACATCGTTTCGGCCTATCTCAGCAACAATCCGACGCCGGCCTCGGACATTCCGAACCTGATCAGCCAGGTCCACTCCGCCTTGCTGCGGGTGTCGAGCGGACGCAGCGACACGCCGAGCGAGCCGGCCAAGCCCGCGGTGTCGATGAAGAAGTCGATCACGCCCGAGTATCTGGTGTGCCTCGAGGACGGCAAACGCTTCAAGTCGCTGAAGCGCCATCTGCGCACCCAGTACAACATGACCCCGGAACAGTATCGCGACAAATGGGGGCTGCCGGCCGACTATCCGATGGTGGCGCCGAACTATGCGGTGGCGCGCTCGCAGCTCGCCAAGAAGATGGGCCTCGGCCAGCAGGCGCGGAAGCGGAAATAGAAGATTACGCGGCGGACGCCAGCGCCTCGCGCGCATCGTTGCGGATGCGGTCGACCATCGAGCGCAGGCCGTTGGAGCGCTGCGGCGTCAGATGGTCGCGGAAGCCGAATTCATCGAACAGTGCGAGCGCGTCGGTGCCGAGGATGTCCTTGGGCGTGTGCCCGGAAAACAGCGTCAGCACGATCGCGACCAGGCCGCGCACGATGTGGGCGTCGCTATCGCCGATATAGATCAGGCGCGGTTCGCCGTTGGCACCGCGCTCGATCCGCTTCGACAGCCAGACCTGGCTGACGCAGCCCTGCACCTTGTTCTCGGCCGAGTGCTCCGCCTCCGACAACGGTTCGAGCGTGCGGCCGAGCTCGATGACATAGCGGTAACGGTCGTCCCACTCGTCCAGCAGCGCAAAATTGTCCCTGATTTCGTCGATCGTCGTCATCGTGGCCTGCGTCCTGTCCTTGACGGCTTATATAGGAAGGCGGGCCGCGAAAGCGATGAAAATGGAACCGGTTCCCGGTTGTTTTGACGGGTTTTCTTCACGCGAACCGGTGCCCACCTCGCGCAACGGCGCTTTGGTTTCCCCTTACGGCGTCGGCGGCAGGCGGAATTCGATCGACTGGTCGTCCGCGGTCAGCGTGTCGCGGAACGCGGTGGCTGAATCGGTATCGTCCTTGCCGATCGAGCCGGTGTGGTCCGGCGGCTTCTTGTCGGTGATGATCTGGTAGAGCTTGCGCGCCCCGTCGGTCGCGCGCTGGCCGATCGCGGTCGCGGCCTGGCCGCCGACCTCGCAGGCGGACGGCTGGCGCTTGCAGAACTGACCCATGTCGTTGATCGTCGCGGTCGCGGCCGACACCGCATCCGACGCGCTGATCGGCGGCGTCTTGTCCGCTTCGGGTGTTTTGTCTCTCGGCAGCAGCACGAGCACAAGCCCGAGCCAGAATGCCAAACGGAGCAGGAAGAACATGGCGCGATCCCGGTCGTCTGTCTTGTCTTGCTTCTTGCGCGGTCGATGCCGCTATTGGCCTTGAGGGTTAGCATCGGTCGATAAATCGGAAGTATCTGCATTGAAGTAAATCCGCCGAAAAATCGCGGAAAATTCGCCCGAATTGATTCGCCGTAAATTTTCGATTGATGGCGGCCGACGCGCGCCGGATGCGTAGGATCCGCCGCGTCCACCATTTCGAAACCATAGAATGTCGCATCCGGAAACCAGCCGTTCACCATCCCCGACAAATGGCCGGTGAATAGCGGGTCAAACCCACTCCAATGCACGGTGTTTGGCGGCAGGCCGCCCAGCCTTAGCGTTCGCTTAAGTTCGCTCTGACACGTTGACCTGCAATCACGAAGGAGGCGTTCCGGCGCGTCTGTGTTGACGATTGAGCCGAAGCGCGAGTGCTGTGAGTAGTTTGAGTCTGATCCGCGATTGCCTGGATGCGCTGCTGCATCCGTCGGCGCAATATGATGCGCTGACGCGTGCGCGCCATCGTGCCTTCATGGCGCCGCGGCTGCTCGGCAGCCTGGCGGCGCTTGCCTCGTTCCCCGCCTTTCTTGCGATGCGCGGTGCGCCGACGGCGATCGAGGTCGCGGCATTCGCCTGGCTGATCGCGCCGATCCTGCTGTCGTGGTTCCTGTCGCGCACCGGCCGCTATGAAGGCGCGCATGTGCTGTCGTCGCTGGCGCTCGCCGGTCTCGTGATGATGATCGCGGCGACGACCGGCGGCATCGCCTCGTTCGCCGCCGTGTGGCTCGTCGTGATCCCGATCGAGGCGGCGCTATCGGCCTCGCGGCGCGTGGTGGCGTTTGCGTTCGCGCTGGCGATGATCTGCGCGGCGCTGCTGAGCGTGCTCGGCCATTATCATGTGCTGCCGGTCGTCGATCCCGCGGTTGCTTCGAACAGTACGCTGGTCGGGTTCGGCGTCGTGTCGGCGATCTTCTACGCCGCCGGACTCGCCTTCGGCGCGGAGTCGCTGGCGCGTACCAGCGTGGCGCTGCTCTATGTCGAGGAAGAGCGCTACCGGCTGCTCGCGCATAACATGAGCGACGTGCTGTCGCGGCACAGCCGCAACGGCGCGGTGCGCTTCATTTCGCCCGCGGCCGAGAACATGCTCGGCGTGCCGGCACCGCGGCTGTTGGGCCACGGCCTGTTTGACCGCGTTCATGTCGCCGATCGCCCGGCCTATCTCACGGCGCTGTCGGACGCCGCGCGCGGTGACTCGCGCAGCGTCGAGTTCCGCGTGCGCCGTGACGGCGCGCGGGGCGAGGTCGCCGCCGAATTCATCTGGGCCGAGATGCGCTGCCGCCCGCTCGATCAGGCCGCCGCCGATGCCGAGGTCGTCGCCGTGATCCGCGACGTGACCGATCGCAAGGTGCAGGAGCAGGCGCTCGAACAGGCGCGCAATGTGGCCGAGCAGGCCGATGCGTCGAAGACGCGCTTCCTGGCCACCATGAGCCACGAACTGCGCACCCCGCTCAACGCCATCATCGGCTTCTCCGAGATGATCGCACAGGAAGACGTGCTCGGCCTCGACGTGGCCCGCCGCAAGGAATACGCGCAGCTGATCAACGATTCCGGCCAGCATCTGCTGTCCGTCGTCAACGGCATTCTCGACATGTCGAAGATGGAGTCGGGTAATTTCGAGATTTCGCCGGAGCCGTTTGCGCCGCGGCCGGCGCTGCTCAATTGCTGCAATCTGGTGGCGTTGAAGGCGCGCGAGAGCGGCGTCGACCTCGTCACGCGCGTGCCCGATGATCTGCCGATCGTGAACGGCGATCCGCGCGCGTTCAAGCAGATCGTGCTCAATCTGGTCTCCAACGCCATCAAGTTCACCGAGCGCGGCGGCAAGGTGACGGTGTCGGCCGGCGTCGAGGGATCGCGGCTGGTGCTGCGTGTCTCGGACACCGGCGTCGGCATCGCCGCCGATGATCTCAAGCGAATCGGCGATCCGTTCTTCCAGGCCGGCAAGACCTATCAGCGCCGCCACGAGGGCACCGGTCTTGGTCTTTCCATCGTGAAGGGGCTGGTCGGCCTGCACCACGGCGAAATCAATGTGGAGAGCAAGGTGGGCGAGGGCACCACGGTGTCGGTCGCGCTGCCGCTGGCGTTCACCCCGCCGGCCGCCGTCGAGCCGTCCAGCAATGTCTCGACCCTGAAGCCCGCGCTGCGTTCCGGACTGCAAGAGCAAACCCATCAGGTGAAGAAGAGTGCCTAGACAGACTTTGGATGACGATGAAACGCCGCGCCGTCGCCGCGGCGCCAAGGCAGTAGCCATCGCGGCCGAGGAGGAACGTGGCCTCGTCCTGCGCCTGCTGCTGCACAGTCCGAAGGATCTGGTTGCCGGCGTGCTGGCGACGTCTGCCATTGTTGCGATCCTGATCAATGCGCTGTTCCTGCAGGCCGGCCGTCATCCGTCGCCGATGTTCGGCGGTTCGGTGGTGACGCTGCCGCCGCCGGCCCCGGTTGCCGTGGCCACCAGCCCGATACCGCGCCCGCGTCCGGCCGAGGCGGCTGCCCGATCGGCCGAGCCCGTCGACGTGAAGCCGGTGGAGACCAAGCCGGCCGAGACCAGGTCCATCGAAGCCAAGCCGGCAGAACCCAAGGCCGAGGCCAAGCCGGTCGATCCGATGGCCAATCTGGTGCTGAAATCGACCACTGCGCCGCCGGCCGCAGCACCGTCCCCGGCCGCCGCGCCGTCCAGCGTCATTCGTCCGCCGGCGTCGATTCCGACACAGCATCTGAGCCCGGCCGGCAAACGCATCGCCGCGGTCCAGCGTACGCTGACGGAGTATGGCTACGGCCAGCTCAAGCCGACCGGCACGATCGGCGCCGATACCCAGCACGCGATTGCGAAGTTCGAGCGCGCCCGCAAGCTGCCGGTGACCGGCCAGATGTCCGATCGCCTGGTGCGCGAGCTCGGCACGATGATCGGGCATTCAATCGAGTAGCCTCTCTACGACGGCATTGAATGTGTATTCGTCATGCCCGGGCTTGTCCCGGGCATCCACGTCTCTGAGACTGTTGAAGCTAACACGTGGATGGCCGGGACAAGCCCGGCCATGATGAGTTAGGTCGTCTCGCCCAGCAGCACGTCCCTGACCTCGTCGGAGAACAGCTTCCTGCGGCCGGCCAGCAGCACCCATTCCGGATCGTCGCGATCCGGAATGGCGCGCGGCATCCCGTGATCGAGCAGGGCCTGCGCGCAGCCCACCCAGTCGCCGCCGCTGACCGGCTCGTTGCAGGAGGCCCACGACAAGGAGCCGGACGCATTGTCGCCGAAGCCGTGCTGCTCGGTCCACTCCGCGCCGTGCTCGAGCAGGAAACGCGTCAGTCCGGCATTGCCGCGGAACACCGCGTGATTGAGCGCCGACGCATCCCAATCGCCGCCACGCACCGTGATCGGCCAGCCGAGTTCGACCATCAGCCGCACCGCATCGTCGCCGCCTGCCGCGGCGAGCTCAGGAAGCAACCGCAATTGCTGCGGTGAAAGTGAACCCGGAAGATCGGGCCGACCGGCCTGGATTCGCCGCGCCTCGCTCCCGTCACCGCTGCTGCACGCCGCGACGAACCGCTCATCATCGGCAAGCGTCTCGTCGCCGGTGCGCTCGCGCAGCAGCTCGGCGACCTCGGTCAGTCCGAATTGCAATGCGTACCTGTAGGCGCTGAGCCCGCCTGGTGTCGTGACGCGCGGATCGGCGCCGGCGTCGAGCAGTGTCGCGATACAGGTCCGCGACCGCCGCCGGCGGATCGCCCACATCAGCGGCGAGCCGCATTCGGTCAGCGGCGCGTTGCCGGCGGGTTCGTTTGGATTGCCGCCGTGCCGCAGCAGCAGGTCGAGCGCCGCCACGTTCTCGTCATCGAGCACCTTATACATCGCGTTGGTGCCGGCGATCCGCGTGCCATGCTCGAGCAGCAGGCCTGTCGTCACCGAGCCTTCGAGCGAGTGGTAGAGGGATTCATTGTCGTTCGGATTGGCGCCCGCTTCGAGCAACAGTCTGGTCAGTTCGAGATCGTGGTTGCGGCCGGCGGCGCCGTACAGCGCTGACAGCGGATTGCTGTCATCGGGTGCGTCGAGCGTTCCGGGCGGCCAGCGGCTGCTGATGCGCTGGTCGGGATCGGCGCCGGCCTGCAGCAGCACGCGTGCGCAGCGATGCAGCCGTGCCTGAAATTCCGCAATCTGCAGCAGGCTGGAATGCGTGACCGCGACCAGCGGCGGCAGTTTGAACGGACCGCCGGGACGATTGACCCATGCTGGATCGTCGTTGGCGGTGCGTTGCACCGTCGCCTCGTCGCCGATGGCGCAGCCGAGATAGGGATCATCGGCGATGAGGCCGGGATCCTCGGTGAGCATCCGCGCCGCAACGCGCGGATTGGCGCGGTCGGTGGTGCCGGCGACGTCTGCGGCATAGACCAACTGCAGCCATCGCCGCACGCGGTCGGCCTTGCTTTTTCCGGGCGGCAATTGTGCGTCGACATAGCGCCGCAGGTCCGGCCAGGAGGCGAAGCCGAGATCGCGCGCCACGCAGGACTGCGCATCGTGCAGCCGCAGATTGAGCGCAGCGATCTCAGTATCGCTGCGCCCGGCCGCAGCCGGAAGCGCATGCCGGAAACGCGCGTAAGCCTCCGGCGCTTGCCGCCGGTAAAGGCGAATGAGCTCCTTGGCCTGCTTCTTCAGATGTTCGAGATTCAATCGCGCGGGCGATCGGTCCATGGAAACCTCCGTGCATCATCGCCGATGGTCCACAAAACCGGCTGCACAAAGGCTTGGTTGGCCGCTCAATTGGTGCAAGTGGGTTCAACCCTTCCCGTGGACCCGGGCGCGGCTTGCACCGCGGATGCAAGGATATGGGTGACGATTGGTTCGGTCAACCCGCCGCGGCGTGACGACATCTGTGACAATTGGACGTGACCGCGCCGCTGGCCTATAGGACGGCGGATGCGATTGAAAACCAGCATATGGGTCGCGGCGTATCTGCGCCGCTGCCAGACCGAGGGCGTGTTCGGCGCAGTCCGCAAGAAGGGCGCCGAGGAAGCCGGTGCCGTATTTGTCAAGGTGGCGCTGATGGACGGCAACGCGATGCTGTATGCGCCCGCGCCGCAGACGGTCTATGACGACAGCCGTCCGGTCGAGCGGCTGTTCGTGCCGACCGCACCACAGCCGGTGGCCGAGCCCTCTGTCGAGGAGCGCTTGACCAAGGAGCTCCGCTTCGATCCCGACGCCTGGATTGTCGAGACCGAGGACCGTGCCGGGCGGCACTTCCTCGATCTGGCGAAGGGCTAACTTCCAGACTTCTGATTTCGGACAGCGGGCGCGCTGCCGGGCTGCAACGCGGGGCGCGTCTGCGACGATGCAGCGCGCACGCGATGGCGCTCATCGTCATAGAGCGACGAGCGATACCTGGCGCGCGCGACTGCCATGGTCGAGCCGCGCCACGCCGCCAGCATCACCAGTGCCGAGCGCTCGCTCAGGCGATCGTAGAGCCGCGACAGCCGATAGACATAATTGACCGAGGAGCCGGCTTCCGGATTGAGGAACATCAGGATCCGCTGGAATGCGGCGCTCGACACGTCAAGCGATCGCATCGCGCAGGCGAGCGGCTCGCCGCCGGGATCGTTGACCACGTCGGCGGCGATCCGCCACGGCAGGATCAGCGCCTCGCCGAGCTCAAGCGTGAAGTTATCGAGGTCCTCGGCAAACGCCGCCATCTCCAGGATATGGATCGCGCGCGCGGCGCGCGCGGCCGGGATCCGCGCCGCGGCCTTCAGCGGCGTCTCCTGCAGATTGTGCAGGATCTGCGCGCGCTCCTTCGTGCTGGCGGCAAAGAACATGTCGGAGATTTCGGCGGCATCGTTCGGCCGCATGGCGAGGCTCGCGGCCATCCGCAGTTCGGCTTCGGTCGGGATCTTGGCCGGCAGCGCGGACGGGGCGGGCGCGGGAATTGGCGCGGCGGCAGGCATCGGCTGGTCGGGACCGACGCGGCGCAGCCCGAGCTTGTCCATGATCCGGGCGGGCGTGGCCGGATAGATCGCAAGCCGCGCGCGGACCGCGGCGCGGGTTGCGTCGTCGACCTCGTCGATCAGGCGCGCCGTCAGCTCGACGAACTGGCGCTCTTCGTCGGCGGAGTGTGCGCTCGCCTGCACATAGAGGTCGGTCAGGACGCGCAGCAGCGTCGGGCGGATGTCGACGCCCTCGCGACGGGAGAGCGTCATCAGCCCATCGAAACCAGGAAATAGCGGAGCTGCGCTCATCTCGGGCGTACGCGACTTGCCAGTGAACTTCGGTTTGAAAACCTTGTGGGAGCCTACGCAGGCTGTTTTAAGAGGCAGTTAAGGAAAACAAGCCGTGAAGGTGAATGCTCGAATTTGCGCGTGTCTATTAAGGCACAGCGCCATATCCGTAACCGTCCGTACCGCCGGCTTAAGATGTCATTAACCATGCGCGTTCTTAACTCGGCGTGCGCGGGGCAAATCATGTCCGTGCGGGGCCAGAGAGAACGGAACATGGGCACCATCGTTGAGTTTCCGGCGGATGCGGCTGCACGGCGGCCGAGCATGGCCGGTGCTGCCGGCGAAGGCATGGGGACCGTACTGATCCTTCCCGTCGTCCGGATCGAGCGAACGACGGAGGAGACCGGCGGTGGTCGCGGACCGGAGCAGGGCACTGCGCAGGGCCGCCGTCGCCGACGCCGCTCCTGATCGCGGACATCGGGCAATGCCGGAGCTTGTGCAGCGGACCGCCGCTCGGCGGTCACTCCCGGCGCTGATCCTGCTGCTGGCGGGCTCGGCGCTCGCCGGCTGCAGCGGCGGCGATTTCGGCCGCACCCGCGCCGATTTCCGCAACGACGACATGCATCGCTGGATCGGCGCCGAGGCGACCGGCAGCATCGGCAAGAACGCCTCGCAATTCCAGCTCACCGAACACGAACGTCAGCTGCGCGACCTCGCCTATCAGTTCATCGAGCCGCCGCTGTCGCGTCCGGCGTGGAAGAGCGTGTTCGGCGACTACCAGCCGTTGCCTTCGCCGTGGCGGCAGAGGGTCGTGTTCGATCGTACCGCCTATGGCCGCAATCTGATCGACGAGCCGCATCGCTCGTTCGCCTCGCGCTATTCGCTGCTGATCGACGAGGTGCGCGACGACATCACCCGCTTCGAGCCGTTCTTCGCCACCGCGATCCAGGTGATCGAGCTCGATCGCAAGCGCAATGCCAGCCTCCACATGATCGCCGATGTGTCGCCGCGCGAGCGGGCTGACGCGGTGGCGCGGATGGAAGAGAACACGCTGATCGTGCAATGGGTCCAGCAGGCCCTGGAGCGGCGGATCTCGTCCTATCGCTGGGCGCTGGAGCGGCTGGTGATCCAGGCGCCCGACGGCATGGCGGCCGACGCCGAGCGCCAGATCAACGAGCTCGCCCGGCTCACGGCCAACGCGCCGCTCATCTCCGCGCCGGTGACAGGCCAGGCCGTGGTGACGAAGGGCTAGTGTCCCGAATCCGAAGTTCGCATCATTCGCCGCACCTTCGGGACGAACTTCGGATTCGATAAGGACACTAGCAAACTTATGATTCTAGTGTGCTTTATGAATGCGAAGTTCGTGAAGGTGGTTGCCGCGAAATCGCACGAACTTCGCATTCAGCACACTAGGCGCGCTTCGTTTTCTTCGCCGTCGATTTGACCCGGCGACTGTTGGCTTGCCGTGGCAGGCTCGCAATGAATGCCTTCCTGTCTCTTAGACACATCTGACGGTGGTGGGGAGCTGGCTCCGTCTCGTGGGCTCGGAGATGTGTATAAGAGACAGAGGCGAGGCCGACCTGGCGCGTCACGTCGATGTCGATCGCGCGCATCGCGACATCAGGATTGCCGCGCGCCACGCCCTCGGGGACGATCGCGACGCCAACCCCGGCCGCCACCAGCGCCATCGCCCACTCCTCGGATTCCGCGATCGCCACCGGCTTGCGCGGCGGTGAGGCACGCTTGAAGAATTCCTGTTGCTCGCAATGGCAACGATCGATCATCGGAACGCCGGCGAAGTCGGTGGTCCGCAGCGTCTCTTTCAGCGTCAGGGGATGCGAGGGCGGCAGTGCCGCGACATAACACTCGCTCCACAGCGGGATGAAGTGCTCGCCGGCGCCGACCATGGACTTGGCGACGATCCGCGCGTCGGCCTTCTCGCTGGCGCCGACCAGCCGGAGCGCAAGATCGGTATTGCCGGTCAGCGGCTTCAGCAGCGCGATGGTCCGGGCCTGATCGAGCGTTCGCAGCAGGCCGAGCGTCAGCGCCTGCCGCGTCGCGGGCATGCGGAAGAGATTTCGCGCCGCGTCCGCCTCGTCGATGATCCGGCGGGCGATGCCGTGAAACTGCGCGGCTGACGCCGTCGGGGCCATGCCCTTCTTGTGCCGGATGAACAGCGTGGTGCCGAGCTCGGCCTCGAGATTGGTGATCGCCGCCGAGATCGACGGCTGCGAGATGAAGCAGCGCTTCGCCGCGGCGGTCAGATTGCGCTCGCGGTAGACCGCGGCGAAGTAGCGGAGTTCGCGGATATCCATAGGTGTATCCTATCACAGGGATAGAAAGACAATATTTTACCTATGGAAATGCGAGTGGCAAGTCTGCGCCTGTTACAGCGGAGGACCTGTCATGCGCATCCACCATCTCAACACCGGCACCATGTGCCCGATCGGAAAGCGGCTCGTGAACGGTAGCGGCAGCATCTTCCAGCGGGCGCGGATGGTCTGTCACTGCCTGCTGGTCGAGAGCAATGATGGCCTCGTGCTGGTCGACACCGGGATCGGGCTCGACGACATCGGCGACCCGCCGCGGCTCGGACGCAAATGGGTGCGGCAGACGACGCCGCGGCTCGATCCGGCCGAGACGGCGGTGCGGCAGGTCAAGGCGCTCGGCTTTTCAGCTGATGATGTGCGCCATGTGCTGCTGACGCATCTCGATCGCGATCACGCCGGCGGCGTGCCGGACTTTCCGAAGGCCAGGGTGCACGTCCATCGCAAGGAGTACGATATGGCGGTGACGCATCAGGTCACGCCACCGCAGGGGCGCTACATCACGGCGCAGTGGCAGCACGGGCCGGACTGGGCGTTCTATGGTGCCGGCGGCGAGGACTGGTTCGGCTTCAAGGGCGTGCGCACGCTCGGCGACCGCGAGCCGGACATCCTGATAATCCCGTTGCCGGGCCACACGCTCGGCCATTGCGGGATCGCGGTGCGCGACAAGAGCAAATGGCTGCTGCACGCCGGCGACGCCTATTTCCACCACGCGCAGCTCGATGCCAGGCCGCGGATCCCCCTGGTGCTCGGCATGTTCCAGCGCCGCGCGGACATGGATCGCGCGACGCGCATCCAGAACCAGGAACGGCTGCGCCAATTGAAGGCGGCGCATGGCGCTGATGTGACGATCGTCAACAGCCACGATCCCGTCGACTACGAGACCTGCCGCTGCGGCCGGCATGCACTGGATGTGAGCTAACGCTTGCGCGCCGCGGGCGGCGGGGCCGGCGCGGGGAGCGGCGGCGGCGCCTCCTGCTTGGCCGCGACCGGCTCGGTCTGCACCTTGCACGAGGAGGCGGCGAGCGAGGCCTGCGCCTGCGGCATCAGGCCGGGCTCCGGCGCCAGCGCCTTCAGCAGGATCAGGCCGGTTGACGTCGGCGAGTCGATGATCAGCCGGTCGGCAGCGGTGATTTCCTCGTCCTCCGGCAGCTCGTTGTGCTGCGCCTCCGTCATCAGGTCGAGCTCGATCACCTTCTTGCCGGCCGAGCGGTCGTTGATCGCGTAATAGGCGACCTCGTTGCGGGTGTAGAACGACACCGACGTATAGGCTTGGCTGACCGGCACGGTGAGCTTGAGCGGTCCGGTCGAGAGATCGTAGCGGCAGATCGCCACCGCGAAAGCCGGATCCATCAGCGGCATCGGCGAATGGCTCGGGTCGGCCAGCGGCAGCTGCGTCACCTCGTTGAGCTTGGTCATCGGCGTCAGCCGCGAATAGGCGTCCTGTGAGGCGATGCGGGGCAGCGCCAGCACGCTGACGAGGTGCACCACGCCGCCGAGCAGCACGCCTGCGAGGATGGTGAGCAGCACGCGGATCATGGGCAGCCCGTCGTTGCGATCGACGGCATCGGCGCGTCGCGCTGCGTGCGGGTCGCGACCCCCACCGGCGTGTCGTAGAGGCGCAGCATCAGCGCGTAGCGCTCGATGCCGCCGGTCGGCAGCCAGTTGCCGGCGCGCGAGCGCGAGGCAATGTGGATCTCGAACGTGCCGTCGGAGGCGCGCATGATCTCCTGGCTGGTGAAGCCGTAGCGCTGCAGCGTGTTGGCGACCAGATGGCCCTTGCGGTCGAACAGCGTCAGCGTCCAGAACCGCGCCGCCGGCGTCACGCCGCTGACCACGATGTCGCAGCGCCCGTCAAGCGGCTTGTTCTTGTCGTCTGTGGTCGCCGAGAACGCGATGCCGTCGCCGGTGCCGATCGGCAGCTCGCCGCTGCGCGCGATGGTGGCGCGCGAGTAGGGGTCGACATCGGAGGTGCCGCTCTTCGGACGCGCGGTCCAGGCGCCGATCTTCAGCGTGCCGAGATCGGTGCCGCGGGTCGCCGTCGCATAGGTCAGGCCGAGGCCAACGGCCGTGGCGATCACGAGTGCCAGCAAAGTGGTGAGGAGGAGCCGCACGTCAGTTCTTGCGTGGCACGGCCGGTGTCGCGCCGTCCGGCCCGGCCGCGGCAACGTAGTTTTCGGGGAACGCCAGCGCGCTCGAGGACTCGGCCTTGCCGGTCTTCGAAGGCTCGTTCAGCGTGGTCTTGCCGGCGGTCTTGGCGGCGTCGTCGAGCAGCTTCTCGACCCGCACCAGGATATCCGCGCCGCGCTTGGTCAAAACCGGCGGCGGGCCGGGCTTGGTTTCCAATACGCGCGGCGCCGCGTTGGCCTGGGCATTGGCCTGCGCCGGCTGCGGCGGCAGCTTCTGACCCATGCCGACGCCGACGAGCTCCTTGACCTCCACGCCCTGATGCGCGGCGATCATGATGTCGTGCCAGGTCTGCGCCGGCAGCGAACCGCCGGTCATGCGGTTGGTCGGCGAATAGTCGTCATTGCCGTACCAGACCGCGCAGGTGAAGTTGCCGGTGTAGCCGACGAACCAGGCGTCGCGATAGGCGTTGGTGGTGCCGGTCTTGCCCGCGGTCGGAATGCCGTCGAGCGCGGCGCGGCGCGCGGTGCCTTCGCTGACCACGTGGCTCATCATGCCGGCCATGTCGGCGGCGATATTCGGCGGAATCGCCTGCCGCGGCTTCGGACCGTCGCGGTCCCAGCGCCACACCAGGTCGCCGGCGCCGGTGCGCACCTCGAGCACCGAATGCGGCGTCACCGCCTTGCCGCGGTTCGGGAAGGTCGCATAGGCGACCGCGTGCTCCAGCACCGTGACTTCGTCGGAGCCGATCGGCAGCGACGGCGTATCGGGCAGCGGCGCCTTGAGGCCGAAGCGGCGCGCGACCTCGACGATCTTGGCGCGACCCGCCTTCGGGCCTTCTTTGCCGCCCATCATGATCGAGAGCTTGACCGGCACCACGTTGATCGAGCGGGTGATCGCCTGTGTCAGCGTCACCTGACCCGAATAGGAATGGCCATAGTTCTGCGGGCACCAGTTGCCGATGCAGACCGGGCCGTCGACGATCTTCGAGTTCGGCGTGAAGCCGTTCAGCAGCGCCGTGGTGTAGACATAGGGCTTGAACGACGAGCCCGGCTGGCGATAGGCGTCGGTGGCGCGGTTGAACTGGCTCGCACCGTAGTCGCGTCCGCCGACCATGGCGCGGATGCCGCCATCGAGATCGGACACCACGGTCGCGGCCTGCGTCGCGTGATAGTCGCGCCCGAACTGCCGCAGCTGGTTCTCGATCGCTTCCTCGGCCGCCTTCTGCACGTTCATGTCGATCGCGGTGCGGACCACGAAGACGCGCTCGGTGTAGGATTTCGGGAATGTGTCGACCAGCTTGCGCATCTCGTCGAAGGCGTAGTCGAGATAGTAGTTCGGCGAGTTCTCGTCGCGCCGGTCGACTGCGACCGCGGGATTGCGGCGGGCGCCGAACACCTGGCCCTCGGTCATGAAGCCGGCATCGACGAGGTTGTCGAGCACGACATTGGCGCGGGCGCGCGCCGCGGGCAGGTTGATGTGCGGGGCGTATTTGGTCGGCGCCTTGAACAGGCCGGCGAGCATCGCGGCCTCCGCGAGATTCACGTCGCGCACCGACTTGTTGAAGTAGAAGTGCGCCGCGCCGTCGACGCCGAAGGTGCCGCCGCCCATATAGGCGCGGTCAAGATAGAGCTTCAGGATCTCGTTCTTGGTGAGCCGCGTCTCCAGCCAGATCGCGAGGAAGGCTTCCTTCACCTTGCGCTCGATGGTGCGCTCGTTGTTCAGGAACAGGTTCTTGGCGAGCTGCTGGGTGATCGACGAACCGCCCTGGCGGACGCCGCCGGCCTGCGCGTTGGTGACGAGCGCGCGGGCGAGGCCCGGCACGTCGATGCCGAAATGGTCGTAGAAGCGGCGGTCTTCGGTCGCGAGCGTTGCCTTGATCAGATTGTCCGGAAAATCTTCCAGCGGGATCGAGTCATTATGCTTGATGCCGCGGCTGCCGATCGGGTTGCCGTAACGGTCGAGGAAAGTCACCGCGAGGTCGGACTTCTTCAGCCAATCCTCGTCGGCGGTCTCGCGGAAAGCCGGGATCGCGAGCGTCAGCATCAGGATCATGCCGCCGAGCCCGAGGGTTGCGGCCTCCGACAGCGGCTCGATGAACACCCAGCGCTTCCAGCGGCCGACATAGAAGCGGTCCATGAAGGTGGAATAACGCTCAAAGAGCTCGCGCAGGCCCTTGCCCGACGAGAACAGCGTCGAGTCGATACGCGCATCGAGGTCCAGGAAGAAGTTCCGGACCTTCTGTTTCCAATGCGACGGCATGATCTGAAAGGACCGGACCCTTGATCAGTTCGACAGCGCTGCGGGTGCCCCAAACGGGCGCGGGCCAGCGTCTTGCTTCGATGTTGCGGCAATCCCAAGGCGCTTTTGCGTCGTTGGGGACTCGTTCGTTGTTCTATCCGAGCGGCTGCCATAAACCAATGGCGCGGCTTGTGAATTTAATGAAAGCCCTAACGCTGCCCACCGGCTTTTTCGCCCCCGCAATACCACCCCCTTGCGCAAGCGTTGCCGGCATCCCAAGAAGAGTTGCACCGCCATTTCAGGGATATCATGACCGCACCGCCCAAGCGTCCGTCGGTCCAGGAGGGATTCTTCTGGAAAACCAAGACGTTGGAAGAAATGTCCAACGCCGAATGGGAGAGCCTGTGTGACGGCTGCGCACGCTGCTGCCTGGAGAAGCTCGAGGACGAGGACACCGGCAAGATCTATTTCACCCATATCTCCTGCAAGCTGCTCGATTCCGGCCTCTGCACCTGCAAGGACTACCCGAACCGTTCCGACCAGGTTCCGGATTGCGTCCGCCTGACGCCCGAAAACGTCCGGACGCTGAACTGGCTGCCGCCGAGCTGCGGCTACCGGCTGGTGGCTGAGGGGCGGGACCTCTATTGGTGGCATCCCCTGATCTCGGGCGATCCCAACACCGTCCATGAAGCCGGGGTCTCGGTGCGCGGGCGGGTGGAGGGCACCGAACTCGACGTCAACGACGCCGATCTCGAGGATCATATCGTGCGATGGCCCGCTCTGCTGCCGAAACGGGCACAATTGAAGAAGCGGCCGAAAATGCTGGGCAAGACGACCAAAGCGTGACGTCGTCGCCGCGTCCGCGATCACGTCACCGCGAGAAGATCGCGGCGGGATGCACCCATGCGCTGGGGTGCCTGCCTCAGCATTCAATTGCTGCATAAATTGCGAGGCAGAGAATGATTCCATCGCGGGACGCGCCCGCGCAGCAGCATTACGCCTCAAATGAACAAGTATGAACGGCAGAGCCGGATTCCTGCCGACCAATCCACATTGCCTGAAGACATTGCCGAAGAGCTGTCTCATCTCCCGAGCGAGGTGATCGAACTCAGCGACGCGCCGCCGCTGGCGCCGCCGGCACCGCTCAATCCGGACGAAGTCCGCACCATCGTCATCAGCCTGATGCTGACGATGTTCCTGGCCGCGCTCGACCAGACCATCGTCGCGACCGCGCTGCCGACGATCGGGCGCCAGTTTCACGACGTCACCAATCTGTCCTGGGTGATCACGGCCTATCTGCTCGCCTCCACCGCGGTGGCGCCGGTGTTCGGCACGCTGAGCGACATCTATGGCCGCCGCGTCATGATCATCACCTCGCTCAGCCTGTTCGTGGTCGGCTCGGTGCTGTGCGCGATCGCGCCCAGCATGACCATGCTGATCGTTGCCCGCGGCCTGCAGGGGCTCGGCGGCGGCGGCATCATGCCGGTGGTCCAGACCGTGATCTCCGACGTGGTGAGCCCGCGCGAGCGCGGCCGCTATCAGGCCTATTTCTCCAGCGTCTGGATGGCCGGCGGGATTCTCGGCCCGGTGGTCGGCGGCGTGTTCGCCGAGCATCTGCACTGGTCGATGATCTTCTGGATCAACCTGCCGCTCGCGGCGGCGGCGCTGGCGCTACTGCTGCCGAAGATGAGCAAGATCCCGGTGTTCCACCGCAAGCGCAAGGTCGACTGGCTCGGCGGCGTGCTGCTGATGGCCTCGGCCGTCGTGCTGATGCTGGTGCTGACCTGGGGCGGCACCAAGCTGTCCTGGCTGTCGCCGACGATTACGGCGATGATCGGCGCCTCGATCGCGCTTGCCGGTGCCTTCGTCTGGCACGCGCGCCGCGCCGACGAGCCGTTCCTGCCGCTGTCGCTGCTCGGCGGCTCGGTGGTGCCGTTCGCGATGGGGGCGGGCGGCTGTGCGCTCGGCGCCATGGTCGGCCTCACCGTCCACCTGCCGCTCTATTATGAGGTGGTCTATCACCTCACCGCCAGCGAGGCCGGCCTCGCGCTGATCCCGCTCGCGGCGATCTCGACCTTCGGTGCGGCGATCGCCGGCCGGACCATGGCGAAGGCCAAGCACTACAAGCGTGTCGCGATTGTCGGCACCTCGGTGGCCGCCATCTGTGCCGTCGGCATGGCGGTGACGACGCTGCCGCTGTGGGGATTGTTGCTGTTGATGAGCGTGTTCGCGCTCGGGCTCGGCACCACTTTCCCGATCAGCGTGGTGTCGCTGCAGAACGCGGTGGCGCGGCCGCAGGTCGGCACCGTCACCGGTGCGATGAACTTCTTCCGCGCGATGATGGCCTCCTTCACGGTCGCCGCCTTCACCACCATCCTGCTGATGACGCTCGGGACCGACATCTCGCTCGCCGGCGAGCATCATGCCGCGGCCAGCACCGTCAGCGCGATCCCGATGGCCGACATGATCCATGCGTTCCGCTACGTGTTCGGCGCCGCCGCCGTGCTGCTGACCACCGCCTCAATCTGCATGATCACGATGGAAGAGCGTCCGCTCGCCGGTCCCGCCGCCCACCCGCCGGCGGAGATGGCTGAGTAGGGGCGGTGGCCCCATACACCGCTGTCGTCCCGGCGAAAGCCGGGACCCATACGCCGCGGCGGATGTTGTGGATGGGACTCGTCGTTCCAACATCGCGTAACAATCGGCATCCGTGGTTATGGTCCCGGGTTTCGCAGGGACGACACGGAGCTTGTCGCACAGCCAGCGGGCAACAATCCGCGTTCTCGCGACATGAATTGCCCGAGCCTTGCATTACGTTCCGCTCTCTCCGCTTCGCTCGCCCTGCGTAATTTGCGCAGCGGGGAATGACGATCTGAGAGATCGGCGCCCCACGACCTTTTATTCCCCCTCTGCCTCAAATTTATTCAGCCGCACCGCGCCAACCCACTACTTTAGTCGCCGTCCATGCATGGCGATCTGCGCGCAGTTTCACTTGCTGCGCATTTTGTCGCGGCTATAGTCGCGCCCCAAGAGCTCGAAGCAGCCGAAGAAAAAGAGGAGAGAAACAGGGTGACAAGAACATCGCGACTCCCCGTGCATGCGATGCAGAAACTCGCAGGAGCGGCCGTGTTGGGCCTGTTGGCTGCGGCGCCGAGCGGAGCGCTGGCTGCCGACACCCTCAAGATCGGCGTGATCGCCGAAGCGCAGGCGATTGCCGGTGCATCGATCCCGCAGGCGGCGCAGCTGGCCGCCGACGAGATCAACGCCAAGGGCGGCATCGACGGCCGCAAGATCGAGATCGTCAGCTACGACAACCACTCGTCCTCGGCGGATTCGGTGCGCGCGTTCCAGCGCGCCGTCAACGAGGACAAGGTCAACGTCGTCATTTCGAGCTACATCAGCGAAGTGGTGCTGGCGCTCGAGCCCTGGGCTTCGCGCCTGAAGACGCCGTTCGTCACGCCCGGCGCCGCCTCAAACGAGATCAGCAAGAGCGTCCACGCCGATTACGAGAAGAACAAGTACACCTTCCACGGCTACCTGACCTCGGCCGCGCTGGCGCTGTCGGTCTGCGACGCCGCCAAGGAGCTCCTGGTCGATCAGAAGCACATGAAGACCGCGGTCATCATGAGCGAGGATGCCGCGTGGACCAAGCCGCTCGATGTCGGCTACGAGGAGTGCCTGCCGAAGATCGGGCTCAAGGTCGTCGACCATATCCGTTTCTCGCCCGACACCACCGACTTCACGCCGATCTTCAACAAGGTCGAAGGCTCCAAGCCCGACGTGATCATCACCGGCATCTCGCATGTCGGCGTGCAGCCGACGGTGCAGTGGAAGAACCAGCAGGTGCCGATCCCGATGTTCGGCATTTCATCGCAGGCGACCAACGAGACCTTCGGCAAGGACACCAACGACGCGGCGGAAGGCGTGCTGTATCAGGGCGTGTCCGGCCCGAACGTCGCGGTGACGCCGAAGTCGGTGCCGTTCGCGGAGGGCTTCAAGAAGCGCTACGGCAACTATCCGTCCTACGCGGGCTACACCGCCTATGACGAGGTCTACTACATCGCGGATGCGGTGAAGCGCGCCGGCTCGGTCGAGGCCGACAAGATGGTCGATGCGCTGGAGAAGACCGACTGGGAAGGCACCATCGGACGCGTCCAGTTCTACGGCAAGGACGATCCGTTCACCCATTCGATCAAGTACGGCAAGGGCCTGATCACCGGACTGATGCTGCAGTGGCAGGGCGGCAAGCAGGTCGCGGTCTGGCCGAAGGAGGTCGCCAAGAGCGACCTCAAGTTCCCGAGCTTCGTCAAGGTCACCACGAATTAGTTGATGATCATGCTCCCGGGCACCACCCGGGAGCATCGGTCTTCGGTTCCGCGTCCTCCACAACAGGCAGCCCCGCTGCCGCGGCCAATCTGAGATGCTTGCCCTACAAATCCTGATCGATGGCTTTGCCATCAGTGCGCTCTATGCACTCGGCGCGACCGGCTTCACCCTGATCTTCGGTGTCTCCGGCGTTCTCAATCTCTCCCACGGTGCCATCATGGTGGCCGCAGCGGTCGCGGCCTGGGCCGCGGCCAGCGTGCTGCACCTCGACATCTACACCGGCGCGCTGTTCGGTGTCGGTGTCGCGCTGATCGTGTCGTTCGCGACCTATTTCGCGGTCGTCAAGCCGATCCAGAATTCGAGGCGGATCCCCAACGAGGAGAAGGAAATCTTCGTCCTCACCGGCACCCTGCTGTGGGGCATCATGATCCAGGAGCTGATCGCCTATTTCTTCACCAACAACGCCAAGACGGTGCTGCCGATCGTCGAAGGTGTCGTCGATATCTTCGGCAACCGCACACCGCGCAACAATATCTTCACCGCGCTGGTCTGCTGCCTCGTGATCGGCCTGCTGTGGCTCCTGGTGAACCGCACCAGGACCGGCAAGGCGGTGCTGGCGGCCTCGATGAACCCGCGCGGCGTCACGCTGCTCGGGCTCGAGCTCACCCAGATCTACATCGTGGTGTGGGGCATCTACGGCATTCTCGCCGGCATCGCCGGCGTGCTGCTCGGCATGTTCCTCGGCGTCAGCTCCTACAGCGTCGGGCCGCTGACCGCGAGCGCGTTCTCGATCGTCGTGCTCGGCGGCCTCGGCAGCGTGTCGGGGTCGCTGATCGCAGCCTTCGTCGTCGGCTATCTCGAGACCATCACGGCCTACATGATCTCGCCGGCCTATCGCACCATTCCGGCGCTGCTGCTTCTGGTGTTCGTGATGTATATCCGGCCTCAAGGCCTGCTCGGGAGGCGCTGAGATGGCCAGCTTCTTTTCCTCGCGCCTGTTCTTCATTTCGCTGGTCTGCGTGGTGGTCGCCGCGACGCTGCCGTTCTACGTCTCGGGCTACATCCTCGGGCTGCTGACCGTCGCGTTCTATTTCGGCGTGTTCGCGATGGCCTGGGACCTCTTGTTCGGCTTCGCCGGCGAGGTCAATTTCGGGCCGACCTTCCTGATCGGCACCGGCGCCTACACCGCCGGGATCCTCAACAACCAGTTCGGCTGGTCGGTCTATGTCTGCATCCTGCTCGGCGCGCTGGCGTCGGTCGTCGCGGGCTTCGTGCTGGCGCTGCCGGCGCTGCGGGTGAGGGGACCGTATTTCGGCCTGACCACGCTGGTGGCGGTCTTGATGCTGCAGAACTTCGTCGTGGTGTTCGCCGATCTCACCGGCGGCGAGATCGGGCTCACCATCCCTGACGTCATCACCATCAATGCCGGCGCCAATTACTGGATCGCGCTCGGCTTCATGACCGTGAGCGCGGCCATCCTGTACGGCCTGTCGCAATCGCCCGTCGGTCTCGTGCTGCAGGCGAGCGGGCAGGACCCGGTGCAGGCCGGCGCGCTCGGCTTCAACATCGTCAAACACAAGCTCGCGGCCTTCATCGTCAGCGCGTTCTTCTCGGGACTGTCGGGCGCGCTGCTGGTGTTCTACTTCGGCACCGCCTCGGTCGGCACCGTGGTCGACGTCGCGGTCGGCGTGAACGTGATCGTCTCGGCCGTGCTCGGCGGCCGGCGCACGGTGCTGGGGGCCGCGTTAGGCGCGATCTTCCTGATCGTGGCCGGCGAATTCCTGCGCCCGACCGGCGAGCTTGCGACCTTCATCGTCTCGGCGGTGGCGCTGCTCGTCGTCCTGTTCTTCCCCGGCGGTTTCCTCGGAGCGGCCCTGTCACGCGAGGCGCGCTCTTAAATGGATCAGACTGTGACCACAGCAACGCTCACCGTCCGTGGATTGACCAAGCGATTCGGCGGCTTGACCGCCGTGAAGAACCTCTCGTTCGACCTGCATCCCGGCGAGATCCTCGGCCTGATCGGACCGAACGGCTCGGGCAAGTCGACCGCGATGAAGAGCGTGATGGGCATCGAGCGTCCGACCGCGGGCGAGGTGCTGTTCGAAGGCGAGAACGTCGCCGGGCTGCCTGCGCACAAGATCGCGCGCAAGGGCTTCGGCATGGTGTTCCAGCACTCGCGGCCACTGAACCGGCAGACCGTGCTGGAGAACATCATGGTCGCGCTGTTGCCCGACAGCCTGTTCATGCTGTTTCCCGACAAGGCGCTGACCGAGCGCGCCAAGTGGATCGCCGAGCGCGTCGGACTGGGGGCGGTGATGGACCGCCGCCCGCCGACGCTGCCGTTCGCCGACCTGCGCCGGCTGGAATTGGCCAAGGCGATCGCGCGCGACCCCAAGGTCGTGCTGGTCGACGAGCCCTTCGCTGGTCTCACCAGCGCCGAGGTCGGCACCTTCTCCGCATTGATCCGCAGCTTCCGCGACGAGGGCCGCGCGGTGATGCTGGTCGATCACAACGTCAAGAGCGTCGCGGCGCTGGTCGACCGCGTGCTCGCGATGTATCTCGGCGAGGAGATCACGACCGGCCGCGCCGAGGACGTGATGAAGAACGAGACCGTGCGGCGGGTCTATCTCGGCGGCGCGATCGAGACCCACGCGCGGCCCGAGACCTCGTTCAAGGACAAGGTGCCGCTCCTGCAGGTCGAGAATGTCAGCGTGCATTACGGCAAGGCGCAGGCGCTGGAGAACGTCTCGATCCACGTCCATGAGGGCGAGTTCGTCTCCGTCGTCGGCTTGAACGGCGCCGGCAAGACCACACTGTTCAACACCATCTCGGGTTTCCTGCCCTATACCGGCGAGATCCTGCGCGGCGGACAGCCACTGCGCGGCACGGGGCCTGCGAAGATCGCCCGCTCAGGCCTCGTGCAATGTCCGGAATCGCGCGAGCTATTCGGCGAGATGACGGTGCGGGAAAATCTCGATCTCGGCGGTCAGCATCTCGACGATGCGGCGCGGGCCAAGCAGCTCGCCTGGTTGTTCGAGCTGTTCCCGATCCTGAAGGAGCGTCAGGGCCAGATGGCGCAGACGCTGTCCGGCGGCGAGCAGCAGATGCTGGCGATCGGCCGCGCGCTGATGATGCAGCCGCAGATCCTGATCCTGGACGAGCCGACGCTGGGGCTTGCGCCTGTTATCCTCGAGCTGCTGTCGAAGGCGCTGGAGAAGCTGCGCCAGACCACCAAGATCACGGTGCTGCTGGGCGAGCAGAACGTGACGTTTGCGCTTCCGCATGCCGACCGCGTCTATGTTCTGGAGCACGCGCGGATCGTCTGGGAGGGCGATCCGGGCCGGTTCGCCGCGGAGGCCGGCAAGGACTTTCTGTGACGTTCGCAGTTTGAAAAGAAGAAAGCAAAACAAGGGAGATCATGATGACAGCATATTCAACCGCGACCCGCGTGAGCCTGTTGGCCTCGGCGCTCGCGCTCTGCCTCGCGGCGCCGGCCTATGCGCAGTCCAAGGACCCGATCAAGATCGGCATCATTGCCGAAGTGCAGTCAATCGCGGGTGCGGCGACGCCGGGTGGCGCGCAGATCGCAGCCGACGAGATCAACGCCAAGGGCGGCGTGATGGGCCGCAAGATCGAGATCGTCACCTACGACAACAAGAGCTCGTCGGCGGATTCGGTGCGCGCCTTCCAGCGCGCGGTGAGTGAGGACAAGGTCTCCGCCGTGATCGCGAGCTACATCAGCGAGGTCGTGCTGGCGCTCGAGCCGTGGGCCTCGCGGCTGAAGATGCCGCTGATCACGCCCGGCGCCGCGTCGAACGAGATCACCAAGGCGGTTCACAACGACTACGAGAAGAACAAGTACACCTTCCACGGCTACCTGACCTCGGCCGCGCAGGCGCAGCTGGTCTGCGACGCGGCCAAGGAGCTGCTGGTCGACCAGCTCAAGTTCAAGTCGGTCGCGATCATGAGCGAGGACGCGGCCTGGACCAAGCCGCTCGACGTCGGCTACGAGGCCTGCCTGCCGAAAGCGGGCCTGAAGGTGGTCGAGCACATCCGCTTTTCGCCCGACACCACCGACTTCACGCCGATCTTCAACAAGATGGAAGCCGCCAAGCCCGACGTGATCGTCACCGGCATCTCCCATGTCGGCGTGCAGCCGACCGTGCAGTGGAAGAACCAGCAGGTGCCGATCCCGATGTTCGGCATCAGCGCGCAGGCGCTGAGCCCGACCTTCTGGGGCGACACCAACGGCGCGGCCGAGGGCGTGCCCTCGCTCGCGGTGGCGACACCTGATGTTGCCGTCACGCCGAAGACCAAGCCGTTCGCGGCGGCGTTCAAGGCCAAGTTCGGCACGCCGCCGGCCTATACCGGCTACACCGCCTATGACGAGGTCTACATCATCGCCGAGGCAATCCAGCGCGCCGGCTCGACCGATCCGGACAAGATGGTGACCGAGCTCGAGAAGACCGACTTCGAGGGCACGATCGGCAAGATCCAGTTCTACGGCAAGAACGACGAGTTCACCCACGGCATCAAGTCCGGTCCGGGCGCGGTGACCGGCCTCGTGTTCCAGTGGCAGGGCGGCAAGCAGATCACGGTCTGGCCGAAGGCGATCGCCGAGGGCCAGATGAAGTTTCCGAACTTTGTGAAGCTGTCGCAGTAGCTGACGTACGCGCCGTCATTGCGAGGAGCTCGCGACAAAATTGCGAAGCAATTTTGCGCTGTAGCGACGAAGCAATCCATCTATCCCGGCGTGGAGGGGTGGATTGCTTCGCTTCGCTCGCAATGACGATCGGCGAATGTGAGCCCAAACTACTTGCGCGTCGGCGGCGCCGTCTGGATCGTCGGCGCGGCCGCCGCGAGCAGCGCGGCGCGGTCGCCGTTGCGCGGCGGATAGATGCGCTGCTGGTTGATGGTCTGCTTGGTGAGCTTGGCGGCGGCGCCTGACGTGTGCACCTCGCGGTCCCAGCCGGTGGTGTAGAGCGCGCCCCAGGCGCCGAGATCGAGCACCGTCACATACCAGTCGATATTGAGCGGCAGCAGCTTTTCACCAAACAGATCGGCGACCACATTGTGGCCGGCGAAGCGGCCCATCGGCCGCGCGAACTGGCAGGACATCACGGTCGGGTGCTCGCCGTCGATCAGGCAGGCGGCGACGTCGCCGGCGGCGAAGACGTCCGGCAGGCCTTCGACGCGCATGGTATGGTCGACTTTGATGCGGCCGAGCGCGTCGCGCCTGGCCGGCAGCGAGGTGGCGAGGGGGCTGGCGCGCATGCCGGCGCACCACACCACGGTTTTGGTCGGAATGATCTCGCCGGAGTTGAGCGTGATGCTGTCGGCGCCGACGGCACTGACCCGGACGTTCAGCCGCGTCTCGACGCCGAGCGTGGCCAGCGCCTCGTTGATGACCGGTCGGCCATGCGCGCCGAAGGTTGCGCCGACCACGGGATTGGGATCGATCAGGATGACCCGATGATCGCCGGTGATGCCGGCGCGCGCCAGCTTGGCCGGCATCTCGGCTGCGACCTCGATTCCGGTGAACCCTGCGCCGACGACCGCGACCGTCGTGCGCGCCTCCGACGGCGGTTGCTTGCCGAGCGCCGTCAGATGCGCGTCGAGCCGCATCGCTGCTTCATAGGTGTCGACATCGAAGCCGTGGGCGGCCAGGCCTGAGATGGCGGGGCGGACCAGTTCGCTGCCGGTGGTCAGCACCAGCCGGTCGTAGCTCAGAACCTCCGCGTCCGCGCTGGTCTTGATCGTGACCGCGCGCGTCGCCGGATCGATCGCCGCGACCTCGGCCACCCGATGCCTGACGCCGACCGGATCGAGCAGGTCCTTAAGCGGCAACGCGACGTCGCCGAGATCGACCTCGTAATTGCGCACCCGAATGTTGTGATAGGCGTTGCGATCGACGACGAGGATTTCGGTATCCGCTGCTCGCGCACCGATCTCGTCGCGCGTGCGGGCTGCACCGAGCGCGGCCCACAGTCCGGCAAAGCCGGCCCCCAGCACCAGGATGCGCGCCATCTCTCCCTCCGAAGTTGCACCGGAGGGAGCATGCCTGCGCTGGCGATGTCAAATCAAGTGGGGAGGCAGGGCCGTGTCGCCGCGCGTCGGAGTCTGGCCCAATGAACTCGCGCTTTCCGCGCGTTCGTCATGCCCGGCCTTGTGCCGGGCATCCACGTCTTCCTTGCTTGGGCAGGAAGCAGACGTGGATGGCCGGGACAAGCCCGGCCATGACGGAGATCGGCGTGTGAGGTGCCGTCACGTCCCCGGCCGCGACACCTCGGTCTCCTTGCTGGTGATGAATTCCAGCAGCACCGGCACGCCTTCCCTGGTCTTCTGGATGCCGCGCTTGATCGCGGGGATGATGTCCTCGGGCTTGGTCACCCGTTCGCCGTAGCCGCCGAAGGCCCTGGCCATCGCGGCGTAATCGCCGGAGATGTCGGTCGAGCGGTATTTCTCGGTCGAGATCGGCATCACCTTCAATTCGATCGCCATCGAGAAATTGTTGAGCAGGATCGACATGATCGGAATCCGCTCGCGCACCGCGGTCTCGAAGTCCATTCCCGTAAAGCCGATCGCGGCGTCGCCCCAGACATTGATGCAGAGCTTGTCCGGCTTTGCCAGTTTGGCGCCCATTGCAAGGCCCAGCCCGTAGCCGAGCTGCGTGGTCTTGCCCCAGCCGATATAGGACAGCGGCTCGACCGACTTCCAGAACGGCGAGAGCTGGTCGCGCGGGCTGCCGGCGTCGTGGGTGATGATGGTGTTGTGGGTGTCGACGGTGTGCTGCAGGTCCCACAGCACGCGGTAGGGATTGAGCGGCGCGTCGTTATGCGTCAGCTTCGGCATCCACTTGGCGAGCCACTCCTTGTGGGAGGCGGCGATCTCCTCGGCGACCGCGCTGGCGTTGCGGTCTGTGGTCACCGTCTTGCCGATCTCCTCCAGCAGCGCGTCGAGCACCAGGCCGGCGTCGCCGACCAGGCCGACCTTGGCCTCGACATCCTTGTTGATGTGGTTCGGATCGAGCGTCGAATGGATGATGGTCTTGCCCTTCGGCATCGCGATGCCGAACGACGTCTCGGTGAAGGAGCAGCCGATGCCGAAGATCACGTCGGCTTCGGAAAGAAATTTCGGCACCGCGCGCGGCACCGCGAGGCCGCCGGAGCCGAGCGAGAGCGGATGCGTCTCGGGGAAGGACGACTTGCCGCCGAGGCTGGTGGTAACCGGTATCGCAAGCCGCTCGGCAAGCCGCTTCAGCTGCGGCCAGGCCTTTGCGTAGTGCACACCCTGGCCGGCATAGATTACCGGACGCTTGGCGCCCACGAGCAGGGCGGCCGCTTCCTTCACATGGACGGGGTCGGCGCCGTAGCGGGTGCGCAGCACCGGCGTGTAGTTCAAGGGCTCTGGCACCTCCTCGTTCCACATGTCGGCTGGGATTTCGACGATGACCGGCCCGCCGCGGCCGTTCTTCAGTTTGGTGAAGGCGCGGCGGAAGATGTTGCAGACCTCGGCCGCGATGTTGATCGGCTCCGAGGATTTCGAGAACGCCTTCATCGCCTGGCTGGAATTGAAGTTCGGGTCGATATTCGCGAGCCGGCGCGCATAGCCCATCGGCAGCACCAGGACGGGCACGGATTCGCCGTAGCACTGCGCGACGCCGCCCATCGCGTTCTCGGCGCCGGGGCCGTGCTGCATGCAGAAGGCGCCGATCTTCTCGCCCGAGGTGACGCGGGAGATCGCGTCCGCCATGTGCACGCCGATGCGCTCCTGGCGCACCATCACCGGGCGGATGTCGGCATTGGCGGCGTATTCGATCAGGTGGTTGACCGGGTAGCCCGTGAGGATCTCGATGCCCTCGCGCTTCATGATTTCCGCGATCGCGGTGCCGAGCTTCATGACGGTCACTCCCTTTGCATGCGGCCGGTTCGTTCCGGCCTCGTTGTCGCCTGTCCGATAAAGGAACAGGATTCCGCGGCACCGGTAAAGCGCGGCCGGGGCCGGATCAGGTAGTCCTGATATGCGTTTACGACTGGAGCTGTTTCCGCTCAGACAGGATCGGAGCGGAGCTCTTAAATTCTTGTTTTGACGCGTTTTCTTTGCGCGAGCCGGTGTCCACTTCGCTGGAAAGCGCTCCGGTCGCGGCCCGGTGCCTCGCCCGGCGGCAACCCGATGCAGGCAGAACTAGCAAGGAAATTCGCTGCAACTTTTAAGCGACCGTTCATCCTTTCCCTCAATGGGCCGTCAACCAATGTGGCCTAGTTTGGCCGGCATATTACTACGGCGCGGGAGAAAAAGCCGCGAGCGTCGGACAGGAGCTTTTCATGCGCGCGTTGATGGCAAGGTTTCTGCGTGATGAGGTCGGGGCGACGGCCATTGAATACGCCATCATCGCCGGTGGCATCAGCATCGTGATCGTCGCCGGCGTCCGGGGCATCGGCACCAGTGTGAGCGGCCAATTCAATGCCGTCAGTTCGGCATTCAAGTAAGCGCTGCCGGCAGCTCGGCATTTTCCGGATTCAGTCGTCCCCGTTCAACGCGCGCAGCATCGCGATGCGCGCGAACATCAACCAGCCGGCACCTTGTTCCGCCGCATTGATCAGATGCTCGACCGCGATCTGCCAGCGCGTCTCCTGCTGGGTGTCTTCCGATAGCTTCATGATGTAGTCGGCAGCGTGCTGCAGCGTCACCAGCGTGCCGCCGCGATGCAGCGCGATCGGTTCGTCAAACGGCGTCGACCAGGGCATCTCGACCAGGACATCTCAGGCGCGGCGGACCGGGCTCAACTTGCGGTCGCTGCGCTAGCCTGCCTTCTTCCGCGCCGCGGTGCCCTGGGCGCGCGTTGTCTTCTCGGCCTTCTTCGGCTCGGGCTTGGCCGCCTCCTTGGGCTCGCGCTTGCCGCTGCCGGAGATCGGCAGCAGCATTTCGCGCTGGCCCTCGATGCGCTTCTTCGGCTTCTTGCCCTTCGCGGCCTTTGCCTCGGCCTTGGCGGGCGCGGCCTGCTTCTCGTTGGCGATGCTCTTCTTCAGCGCGTCCATCAGGTTGATGACGTTGCCGCCGGTCTTCGCCGCGGGCTTGGCAACCTTGATGCCGTTGCGCTTCTGGTTGATCAGGTCGATCAGCGCCTGCTCGTAGCGGTCCTCGAACTCCTCCGGATCGAAGTCGGCGGACTTCTGCTCGACGATGTGCTTGGCGAGATCGAGCATGTCCTTGGTGATCTTCACATCCTGGATGTCGTCGAAATACTCCTTCTCGCTGCGCACCTCGTACGGGTAGCGCAACAGCGTGCCCATCAGCCCGTTGTCGAGCGGCTCGAGCGCGATGATGTGCTCGCGGTTGGTGAGCACCACGCGGCCGATCGCGACCTTGTTCAGGCTGCGGATGGTCTCGCGGATCACCGCAAAGGCGTCGTGGCCTACTTTGCCATCGGGAACGAGGTAGTAGGGGCGGATCAGATAGCGGCTGTCGATCTCGCTGCGCGGCACGAATTCGTCGATCTCGATGGTGCGGGTCGAATCCAGCGCGATGTCGTCGAGCTCTTCCTTGGTGACCTCGATATAGGTGTCGGTGTCGACCTTGTAGCCCTTCATGATGTCTTCGGTGGAGACTTCCTCGCCGGTCTCCGCGTCGACCTTGGCGTATTTGATCCGGTGGCCGGTCTTGCGGTTGATCTGGTTGAAGGAGACCTTTTCGGTATCCGATGTCGCCGGGTACAGGGCAACCGGGCAAGTCACGAGCGAAAGGCGCAAAAAGCCCTTCCAATTGGCGCGAGGGGCCATGGGCGGAAACTCCGATTACGCAACCGACGGAACGGCCAAGGATAACACCGGGGACCCCAGTTTGAAACAACACGGCCCGGTGAATCTCGCAACGGCGTTAACCGTGGCCTCGAGCTGCGCCCGTTTGACGCGGCGGGCGGGACTGCCGTCGGGACAGCCGTCACAGCGCTCGGAACATCGCTCCTGATCACGCGTTGGCTGTCGAAGGGGAGCGGCAAACGCCGGAATTACAGGTACTTAAGCAAAGAGGTTGCCATGGCAACGGAACGACACGGTCAAATCGTTGAAACCCCGACCGAGGCGCGCCAGGCCGAGCCTGGACCTTCGGTTCTCGCGCTGCTCACGGCCTCGACGGGGCTGGCTGTCCTGATCCTCGGCATTGTCTGGTTCGCCTTTTTCCGCGTGTGAGGCGATGATCATTGGTTGGCCGCGTGCGAGGACTTGATTTGTTAAACTGAGAGGCGGGGCGAAGCGGGCAGATTGCTCCCGGGAAGAATGCGTTCGGTCGATCGTGCCGGCTTCCGGCGCGCGGCTATCCCGCATGCGGGCCACATCGCATGGTCAAGCTGCACGATCGTCTTGACGCCCAGACGCGACGTCGATCGAACCAGCACCCGACGCAAAAATTCCAGCGCGCGGGCTGCCGCGATTGCCGACGTCGAATTCCAGATCGTGTCGAATGGAATTTCCCTGAGCGATAGCGTGCGGCCTGGCGGCGTTTTGCAGCGGTGATCTGTGATGCGCGAGGCGAATGGCTGCGGCGACGCGTCACGAGATCATCGAAATTGACTGCTAGCTGATTTTAATCAGATACTTCCTGAGCCTGAGATGTTCTATTCGCAAGAAGAAAAAAACTCGTTGCTGGCCCGCCTCAAGGAGAAAAGCGTTTCAGGTGTCTTCGTCGGACTGACGGTGCTGGCGATGGCGGGGTGGATTTATCTTCTCAGCTCGATGTTCCTGAAATTCATGCTCTGGTGGTTCTCCTGAGACGTTGTCTCGCGAGAACAACCATTGTTGACGCCTGATTATTGTTGCGCCGTTCGATTGCACAAAAATTCCAGCGGCTGAACAATCTTTCGGCGCGTGTAATCATGATGTCGTCACAACTTCGAATGTTAATAACATCGGGGCGAACGTGGACGATTGTGATGGTTTCTCCTGCTCTGATTCTCGCGGCGGTGTTCGTCGCAGGCTTCTTCTCCGGCTTCGCTGCACGTTCGTGGCGGTCGCACAAGCGCCGCGCGCAATATCGGATCTATGCACCGTATGTGGCGCCATCAGCCGCGAAATCGTCGAGGCGGGAACAGCCGGTCAGTGCGTTTGGCCACATGCGTCGCGCGTTCTAGCGGAGTAGTTCGATCGAGGTAGCGCGACTGTGTGCGGTGAGTTGGGGTTGGCTGGCAACATGCAATCGGTCATCATGTCCGCGTCCGTTGCGGCAGGCGGGTTGGTTGCGTGCCAGCGTGCGCCTGATCTCGTCGCCAGCCCTGCGGATCGCAAGGGAACTTTCACGTCATGAGTGATCTCAGGGGGCATTCGCCAAGGCGGTATGTCGTCGATGTCAGTGGCAAGCGCGTGCTGGTCGGGCTGACGCTTGAGGAGACGTCGGAGTTCGAGGACCTCGACTCCTCGCTGCCGGGACTGGCGGACGGAGACGATAAGGGCACGGGCCTGGTGCCGTCAGCGGGTGAGGGACGGTGGCTCGAACTCTATGACAAGCACGACAAGGCCTGGATCAAGTGGAAAGCCGACCTGAGAGCCGGGTATGAGGGCAATTCACCCTTTTTTAACTAAGACCGGGCGATTTTTGACCTGTGCTGCCTGAATGGGCCCGAACCGGATACTGACAGATGTTTCAGCTGTTTTTGCGGTCTCGCGCGCATGACCTGATCAGGTCGCGGCGCGGCGAGGAAGGTTTCAAGGCACGCTCGGCCGAGCGCGATGCCGAGACCGATCGCGCCCGGATCGGATCGATCATGGCCGCGATCGAGGCCGCGTTGCAGGCGGCCGAAAGCGAGCAATCCGGTCTTGGCCGCCGTGTCGATGATGTTCTGGCCCGCGCCGCGGTGACCCTCGGCAACGGCACCGACGAATATCTGGAACGCGAGGCGCTTGACAACTATCATCAAGACCTGTTTGACGCCGAGATCTCCAACGGCCAGCGCCGGCTGAAGGAATTGGCGACCGAGATTGCGCACTTCAAGTTCATGAAGGCCGCGGTCCTGAGCCGCTTTCCGGACTACAAGCCCCCGGCCGCCGGCAACTGACGCCTAGCGGGGCGCAACGCGCAGGCAACTGCGGCTGCCGCGTGTAACGGCGTTTCCCGAAGGTTCGGCGCACGGCGAAAGGCACAGGCAAAACGTGGTGATCGCAGGCAATCTACTCGTCACGGGCTGCGCCGGCTTCATCGGCTTCCATCTGGCGGAGCATCTGCTGCGGGCAGGGCAGCCGGTCATCGGCATCGATAATCTGAACGACTATTACGACCCGGCGCTCAAGCGCGCGCGCCTCGATCTGCTCAAGCAGCACCGCGGCTTCACCTTCGCGGAGTTCGATCTCGCCGACCGCGCCGGCATGAAGGCGCAGTTCGAGCGTTATCGCTTCGAGGTCGTGGTGCATCTCGCCGCGCAGGCCGGCGTGCGCTATTCGCTGCAGAACCCGCACGCCTATGCGGATTCCAATCTGGAGGGCTTCCTCAACGTCCTCGAGGGCTGCCGGCACACCGCGTGCAAACACCTGTTGTTTGCGTCCTCATCGTCGGTCTATGGCGCCAACACCAAGTTGCCGTTTTCGGTCCACGACAATGTCGACCATCCGGTCAGCCTGTACGCTGCGACCAAGAAGGCCAACGAGCTGATCGCCCATTCCTACAGCCATCTCTATCGCGTACCGGCGACCGGGCTGCGGTTTTTCACCGTGTATGGGACGTGGTATCGGCCGGACATGGCGCTCTATGCGTTCGCCGACGCGATCACCAAGGGCAAGCCGATCCAGCTGTTCAACAACGGCAACATGCGGCGCGACTTCACCTATGTCGACGACGTGGTCGAGGCGATGGTGCGGTTGATCGGCCGTGCGCCGGAGGGCGACGTCAACTGGTCGGGAGCGCATCCCGATCCGGGTTCGAGCCGGGCGCCGTGGCGGGTCTACAATATCGGCAACAGCAGGCCGGAAGAACTGATGCATGTGGTGGCGCTGCTCGAGCAGGGCTTCGGGCGGCAGGCCGAAAAGCAGTTGCTGCCGATGCAACCGGGAGATGTACTGGAGACGTCGGCCGATGTCTCCGACCTGGAGCGTGAAATCGGCTTCCGCCCGCAGACGCGGATCGAGGATGGTATTGCCAGGTTTGTCGCCTGGTATCGGGCCTATCACGAGGTCGATCGGACCTAGGCGCCGCGAGAATCGTCGTCGCGTGTCAACTCGTGGTCAGAGCTTGATCTTCGCGCAAACGCGATCCGCGTTTGTCGCGACGGAAAACGCTTCGCACTTTTCCGGATCATGCTTTAGTGCGCTCCTTGCAAGTCCGGGCTCGAGAAAAAAACCTGGTTCAGCTTGGAACGGAGTGTGGCAATGCGAGTTATCTCGGGTTTTGCGGTCGCTTCAGCCGTGATCATGATCACCAGCGCGACGGTTCCGGCGCATGCGATCGACGTGCAGGTGGCGCGCGCCTGCGATGCTTTGGTGGCGAAGGCATTTCCGCCGCTGCAGCCCGGCAATCCCGCTTCCGGTAGCGCGAGGGGCGGTGCGAAAGCCCAGCGGGGCTATTTCAACAAGTGCGTCGCCAATGGTGGCAAGATGGACGACGATACGCCTCCTAAATCGAAATAGCGCGCGATCGCGACGCGCGCGGCGAATTAGCGATGCTTATGGCGAATCTTCGCTGTCCGCTGCTGTTCGTGGCGACTGTGCAAGCGCGTGTGAGTGAAGCGACAAGCGCGCGAAAGGCGTTCGCTCCCTCTGTTCAAACCGGACGCCTCGGTCCCGCTCATTTGAATTAGAATAGCGTTAGCGCGGTTGGGGCCGGCGGAGGCGAAATCGCGCTTGGTCCGATGTCCAGCGTTGAATTCATTTCGCAAGGTTGCTCGAGCGCTTCAGGACACCGTCAGCCGCTTCAATATTCGCAACCGGTCGAAACACTCTGCGATCCTTGATGGACATGCAGCAGCAGATTTTGCGTCTAGGGAGCAGCTTGGTGGAATATCTTGTGTGCACCTGAACGGGTCCTTGACGTGCGATCGCGGTAACACGGCGACATTGTGATAGCCGAACAATGCGCGTTCAGCATGGCACGACACGGCAGCCATCAATGATCACCAAGCAATATCATGCGCTTGGTAGAGCTTCTGCCCCGCATTGAGCTGCGTTGTCCAGCCGCGCGCCTTATCGCTGCCGCTGCCAACTCATCGGTACGACACATCAAAGGCCGCCGATCGAGCGCTTCGCGATCAGGTTGTGGAACCTGATTGAGAAAATTTAGCTCGGAGCGGTGTTGGTCGCAAACCTGCCCCATTAACCGCCTTCCATGTGCGCGGAATAACCCTGTCATCGAAACTTCAATCACATCGCTCATACCCTTAACCGCAGAGCGAGGGCGCGCCATGAAGCAGCACAAAGTTCAACATTTGCATCAGCCGATCGAAGAGGCGTTGCTCGCGACCAATCAATCGCTGCGCAACGAAGTCGTTGCGCTGATGCTTGATATCGCTGAGTTACGTGAAATCCAGGAACGCCCGGGCTCGTCGCGTTCGTTCGGCATGTCTCGTGAGCAGAACACCCCGCGCGTCGCGCTGCGCCGGGTTCACAGCTGAAGTTCGTCAGCCTATTTCTCACCGGCAAAATATGCGGCCACATCCTCGCCAATCCGGCGAGCATGCTGGCGCGCCTGCAGCTGCGGACAATTCAATTCTAAATTGAAGAATGCGCCGGCCCGATGCTCGTTCAGGCGAGCTGGCGGACGTTGTTGCGGACAATCGCGGTCGTGAGGGTTGGGGCGGTCAGTGTTCCTGCGGCACGGACTTGTGCGCCCCGACATCGGACAGACGCTCGCGCAGGATCCAATTCTGCAAGACCAGTTCGACCGCGGTATGCCGGAGCTCGCAATTCTCTGCGACGAGGCGTTCCAGGATGTCGGCCGCCTCGCTGGACGCGGGTTGGTTCCCCTCGAAGACCTTGAGACGCGCCATGGTGTCGATCCTCGCAAAAAGAATGTTGATCAGAGACTGGCTCTGACAAGCGTCAGCGCAGAATGGTTCGTGGATTATCGGGCGGACGTGGTTCCGCCTGATGGCCTTGGGCGGGAAAGCGCTTAATTGATAATTCGTGGATCGAGTTATGAGCGTTAGATCTCGTGAAAATAATCCTCAAATATGTTGAAACCCTCATGACACCTAACGTCCTAGTAACTACTGCTGGGCGTGTACGCCCGCAAGCGGTCGGACGCGAAAGTCGCGGGATTAATTTGTTAGAAATTTGTGAAAGTTGCGCTTGACCGATGAGGCGATTATCGCGGCGGGGCATGGCGCACTCACAATCTGTCGAGAGACCGATTGAATATTCTCATTTGAGAATGCAAACAGTGCGCCAGTTATCCAGATCAAACTCTCATACACAGAAAGTCGTATAACTTTTTTTATCGGGCCCTTTCAGCGGAGGAATATTCCCCGTATATTCCGGTAAATACCTTGCAGCTTCGGCGTTTCTTCGCACTATGTGTTGCTGCCGACCGGCAAGTTCGAGGCTCCCGAAAGGCCCCCGGGAAACCCTCAATTTGAATTTCCTGTTGCATTTACATAGCTTATAGGCCATGCGATGATTGCTAATCTAGGGGGCAATGAGATGACCAATGAGGCGTCATTCTACTGAGGAGATCAGTTCCAAGGTCAAACAGGCCGAGGAACTCATGGCGCGGGGGCAGTCCCAGGCCCAAGCGTGCAAGGTGCTGGGCGTTAGCGTGATGACATTTCATCGCTGGCGCAAGCAGGAGGCCGCACGTGGCCACCAGGCGAATGGTACTGTTACCGAATTCGCCTCTCGCACCGATGATCGAGATGGGATCCCCCCTGTCCATAACCGTATTGATGAATTACGGCTGGAAAATGAACGGCTGCGCCGGATCGTGACCGACTTGTTGCTCGAGAAAATGAAGATCGAGGAGAAGCTTGCGCTCAGGTCCAGCGGCGGGAGCGGCTTGCCCCGCCGTGGCGAAGCCCAAAGCTGACCTAACCTATCCGTTAGTGGATGCGTGGAGGCCTGGGAGCCAGCAGCAGCTGGTCGCTCAGATGTGCCTTCTCCGACCTTGCGCGCAGCTCTTCGAAGATCGGACGCAGTCTGGCCTGTGCAAGGTCCAGGCCTCTGACGATGTCCTGATTCGGCGTGTCGGCCGGGAAGCGGGCCGCGCGCAGCTTGGTCTCGATCGCCTTGACCAGCACCTCGACGTCGTCGCGGTGCTGGCCTGCGACGAGCTCGGCGCCCATCAGGCGGATGAGATGGAGGAGGGCCACCAGCGCGGCCTCGGTTTCGCCAGCCGATGAACTCATGCGCGCTCTCTATCCGATATCCGCAGCAGGTCTTGCGAGCTCACGACTCGCCTGATAATACACATATGAATTGTTAACACGAATGTTAATTCTCGATGACCGACCTTTCGGACGCTCGATTGGCGAAGGTACCGGTTAACTTCGGCGCCTTCTCGTTCGCTTTCGCCTCTCTCGAGGTGTTTGCCGTCGCCTTCGAGATGATAATCGTCGTGCTGTCCAGCATCGTTGGCGGCGCGGCCTATCACCTCTTTTACTACCACACGGTTTATAGCAACAGCTTCGAGGGTTTTCTAGGGATCGGGGTCCTCGCCGCCATCCTTCACATGTTCGTGGCGAAGTCGCAGGGCCTCTACAATGCGCAGGTGCTGGCCGGTCTCGACCGGCGCTGGAGCAGTCTGCTCGGCGGATGGCTGCTGGTCGTTCTGCTGATGACCTTGATCATCTTCCTTTTGAAGGTGGGTTCCGGCGTCTCGCGCGGATCGGTGATGTCATTTGGCCTGATCGGCGGCCTCGGGCTGGTTACCGGACGGATGCTGCTGCAGGCGCCGCTGCAACGCGCGATCGACCGCGGCATGCTGGCCACGCGCCGCGCGGTCGTGGTCGGGATGGCGGACGAATTGTCCCGGGTGCGGCAAGCGAGCCTGCTGAGCGATTTCGGCCTCAGCGAGGTGCGACGGGTCCAGCTCTCCGGATCGTCCGACGACGCCGGCGACCGGGCCGCCGTCGCGTCAGCCATTCGTGCAGCCCGCGAGTGCGGCGCCGACGAGATCATCCTGGCCATGCCCTGGCAGCAAGAGCCGCGCATCCAGTTCGTGTGCGATCAGCTGCGGGCATCGCCGCTGCCGGTGCGGCTGCTGCCGGACCGGACCGCGGAACGGTTCCTGGCGCTGCGGATGGTCGCGACCGGTCCGATCCCGACGCTGGAAATGCAGCGCTCGCCGCTTACCTCGCTCGAGCGCGCCGGCAAGCGGCTGTTCGACATCGTGGCATCCAGCGGCCTCCTGGTGCTGTTCGCGCCGCTGCTGATCGGGACGGCGATTGCGATCAAGCTCGACTCCAGGGGGCCGGTCCTGTTCCGGCAGCGCCGCAATGGCTTCGACGGCGAGCAATTCACCATCCTCAAATTCCGTTCGATGCACGTGCTCGAGGATGGCGATGTCATCACGCAGGCCCGCCCGAACGATCCGCGGCTGACCGGAATCGGCGCGACGCTGCGCCGCCGCAGCATCGACGAGCTGCCGCAGCTGGTGAACGTGTTGCGCGGCGACATGTCGCTGGTCGGGCCGCGGCCGCACGCGCTGGCGCATGACGACAAATATTCGAAGCTGATCGCGAGCTATGCGCAGCGCCAGCACGTCAAGCCCGGCATCACTGGTCTCGCGCAGGTGCAGGGGCTGCGCGGCGCGACGCCGGCGATCGAGGACATGCAGCTGCGCGTGGCGCACGACCTCATCTATATCAAGAGCTGGAGCTTCGTGCTCGACCTGCGCATCCTGCTTCGCACGGTCGGCGCGGTGCTGCGTCACAAGGGTATCTGACGGCTGGGCATCCGGCTCCAGGCGCGCCTTTACTCCGGAATGCTCTGGTTGGCGTCCTTGAATTCCGCCTCGATGATGCGCCGGTTGGCGTCGCCAGCCACGCGATAGGCCTGCCCGATCGCTCCCTTCAACTCCGGCGCGCGGGTGAGGATCAGGCGGATCTGCCGCTGCAGCAGATCGACCAATTCGACATCGCGCGTGGTGTCGACCTGCGCCAGCAGGATCAGGCGCGGCGCGATCAGGTCGCTGCGGTTGAAGCCGGTGTAGTAGGACATCTTCAGCGCCTTCGACGCGGTCGGGTTCAGCCAATCGAACCGTCCCGTTGCCGAGGCGAGGCCGAACCAGGCGCCGGCGTCCATCGGCGAGAGGCGAAGCGAGCGCGTGAACGCGGCTTCGGCCGCCTCCGGCGACGTCTGCAATTCGCTCCAGCCGTCGCGCAGCCACAGCTCGCCTCGGACCATGCCGACCTCTGCGGCGATCGCCGGTTTGCCGCGCAATGCATCGGCGGCAAGCCACCAGGCCGACAAGGCCAGCGTCGCCGCGCCGATCGCGGCGGCGGCGGGCACGAAGGCAGGCGATAGGCGCCTCGCATTCCGGCCGATCGCGTCAGCCATCGTGTTAGCTATCGTGTCAGCCATGGCGCGCGGCCCGGTTGCCGGTCATCAGCAGGGTTCGCCGTGCTCCCTCGAGCTTGACGCAGGTCAGGCGGCCGGTCGCATAGGCGCCGGTGTCGACATTGATGCGGTTGCGCAGCAGCTCGGCCTCATGCACCGGCGTATGGCCGTGGACCACGACCTTGCCGAAATCATCTTCCGACATCAGGAAGTCGTCGCGGATCCAGAGCAGATCCTCCTTGCGCTGCTGGTTGAGCGCGACGCCGGGCCTGACGCCGGCATGGACGAAGAAGTAGCGTTTGTGCACATAACAGAGCGGCAGCGAGCGCAGGAAGGCGAGATGAGCCGGCGGCATCTCGCGGATCAACTGCCGGGCGAGCGCCCTTCGTTCGGAGGCGTCGGGATTGGGCGAGGGCGTCAATCCGTAGGACATTAGCGTTTGCAAGCCGCCGAACTGCCGCCATTGCGCGAGCATGTCGGGATTGACGAGAAACTCCAGCAGGCAGGCCTCGTGATTGCCGAGCAGGCAGACCATGCTGCGGGTGCGGCGGCGTTGATCGAGCATGGCGATGACATCGCGCGAATCCGGTCCGCGATCGATATAGTCGCCGAGGAACACCTGGATCGGTCGCGCCGGCCGGAACCGACCGATGTCGGCATCGATGCGGGCGCAGATCTCGTGCAACAGGTCGGCGTGGCCGTGGATATCACCGACGGCGTAGATGCAGGTCTCGTCGCCCTCATGTTCGCGATCGCCGGTTTGGCCGACAAGACGCTGGAGGAAGCTGCGCATCTGGCGCCTAGCCCGCCTGCAACCGTGAACGGCTGATCCGCTGTGCCAGTCCTGTTCCGATCACGGCTCCCAACACGATCACTCCGGGCAGCGCCGGCAATTCCGGCAAGGTGAAGCTGGCAAGCAGCAGCGTCAGCAGGACGGCTGCGGCCGATGCAGGGTAGGACCAGTCGCGGCCGCGGTTGCGCGCGCCGGCCGTGAACGCTGCGATGCCGACGATGATAGCCGCGACTAAAGTCCAGAACATGGCGGAACCGAACTGGGCGATCAAGGCCGCCGCGCTGGTCGCAACCACCGGCCGCGTGGTGGCGCCCTGCCAGTCCATATACGTCGACGCCAGCATTGCCGTGGTGCCGGCGCCGCTGCCGAGCGCGGGCAGGTCGGCGAGCAGATTGTGGGTCGATTGCACGAACTCGGACGGTGCGTGAACAAAGGCGACCGCAAGCGGCACGTCGGGATGACGGTTGGCGATCGCCGTCGCCAGGGCGATCAGCGCGATCGCTGCCGCAGCAGCAGCGCTGCTCCAGCGGTGCAGATGAAGTTTCCGCGCGGCGAAGGTCATCAGGACAAGGGCGATGCCCGCGGCAAGTGCGATCGCGGCGCCGCGCCCTCCGTACCAGCAGGCGCTGGCGGCGCAGAACAGCGCGCCGGCGGCGAGTAGCCAGCGCAGCCGCGTCAATTGGGCTGCGGTGCGGCCGTCAGCGTGTCCGCCGACGTCGAGCGCGCGCGCAAGGCCGAGCGGAACGCCAACGAGAACCACGACCAGGAATCCGTTTGCCGTCTCATCGCGCGCATTGCCAAGCCAGACTTTGACCGGATCGCTTGATAGCAGCAGGATCAGGGCCGCGACGGCCGCCGTTGCTGCAATGGTGCGGGCCACCACATCGGCGCGGCGGGCGTCGATCGCGATCGCGGCGGCGGTGATCATGACTGACGTGAGTGACAGCCAGATCAGCAGCGCGCCGAGGCTTGCGCCGGTGTCGATCGTGATGCTGCCGCTGAGCTGTGCTCCCAGTGTTTCGCCGGCGAACTTCCACACCGGATGTGCCAAGGAAGCCAGTGGCAGCATCTGCAGGATGATCCAGAGCATCGGCAGAAGCGCCGCCGCAACAGCAGGACCGGCGACCGACTTCAGGAACGACAGCTCACCTGGACGGATCGCCACGAGGCTTGCGAGCAGCCCGAGCGACGTCGCCGCGCCGACGGGACCCGTTGCGAGCGATGCGTCGATGAGACCCAGCGGAATCGACGCCCCGATCAAGATGCAGATGAAAGCCGTGACGTTCCACACGAGAGGGGGAGGTCCTGCGGAGGATGAGACGCAAGACAGCGGGATGCCCCGGGCTTGCCGCGAGGTCAACGGAAATCGGCCACGCCAAAGGGGGCAGTGTTATGCCCTGCTATTGCGAACGGCGCAGGGCGAGACGTGGCGTCGAGCTGCGAGACCAGAACAGCGGCGCGAAGGTGCTTGCCAGATAACCGACTTGCAGCGCTACGATCGCGGTAATCATGAGCAGCGCGGTTTCCGACCACGACAGGCGCGCGACTCCGATGGCGGCCAGCAGCGAGAGCTCCGCGAGCACCACCGGCGCCAGCACCAGACAGTGCTGGCGCAGCCCGAGAACGGTGCCGCCGATCAAATTGCCAAGGAAAACAAATAACATAACCAAACCCTGCGTCCGCATGGTAGCGGGCCGGGCCTAAGCCGGGGTTAACCCGTACGCTGCAAGCCGGCCGGCGCGGCGCCGGTCGAATGGCCAGTAGTTTTGTTAGTCGATTAACATTCAGAACGGGCGCAGATCGCCGTAACTATAGGCGGCCCAATAGTCGCGTCCGCCATATGGTCCATAGGCGCCGTAGAGCGGCGCGCAGGAGTAGCGATCGGGACAGCCGTGCCAGCAAACCCGTTTCCACTGGCAGACGTCGCCATGACAATATTGCAGCCGCTGACAGTTGCCGCCGACCCGTTGCACGGCGCGCGGCGCAGGGGAAGCGCTTAGTTCTGCGGCAAAAACCGAGCTGCCAACAGAACCGCCCAGCAGCAAGGCGACCATTCCCAACGCGATCGCCAGTAGCTTCATGCGGGCCATCGAACCCTCAATCGGTTAACTCAAACCATCTCATTCACAGATAACGGGAACATCCGACGAAATCAAAGCCGGAGTGACGGCGCGCCGGGCTTTGTCTCACGGCGGTGCGCCGGTGTCGCCGAATTACCTCACCTCGCTAACATTATTTATCAATTGCATCGCAATATATCGTGGAACCTTGTGATTGTGATAGTCGGCGTGTTACGGCACGGCCGGAGTATTTAAATGTCGCGTGCGGTTTTCCTTCGGATAATGTTATTGCTTGCGGCCGCCTGTTGGGTCAGCGGTTGCCACTACATGCCGACCAACGGTCCGACGAGCTCCGATGTCGTGGCCGGGCAGCGCGATCCCGAAAGCCTGCCCTATGCGATGGTCAAGATCACACCGCAGATCGAGAACGTGCTGGCGTCATTCGCGCCGCAACTTGCCGGCGGCATCCAGGGCCCGCCGCCGAAGGATATCCGTTTCGGCATCGGCGACGTCGTCAGCGTCACGATCTTCGAGGCCGCCGCCGGCGGTCTGTTCATTCCGGTCGAGGCCGGCGTGCGCCCCGGCAACTACATCACGCTGCCGAACCAGAACGTCGATACCGACGGCAACATCTCGGTGCCCTATGCCGGCGCGATCCGCGCCAAGAGCCGCACGCCGACCGAAGTGCAGCGCTCGATCGTCGATGCGTTGAAGAACCGCGCGATCGAGCCGCAGGCCGTGGTCGCCCTGATCGAGCAGCGCACCTCGCTGATCTCCGTGCTCGGCGAGGTCAATTCGCCGAACCGCTTCCCCGCCAACGCCGCGGGTGAGCACGTGCTCGATGCCATCACGCGCGCCGGCGGCCCGAAAGGGCAGGGTTTTGACACATGGGTCATGCTCGAGCGCGACGGCAAGCGTACTACGGTGCCGTTCGGCCAGCTGGTCTACGAGCCCAAGAGCAATATCTATGCCCACCCCGGCGACACCATTTATGTCTACCGCGAGCCGCAGACCTTCGTCGCCTTCGGCGCCTCGGGCGCGCAGGGCCAGTTCAATTTCGAGGCCTGGCGCATCTCGCTCGCCGAAGCGGTCGCCAAAGCGGGCGGCCTGAACGACTCCTCGGCCGATCCGGCCTCGGTGTTCGTCTATCGCGGCGAACTGCCGGAAGTGGCCGCGAAGCTTGGCGTCGACGTCAGCAAATATTCAGGGCCGATCATCCCGGTCGTCTACAACATCAATTTCCGCGATCCGGCCGGCTATTTTCTGGCCACGCGTTTCCAGTTGCGCAACAAGGACGTGCTCTATGCGTCGAACGCGGCATCCGTCGAGGACGCCAAGGTGATGCAGCAGATCCGCCTCGTGACCGCAACGGTGAACGATCCGATCGTGGCCGCCTACAACGCAACCTTACTTCGTAATTCGATCAAGCTTGCGCCCTGATATTGGGGCGTGAGCCGGCACGGCCGGCTTCATGACACGTTTGCGACTAGCTTCCGGCTCGGGCGAGGCGACGGCATTGCCGTGGCCGGTGCGCTGGTCGTCGTGGCTGTTCTGCGCCGTCGTCGCCTTAGCGCCGCTGCCGCTCGGCTCGGTCGGCACAGTTGCGCCCGCGATCTGGTCGATCCTGCTCGGGATTGCACTGCTCGGGGTGTTGCCGATGCGCCTGCGCGGCAGTCAGCTCATGATCCTCGCCGTGACTGCGCTATTGACGGCGCTTGCCATGCTGGTGCTGCACGAGCAGTCGGCGCTCCGCCCCTGGTCAGGTGTGGCGCCGAACGCGTTGTGGGCACAGGCCGGCAAATTGCTGCCTGCCGAGTTGCCGCCGGCCGTGTCGATCGCGCGCGGTCAGCCGTTCTATTCGATCGGCGTCGGAATCGTTTGCCTGCTCAGCTTCGCCATCGGCGTCATGCTCGGTGCCAACCGCGGACTGGCGCGCGGGTTGTTGCGGGCGGTGGCCGCGGCGGGCCTGGTCTATGCGATCTGCGGCATCATCACCTTCGCGATCGATCCCACCCGGATCTACCTGCTGCACGAGAAGCAGGCGCACCTGGCGTGGCTGACATCTCCCTTCGTCAATCGCAACACTGCCGGCATCTATTATGGTTGCTGTGCGCTGATCTGGCTGTTGTTCGGCTGCGAGCTGATCGAGCGGCATTGGCCGTCGCGCCGCGCCAGCCTGTCACGGCTGCTCGCGCGTCTCGATATGCCGGCGCGGCACCGGCTCGCCGGCCATGCGTTCGGCTGGCTCACCTGCCTGCTGGCGATGTTTCTGACCGGCTCGCGCGGCGGCGTCGGGATCTCGCTGCTCGCTGCGGTCGCAGCCGCCGCGATCTTCTTTCGCAACCGGGTGCCGCGCCGCTACGGCATGATCGTGGCACTCGGCGTCGGCAGCCTGGTCGCGCTGGCACTGCTGCAGCTTCTCGGCGGCGGTGTCGGCGCGCGCTTCAGCACGATGGGCCTCTCGGACGAGGGACGGTTCTCGACCTATCGCGCAACGTTGCGGATGATCTGGGATCACCCGTGGCTCGGCGATGGTTTCGGGACCTTCGAATGGGTCTATCCGGCCTATCGCACCGACGACATCTCGCTGCGCGGGACCTGGAACCGGGCGCACAACAGCTGGCTCGAACTGGCGTCCGACGGCGGAATGTTAATGGCCGGCGCCGCCATGATCGCGCTGCTCGCAGCGTTCGGCGTGCTCGCGCATGGCGTGCGGACCCGTCGCCGCGACATGATCGTGCCGCTCGCGGCGCTCTGCGCGTCGGCCGCCGGCGCGCTCCATTCGATGATCGATTTCTCGCTCCAGATCACCGGCTATGCCGTTGTAATCGCGGCCCTGCTCGGGGCAGGCCTGTCGCAATCCTTCCGCTCCGGCGGGGGCGGCTCCGATGGCGGCTCCGATCGTGACGCCGGTGTTACGGTCGGGCGGCCGGTTAACGCTGATTTGGCACGCCGAAGCGGGGGCGCCGCCGGCGAGGCTATTTAATTGGCGCGATAACTCTGACTATGCTAACGAACTGTTAGTATTCGTTAGGGAGATAGCTGTGTTCACATTTGAGCGATCCGGCGGCTTTTCCGCCCCGCGCTTGGCGACGTTGGTGGTGATGCTGGTGCTCGCGACACCCGGTGGCGCGGCGCTGGCGGAGACCCCTGGCGGGTTGATCCAGCTGTCCCAGGCGGTCACCAATTTCAAGGCCAGCCCGGAGCAGCTACTGACCCAATATCCGAATGCGGGCGTGGAGTTGACCTCGCGGGCGCGCGATTTCGCCCTCAACGATCCGACATCGCTCGATCCGCTGATTGCGCTGCTTGCCAAGGCAAGCAAGGACCAGAAGACGGCGATCGCCGCCGGTCTCGCCCAGGCCGCGCGCATCGTGGTGCGCAGCAACCAGCCCTACGCGACGCGCATCCAGCAGGCGATTGCCGACACCAAGGATCTCGACACCGTGATGGCGTTTGCCGCAGCGTCGGGTGACAGCGGCACCGCCGCGACCGGTGCCGGCGGCGCGGGCAGCGCCGGTGCATCCGGCGGCCAGACCAGCGCGCTGGGCGCCAGCGGCGCCGGAGCTGGCACGCTCGAGGCCATCGACGGCAACAGTGTGAACACCGGCATCTTCAGCTTCACCTCGTCGGTCAGCAGTTCGGGCAGCACGACGACCGGTACGGCCACGGGCACCGGCACCACCCTCATTTCAACAGTAACTCCCTGAGCGGGCTTCCGATCGCCAATGGAGAACTCTCTGCAGCAACGCGCTTCGGTGTCGGCGGCGGGACGCTTCGCAGGATCATTGGAGGGCGCGAGGGCAGGATCCATCCTGCCGGCGCGGCGATAGGACGAGATGCTTCAGCGCAACCAGATCTCGCCGTCTGTCGATCTGAGAAATCGTCCGGCTGAACTGCCGTCGCTGGCGGAAACCTTCGACGCCTTCGTCACCTATCTGCTCCGGCAATACTGGGTCATACTCGGGACCGCCGCGCTCTGCCTGTTCGGCGGCATCTGCTATCTGATGACAGCGGCGCCGAGCTATACGGCGCTCGCCACGATGATCATCGACACGCGCAAATTCCAGGCCTTCCAGCAGCAATCGCCGGTGAGCGAGGCCCCGGTCGATTCCGCCGCAGTCGAGAGCCAGGTCGAAATCCTGAAGTCGGAGAACGTGGCGCTCGCGGTGATCCGCGACCTCAAGCTCAACGAGGATCCGGAATTCGTCGGCTCGAGGGCCGGCGCGGCGGGAGCTGTGCTGGATTTCGTGTCCGGCCTGCTCGCCGGCGGCGCGCCGCCCACCGAGTTCGACCGGACCCGGCGCGCGGTTCGCGCCTTCCAGAAGCAGCTCGACGTCCGCCGCCGCGGCATGACCTATGTGATCGAGGTCAGCTTCCGCTCGCTCGATCCGGAGCGCGCGGCGCAGATCGCCAATGCCGTCGCCGACGCCTACATCGTCGACCAGCTCGATTCCAAGTATCAGGCGACGCGCCGCGCCAGCGTCTGGCTGCAGGACCGCATCCAGGAGCTGCGCACGCAGGCATCCAACGCCGAGCGCGCGGTGCTCGACTACAAGAAGACCAACAACATCGTCACCTCCAGCGGCAAGCTGCTCAACGAGCAGCAGCTCGGCGAGCTCAACACCCAGCTGCTCCACGTGAAGTCGCAGGTCACCGACGCCAAGGCCAAGCTCGACCGCATCGAGGCAGTGGTGAAGGGGGGCGTCCCCGATGCGACGGTGGCCGATACCCTGAACAACCAGGTCATCACCAAGCTGCGCTCGCAATATCTCGAGCTGGCCAACCGCGAGGCCGACTGGTCGTCGCGCTACGGCTACAATCATTTGGCCGCCGTCAATCTGCGCAACCAGATGCGCGAGATCCAGTCGTCGATCGTGGACGAGCTGAAGCGGCTCGCCGAAAGCTACAAGAGCGACTATGCGATCGCCCTGCAGCGCCAGAACGAGATCGAGCGCGCCGTCAACGACTCGGTGTCGCAGTCGCAGTCGACCAACCAGGCGCAGGTCACGCTGCGCGAGCTCGAGAGCTCGGCGCAGACCTATCGCTCGCTCTACGACAATTTCCTGCAGCGTTACATGGAAAACGTGCAGCAGCAGTCGTTCCCGGTCAGCGAGGCGCGGGTGATCACCCGTGCCTCGCGTCCGCTCAGCAAGAGCCATCCGCAGACCTTGGTCGTGCTCGCGCTCTCGGCGCTCGGCGGTCTGATCGCCGGGCTCGGGCTCGGCGTGTTGCGCGACCTCTATGATCGGGTGTTCCGCACCGCTGAAATGGTCGAGACGATCCTCGAGGCCGACTGCGTCGCCATCGTTCCGCGCGTCTCGCCGGGCCAGATCAAGGCGCCGGTCGCAGGTCGTCCCAATCTGCCGATCGGTCCGCGCACAATCCGGCGCGGCGACGAGCCGGTGCTGTGGGCGGCGATCGATTCGCCATTCTCGCGGTTCTCGGAAGCGATCCGCTCGATCAAGGTCAATGCCGACCTCAACGTCACCAAGCCGTCAAAGATCCTCGGCCTGACCTCCGCGCTTCCCAACGAGGGCAAGTCGACGCTGGCCTTCGTGTTTGCGCAACTGGTTGCCCAGAGCGGGGCCCGCGTGCTCCTGATCGATTGCGATCTGCGCAATCCCTCGCTCAGCCGCAAGGTCGCCGCGACTGCCGAGCGCGGCATCCTCGACGTGCTGTCGAACAATGCGACATTGCAGGACACGCTGTGGCGCGATCCCGAGACCGGCCTCGCCTTCCTGCCTGGCGCCACGCGATCGCGCATCGCGCACTCGCACGACGTGCTGGCCTCCGACCAGATGAGGGATTTCATCGACGGGGCCCGCAGCCACTATGACTACGTGATCGTCGATTTCCCGCCGCTCACGCCGGTGGTCGATGTCCGCATCACCGCACACTTCGTCGATTCCTTCGTCTTCATCGTGGAATGGGGCAAGACCCAGGTGCAGGTGGTCGAGCGCGCGCTGCGCAGCGCGCGAGCGGTCAACGAGAACCTGCTCGGCGTCGTGCTCAACAAGGCCGATATTGCCGCGATGAGCCGCTATAGCGGCTATGGCGGCAAGAACTACTATTACAACTCGCACTATGGGCGATATGGCTACACCGACTGAGACGCACGGTGGGATGCCCGGGCGCGCAGCCGCCTGGCTTGCGCGCGGCCTGCTGGCCGCGGTCGCGTGCTCGTCGGTTGCCTGGGGCACGACCACCTTGCCGGACTTTGTCGACCAGACCCGGCTCGACGGCGCAAAGGACCTGATCCTTCGCAACGTACCGGTCAGCGACGCCGAGCTCGATGACCTCGGTCCGCTGCTGTCGCGCGCCGTGGCGGAAAAGGATTGCATGCCGGCCATCGATCGCAGCGCGGCGGTGATCCGGTTGCGGCGCGCCGAGAACGCGCTCGCATCCGGCGAGCAGGTCGATGCCCGGATGGGCGAACTCGACGCGGCTGTCCGCAAATCGCTCGGCTGCGCGCCGGCCGATCCCTATCTCTGGCTCGTGCTGTTCTGGCTTCGCAATACAAGGCAGGGTTTGAGCGACGCCAATTTCGACCTGCTGCGGGTGTCGTACCGGCTCGGACCGAACGAGGGCTGGATCGTGGTCAAGCGCAGCGCGATGGCGCTCGCAATGTTCGACGCGCTGCCGCCTGACCTTTCGTCCGACGTGATTGCCGAGTTCGCGCGTCTCGTGAAGACCGAACTGTACACCGAGGCGATCGATCTCCTGAAGGGACCTGGCTGGGCGCACCGTGACAAGCTGCTGGCCGGCCTCGCAGCCGTCCCGCAACCGAACGTCGACATCCTGTCCCGCACCATGTCCGACATTGGATATGATCTCGACCGCCGCTCGCCGGCGGAACGGCGCAATTGGGAGCACAAATCGAACGACCGCCTCGACGAACTTCCCCGGATGCCACCCGAAGCGAGGGCCAGGCCATGACGATGGAATTCAGCGTCGGACGACACAACGCGCATTATCAGGGCGTCTATTCGGCGCAGGAGCGCGACTGGCGCCGCGTCTGCGCGGTCGACAAGGCCGATCATATCGCCGGCTTGCTCGGCCCAGCCGCCGCGAAGGTCGGCAATGTGCTCGAGGTCGGCTGCGGCACTGGCGCCGTGCTGGCGCGGCTGTCGGCGATCGGCGTCGGCCGCGACTTCACCGGCATCGACGTGATCGATCCCGCGACCAATCTGGAGATCGACGGCGCAGCTTCAGCTCCATTCCGCTGGTCCAGCTATGACGGTGCGACGATCCCGTTCGCCGACGGATCGTTCGACCTCGTCTATGCCAGTCACGTCCTGGAACACGTGCCCGAACCGCGCGCATTGCTTTACGAGCTCGCCCGCGTCTCGCGAGACTTCATCTATGTCGAGGTGCCCTGCGAATTGCACGCACGGACCAGTCGCGGGGCGCTGCAATCGACGCTCGACATCGGCCATATCAATTTCTACACGCCCGATACGTTTCGGCTGCTGCTGGAGACCGTGGGGCTCAAGGTCAAGGACTTCGGCACCTGGGACCACAGCCTGCCGGTGCATGCTTTTCATTCGTCGCGGATGAAGGGGCTCGCGAAGAGCATCGTGCGGAAGTCGCTGTTGACGGTCAGCCCAGGGGTCGCGACCCGGCTTGCGACTTATCATTGCGGGGCGATCTGCCGGCACGACTCGGCGCCGCCACAGGACCGATAAGCCATGGCGCCGCGCGTGGTCGTCTTCAACAACATGATCACACCCTACACCAACCGGCTCTACAACGAGCTGGTTGACCGTGGGCTGGATCTCGCGGTGCTCTCCTGTACGCCGCAGGAGGCCGATCGCTCCTGGGCCGGCTCGTTCACGCCGCGCTATACCACGCGCACGGTGCCCGGCGTCTCGATTCCGCTGTCGCGGTCGCGTCACACCCATGTCAATATCGGGATCGGGCGCGCCTTGAATGCGCTCGCGCCCGACCTGCTGTTCGTCAACGGCCTGTATCCCTCGATGCTGGCCGGCGCGGCATGGGCGCGCGCCAACGGCAAGGCGCTCGCGCTCACGATCGACGGCTGGCGCGAGACGATGCCCAACACCGCCTATCATCGGCTGGCGCGGCCCTGGCTGCTGCGCCAGTGCGACGCAGTCGTATGTTGCAGCGACAAGGGCAGGGCGTATTTCCGCGGCGAGGGTGTTCGCGCCGACGATCTGTTCGTGGTGCCGCTGGTGCCGGCATGGGATCCGCCGGAGACTGCGCCGGCATTCGACGACCGTCCATTTCATCTGCTCTGGTGCGCCCGCCTCAATGACGACGCCAAGAACGCGATCTTCTTCGAGAACGTCGCGATCGCGCTTGGCCGGATCGTGCCCGCGCTGAAGGTGCGCGTGGTCGGGTCGGGCGCCGCCGAGCGGCGCATGCTGGCGCGGCTCGGCGGAGCCGGCATCGATGTCAGCCACGACCGCTATTTGCCGTGGCAGGCGATATCGGACGTCTTTCTGCAGTCGCGGCTGCTGCTGCTGCCCTCATTGCTGGAACCGTGGGGCCTGGTGTGCAACGAGGCCTTGCAGTGCGGGGCTCCCTGTCTGGTGTCGCCCCATGTCGGGGCAGGCGGCGAGTTGGTCCGTGACCGAGATAACGGCTATGTTTGCGTGCTCGATGAACGGGTTTGGGTCGACGCGGCGCGCAGCTTGCTCGAACATCCCGCGCGCTGGGAGGCGATGTCGCGGCAGGCCCGGCAGAGCGTGCGACGCGATGCGCTTGCCGACGCCGCGGCGTGTTTCACCGCCGCGGTCGATCATCTCTTGAGGGCGCCGGCCCGGCAGGAGGCCGTGCAATGATCGGCAGATGGTGGCTGCGAACCGATGTCTTTCTGCACGCCTATCTGGTGATGGTGCTCGGCTGCATCTATTTCCTGTTCAATTTCATCGAGGGCATCTCGTTCGCGGAAAGGGCCGGGGAATCGACGCTGTTCCGCGGCGCATGGCTGCTGCTCTATATCCTCTTGATGCTGCACATTGCGATCGATCGGAATCGCTTTGGCCTGCTGATGCTGCAGTCGCATCTCTATCTGACGTTCATCGCCTTCGCCCTGGTATCACTGGCGCTGAGCGCCGACCCCGCCGGCTCGTCGATCAAGTTCGCGATGTATCTGTTGACCACGATGTTCTCGGCGTGGGTCGTGATCAGTTGCCCGGTCGATCGTCTCGTCGATACGCTGTTCCGGATCGGGATCGTGGTGCTGATCGTTCACGTCCTGCTGTTTCCGGTGATCGGCTCGCAATGGGATTACGACCCGCTGCACCGGCCGACGGTGCTCGGAACCCAGGCCTATGCCGGCGTGTTCGGTCACAAGAACCTCGCGGGCGCCTTCTTCGGCCTCATGGTGCTGATCTGCTTCGTGCGCATGCTGGCAGGACCGCGGCGGCAATTCGGCTGGACGCTGCTGCTGATGGGATGTCATTTTTTCGCGCTCGCCGCAGCTGGCGCCGCAGGACCGCTGATCAGCATGTTGACGGCGCTTGCCGTAACCTTCGGGCTTCTGCTGGTGGTGCTCGGGCACAGGGGGGCTGCCTCGATCTATTGGCTCGGCCTCGCTTTTGTTGCGCTTGTCGTGTTCGCCGTGCCGAGCGACGAGTTGTATGGGCTGGTCGGCCGCAGCGGAAACCTGACCGGCCGCTCGTTCCTCTGGTCGGTCTGGCCGCACTTCTTCTGGCAGCACCCCTGGCTCGGCTACGGGTTTTCGGGATTCTTCAACGAACTGCCGAACTCGCCCGTGAACGAGCTGACGAGCATGGCGCCGTGGAATACCGAGTTCGGTTCGTTCGAGAATTCCTATCTCGACGCCTTTCTCCAGTTCGGCCTGCTCGGCGGTGCGCTCTATATGCTGCTGCTGGCGCTCGCATTGTGGAATAGCATCGTCTTCGCGTTCGAGCGGAGAGGGATGTACTGTATGGCGCCGTTCGCGATGCTGCTGTTCGTCGTGATCGCGTCGGCCAATGACTCCAGCCAGCTGCTGCACAATTATTTCGGCTGCGTGCTGGTGTTTTGGTGCTATTTCGGCCCGGAGGCCAGGCTGCAAATGGCGCCGCGGCGGACATTCAACAGGCTACGGGTGAGTGAGGCGTGAGTGCGTTGACCGACAGGCTGGACCGGGCGGCGGCTCAGACCCGGGTCGCCGGTGCCATGAGCGGATTGCTTCGCCGGCTGCGGCGTGCCGGGGGCAATGTCGCGCTTGGCCTGATCGACCAGGCGCTGCTGAGCGGGTCTGCCTTCGTGCTGACGATCGTGCTCGCCAATCTGCTCGACATCAATTCGTTCGGCAGGTTTAGCGTCGCCTGGTCATTCTCAATCCTGATCGAGGCGGTGTTTCTGCGCGGCCTGTTCGACGACGGGCTGCCGGCGACCGCGCATCGAATCCCGAAGTCGCTATGGCCGCAGCTGCGACTCGGCCTCTATCTGTCGTCACTGCTCGTCTCGGGTGCGCTCGGCCTGCTGCTGGTGAGCGCGGGCCTTGTAATCGCAGCCGTCGGCGGGGACACCGGCGGGCTCGTGATCGCAACCGGGCTTGCGATCCCGGCGGTTCGGCTGCAGAGCATGTTCCGCCGGATCTGCTATCTCGACGGCAGACTGCCGCGTGCGCTGGCGTCCTCGCTGATCTACTGCGTGGCGCTGGTCGTCTCGGCCGGGCTGATGATCGTCCTCAAGCTCGCCGGCGCCGCCGCGGCGATGGCGTGCATCGCGATCTCGGCAGCGCTCGCCGGCAGCCTGCTGCTGGCCCACACCCGCGAACTGGCCTGGCCGCAAGCCAGAATCTTCCGCGGCTCGCTGCGGCGGCTGTTTCGGAACGGGCGCTGGTTCGTCGCGACCTCGCTCACCTACTGGATCGGCAGCATCGGGCTGATCCCGGTCTGTGGCCTTCTCATCGGGCTGGACGCGAGCGCGTCGCTGCGGATCCTGCTCCTGGTGTTCGCGCCGCTCAGTCAGTTCTGCGCGACGATGTTCTCGGTTCGCCTGCCGGAAATCGCGGCCGAACTGCGCGCCGGCCGGCGCAGCGCGGTCGCCGCTGCCGCGCGCGAAAATGCCCTGCTGCTCGGGTCGATCGCGGCCGCCTATGGCACGGTGATCGTGCTGCTCGGCCAGCGCATTCTGGCGCTTGTCATCCACGGACAGAGTTACGAGATCGGCACCGGCAGCCTCGCCTTGATGGGCGCGGCGATGGCGCTCGACGCGGTGTGGCTCGGCCTCGCGCTGCCGCTGTTTGCGACCGGCAAGCCGCAGCGATTCATGCTGAGCCGGATCGCCGGCCTCGTCGCGCTGTGCTGCGTCCTGCCGTTCGCGGCGGAGGCCTGGCAGGTGATGGGCGCGGTTGCGGCGATGGTGGCCTCCAGCGCGGCGTCGGTGATCACGGTTGTGCTGACCAATTCGGCGCGGGAGCGGACATGACCGACGACGCGCGCGGCGGCTCGCTCGAAAAGCTGCATATCGGCGCCTTCAATTGCGGCATCGACGGCTGGATCAATACCGACATCACGACGCACCTGTGGATCGCGCGGATGCCGTTCGCGGCGAAAGCGCTGCATCTCGCCGGCCTGCTGAGCGATGCCCGCTATGCCGAGCACCGCCAGGGCAGGTTTGCCGGGCTGCGCCACATGAACCTGACCAGGCCGCTGCCGTTCGCGGATCGCAGCCTCTCGGCGGTGTTCAGCGCGCATGTCTTCGAGCACCTGTTTCCCGACGAGGTCGAGCGGCTGGCGCGCGAGATCGCGCGGGTGCTGGCGCCGGGTGGGGTGTGCCGGATCGTCGTCCCCGACATGGAGCGGATCGTCGCGCTCTACGATCCGGCGGCGCCGCAGGCCTTCCTCAAGGGCGTGTTCGAGATCGATCGCCGCAGGGAGGCCGCCTTCGCGCATCACTGGGGCTTTACCCGCGCCTCGCTCGCCGCGCTCTTCCGCGACGCCGGCTGTTCGGAAACCCACACCCGTGCCTATCGCGAGGGCGTCTGTCCCGACATTGACCGGCTCGACAACCGGCCGGACGAGTCGATCTTCTTCGAGGCCATCAGGTGAGCGCGACAGGAAAATCGTCGGACCGTTGCGTGAAGGATCGCGCATGCCGTGCTAGATCGAACCGACCGGTAGCAGGAGATTGACCTTGCTGGGTGCGATTCAAGCCCGATTTTCCAATGCAGCGCGCCGGCGGCGCGGCGAGTTCCTCGTTCGCACCGTGAACCTGCCGCTCGATGCGAGAATCCTCGATCTTGGCGGCGGCACCGGCCGGCACATTCGCGCGATCCTGCCACGCCATACCGACATCACGGTTTGCGACATATCGGCCGACGATTTGAAGGCCGCGCGCGAGCGCTTCGGCTTCAAGACGGTGTTGCTGCGGGAGACCGAGCGCCTGCCGTTCGACGATCAGGCGTTCGACTTCTGCTTCTGCTCGTCGGTGATCGAACATGTCACCGGGCCGAAGCAGGATGTCGTCACGATCGAGGACGGAGCGGCGTTTCAGAGCATCGCGCGCGAGCATCAGAACCGTTTTGCGGGCGAGATCTCGCGAGTCGCGAAGTCCTTCTACGTGCAAACGCCGTACCGGTACTTTCCGATCGAAAGCCATACCTGGCTGCCGGGCATCATCGTCCTGCTGCCGAGGCGGCTGCAGATCGCGCTGATCGGTATATTCAACCGCTTCTGGTTCAAGCGCACCGCGCCCGATTGGCACCTGTTCGACTGGCGCGAGATGACGGAAACCTTTCCCGACGCCAAGATCTATCGCGAACGCTATCTCGGCATGACCAAATCGCTGATGGCGATCAAGGCCTGAGGCAGCTATCCGCCTGCCATGTCAACCGTCGCGTCGGGCCAGGATGTTGATCAGCATGCCGACCATCGCCCGGCGATCGAGCGCCGGCGGGAGCGGGGAGCCGGCAAAGCTGCTCCCCAGCATTGTGAGGCCATGTTGTCGCAGCAGACCCTGCATGGCCGCCGGCGAGGTGTCGAATTTGGAGAACGCGAGATAGCGGAACAGCGGCCGCGCCGACACGCGTGAAGAGGCCGCATGCGCGAGCTTGTAGCCCCGGCGCAGCAGCGATCCGCGGTTTGGGATCGAGAGCAGCAACAGCCCGCCGGGCCTGAGCACGCGATGCATCTCGGCGAGGCACTGCGCCACGTCGGGAACATATTCCAGCACGCTCGCGCATAGCGCGCCGTCGAAGGATCGATCGGGAAACGGCAGGCTTGCGATGGTCGGGATCTGCTGAAATGTGAGCCGCGCGGCGGGCGTGCCGTCGGCGCGGCGGCCGTGTGCCGCCGCAATCATCTCCGATGATGCGTCGACGCCGGCGACGTCGCAACCGCGTGCGGCGAGCAGGCGGGACAGCGTTCCGGTGCCGCAACCCGCATCGAGCCAGCGCTGCCCATTGAGGTCCGCGTTCCCGAGCAGACCGAACATCGCGGCCGTCCGCGCCTTGAAGGTGCGGCTCTGATGCAGCGTCTCCCATCCCGACGAAATCTCGTCGTGAAAGCGGATTTCGGGTCGCTCGCGGGTCTGGCCCATGGTGGCCATGATAGTCCCTACCAGTGGAAGCCGCTCACTTTGGCGCGCACCTGCTCGGGCAATCCGATCTCTGAAAGTTCGAGCACGACCTGGTCGGGGCGCGTCGCCGTCAACGCCGCAACGAAGCGCGGATCGGCCGTCGTCAGCACGATAATGTCGGCCCACTCGATGGTTGCCGTCACGTCGTCGTTCAACAGGCCGACCAGCTCCGGATTGCGCATCAGGAATTCCCGGTTGGCGCCGATCAGTTGCGACAGCTGCACATTGGGGTCGTAGATCCGGATGTCGCGCCGCTCGCCGCGCAGGCTCTTCACCAGCCTCACGAAGGGACTGTCGCGGACGTCGTCGGTACCGGCCTTGAAGCTGATGCCGAGGAACGCGATGCGGCGGCCCTCATGCGACAGGATCCAGTCGGCGCCGCGCGACATGATCATGTCATTGCTCGGCAGGATGCTTTCGAGCACCGGCGTCGACAGTCCGCGGCTGTGCGCCAGGTGCTTCAGCGCCTTGACGTCCTTGGGCAGGCACGAGCCGCCGAAGGCAAAACCCGGCCGCAGATAGGCCGGCGAGATGTTGAGCCGCGTGTCCTGCATGAAGATGTTCATGACGTCGCGCCCGTCGATGCCGAGCGTCTTCGCGATCGTGCCGATTTCGTTGGCAAAGCTGACCTTGAGCGCATGCCAGCTGTTGTCGACATATTTCACCAGTTCCGCGGTCTCGACCGGCGGCGTGATCTTGGCGCCGGGCAGGTCCTTGTAAAGCGCCATGACGCGGTCGGCGGTTTCCTGGTTGAAGGCGCCGACCACGGTCTTGGACGGTGCGTTGAAATCCGCAATCGCGCTGCCTTCGCGCAGGAACTCCGGATTGAAGGCGAGGTCGAAGTCGCGTCCGATCCTGTTGCCGGAGGCTTCCTCGATCAGTGGCCCGACGGTGCCGCGGGTGGTGCCGGGCAGCACGGTGGAGCGGATCGTCACGGTATGCGGCGCGTTCTTGGCGCGCAGTCCGCGGCCGATCTCGATCGCGACCTGTCGGATCGCGGTCAGGTCGAGATTGCCGTTGCCGGACGAGGGCGTGCCGACGCAGACTATCGATATGTCGCTGTTGACGATCGCTTCGGTGGCGTCGGTGGTCGCGGTCAGCTGGCCGGTTGCCACCGCGCGCGCCACCTTGTCCGAGATACCCGGTTCGACGACCGGCGACCTGCCTCCGCGGATCAGGTCGACCTTCGCAACGCTCTTGTCGACGCCGATGATCTGGTGGCCGAGCTCGGTGAAGCAGGCGGCGCAGACCGTTCCGACATAGCCGAGGCCGAAAATGCTGACGTTCATGCTTCGACCTTCAACAATCCAGGACGTGCGCGTGGCCGCAGCCGCGTCGCGTTTGACGTGAGTGAGGTGGCTGCGCGTTCAAGACGATGCCCGTCCGGAGGCTGCGTTCGCGCTGGACGGTTGCGAGGTGGGCCGTTCGGCGGTTGCATGCGCGCGCGGTGCGGGGACCTTCCTGGCGAACAGCGCCTCATAGGCCGCGAGCAGCTTCGGCTCCTCATGCGTCCACGACAGCGCGCGCTCGACGCGGTTGCGGCCAAACGCCCCCATCGTCTGCCGCAATGACGGATCGTCGATCAACGTAATGATCTTGCTGGCGAAATCCGTGGGATCGTTCTTCGCAGCATAGAGCGAGGCATCGAGCGCCGAGCGCCGGCCCTCGCGAACGTCGAACTGAACGATCGGCCGTCCGAGCGCCATGTACTCCATGATCTTGTTCATGGTGGAGATGTCGTTCATCGGCGTGACGCGGTCCGGATTGACGCAGACGTCAGCGGTCGAGAGCATCGTGAACAGCGCCTCATCCGCGATGGCGCCGGTGAAGTTCACATAGTCCAAAAGCTGCATCTCCTCGCAGAGCTTGACCACCGCATTCCACTCCGGTCCGGTGCCCGCGATGTTGAACTGGATGTCGGTGCGGCCGAGATCGTGCACGATGTGGTCGATCGACTGCAGCAGAAGATCGATGCCTTCCGACTGGCCGATCACGCCGACATAGCCGACGCTGTGGCGCCGGCCACGGCGCCAGGCCGCATCGGCCGGCCGCGAGCGCACCCGGTCGAGATTGGGGCCGGATCGCACCACGAAGACGCGGTTGGCGGGCATGCCGCCGCGCGCGATCGCGATCTCGCGATAGGATTCGTTGGTTGCGATCGAGATGCTCGCCGTCTTGAAGGTGAGATATTCGACCAGCCGCAGCAGATGCCAGAACATGTCCCTGCGGCCGAATTTTGCTTCGTAGAGCTCGGGATTGACGTCGTGATGATCGAACACGAAGCGCTTGCCGCCGAGCTTGAACAACAGGCCGATCAGGAAGATCAGGTCGGGCGGATTGCAGCCCTGGATCACGTCGAAGCCGTGCTTCCACGCGACCTTGATCGCGAGCAGCGTTTCCCAGAACAGTGCGACCGGATATTCGATCAGGTAGGCGGCGATCCCGCGCGCCTCCACCGGCATCGGATGACGGTAAATGTGAATGCCCTCGAGACACTCGTAGGATTCGTCATGGCCGCGGCCCTTCGGGCAGATCACCGAAACTTCATAGCCTGCCTTGCGCAGCGACGTTGCTTCGCACCACACCCTGCGATCGAAAGGAACCGGAAGGTTCTCGACGATGATCAGGATCCGCCGCGGTGATGGTTCAGCTCTCGACATCTGCGATGATCTATACCATTGACCTAACAACATCACAATCCGACTAACATCGGCATTAACATGCGCGGCTTCCACTATGCAATCCCGGCACGGATGTGACGGCGACGAGACAGGGACATGGCAGGCAGAGTGAGGGATTGGGGCCAAAGGGCATTGATTGCGCTGGTTTTGAGCGCGCTGCTGCCGCTGGCCTACAAATGGCCGCTGCAGTGGAATGGTTCGACGTCAAGCGATGCGCTGAGTGCGAGCCGCGTGAATGCGGTGATCCCGCCGACGCTGTTCGGCATGACGATCAACGCAATCGGGCAGTCACAACCATGGCCCGAGCTCAAATTCGACGGCGTTCGGCTGTGGGGCGCGATCTACTGGGCGCAGGTCAATCCGGCGCCCGGCATCTACAATTGGGCGCGCTTCGACGCCATCCTTGCCGCGGCGGAGCGCGAGCACGTCGAGATCGTTCTCAATCTCGCCTACACGCCGCGATGGGCCGCGTCGGTGAAGGATGCGCCGCCGGCGTTCACGCCGGGCGCAAGCTCGCCGCCTGCCGATCTCGCGGCATGGGATGACTGGGTGCGTGCGGCCGTCACGCGTGCCGCCGGCCGCATCAAATACTGGGAAATCTGGAACGAGCCCGAGGATCCCAAATATTACTCGGGCGATATCGCGACCATGGTCCAGCTGCAAAAGCGGGCCTACGAGATCATTAAAGCCAGCGATCCCACGCTGACCGTGCTGACGCCGCCGTCAAATGGCACGCCGGACGGGTATCGCTGGCAAGAGGCCTTCATGGCGCAAGGTGGCGGACAATATGCCGATGTGTTCGCCTTCCACGGCTACACGAGCGAACCCGAAGCGGTGCTCGGAATCATTGCGCGCTTCAAGAAAATCCTCGCCGCGCACGATCTGTCCGCGAGACCAATCTGGGACACCGAGGCCGGCTGGTCGTCCTATGAGGACAATCCGGACGGGTGTCTGGCGCGCGCCTACATCCTGAAATGGATCAGCGGTGTCGACCGGTTCTATTGGTACGAGTTTGCCGGAGGCGGCAGCGACTTCGGAAAATTATGGGACCCGGCGCGCGGGCTGCTTCCGAGCGGAGTTGCCTACCGCACGATCCAGTCCTGGTTGGTCGGTGCAAGCGTCGTGGCTGCGGGCAGGACGTCGCCGTCGATCTGGCGCGTCGAGCTTCGCATGCCGGATGGCCGCAACGGTCTGATCCTCTGGACCACCAAGGGCCGGTCCGTTGATCGGGTCGACCCGCATTTTAGCCGTTACCAGGGCCTCGACGGCGGCGAAGGACCTGTCGCCAACGGCGAGGTCGAGATCTCGCCAAAACCGGTTCTGTTGCTGGAATGATAACAATGTTAAGTCCCGGCAAACGAGATAATTATGGCGATGTTTCCTGGCTTCATTGCGGGCGGCGGGCGCGATACAAGGAGCGCTGTTAACTTGAGGCGATTGACCGACCGTGAAGCAGATCGCGCAGAACTATAAGAGCGGCGAGCTCAAGCTGATCGATGTGCCGGCGCCGCGCTGCCGCCCCGGCGGGGTTTTGGTGCGCACGGCATTCTCCGCGGTGTCGACCGGCACCGAGATGATGAAGTTCACCGAAGGCCGCCTGTCGCTGCTCGGCAAGGCGCGCGCGCGACCCGACCAGGTTGCCAAGGTGGTCGGCTCGGTTCGTCAGCAGGGGTTGCTCGCGACCTATCAGAAGGTGATGAACCGCCTCGATTCCTACACGCCGCTCGGCTACTCGCTGTCGGGTACCGTCGTGGAGGTCGGCGAGGGCGTCGGCGGCTTCTCGGTCGGACAGCGCGTCTGCTGCGGCGGCAATCAATATGCAACCCACGCTGAATATAATTGGGTGCCGGTGAACCTTTGCGTGCCGCTGCCGGACAGCGCTGCGCTGGACCAGGCCGCATTCACCACGATCGCCTCGATCGCGCTGCAGGCGATGCGCCAGTCGGAGATCCGTTTCGGCGAGACCGCCTGCGTGATCGGCCTTGGCCTGATCGGGCAGATCATGGTGCGGCTGCTGCGCAGCGCCGGTGTCGTGGTCGCCGGGCTCGACAGGGTGGAGGCGCGCTGCCGCCACGCGGAGGCTGCGGGCGCCGCGGTCTGTGCCGTCGCATCGGATGATGCCGCGGCCGGATTTCGTGCCCGGATCGACCAGCTGACCGCAGGTAACGGTGTCGATTGCGTGTTCATCACCGCAGGCAGCGACGATCCCGATCTCGCATCGCGTTCGGCGGCACTGCTGCGCGACCGCGGACGCATTGTCGATATCGGCAAATGCACGCTGAACCTGCCGTGGAACGAATTCTACGACAAGGAGCTCGACGTGCGCTTCTCGCGCTCCTACGGCCCCGGCCGCTACGATCCGCTCTATGAGGAGGGCGGCATCGATTATCCGATCGGTCATGTGCGCTGGACCGAGAAGCGCAATATGGAAGCGATCGTCGCGCTGCTCGCCGACGGGCGGCTCGATTTCTCCTCGCTGATTTCCGAAATGGTGCCGCTGGAGCAGGCGACGTCGGCGTTCGAGCGCATGAGCCGAGGCGAGGTCGGTCTCGGCATGGTGTTCGCCTATCCGGACGCCGCTCCCCGCGCGATGCAGATGATCTATCGTCCGGCGGTTGCCCTGCGCAGCGGCCGGGTGCGGTTCGGCGTCATCGGCGCCGGCAATTATGCCTCCAGCATGCTGTTGCCGCAGCTTGCGAGTAACCAGCGCGTCGATCTCGTCGAGGTCGCCACCAATACCGGCCTGAGCGGCGCCACTGCGGTCCGCAAGTTCGGCTTCGCGCGTGCCTCGACGGATGCGGCCTCGGTGCTCGGCGCCGACGACATCGATGCCGTGCTGATCGCAACGCGCCATGCCTCCCATACCGACCTCGCGACGCAGGCGCTGCGCGCCGGCAAGGCGGTGTTTGTCGAAAAGCCCTTGGCGATCGATACAGACTCGCTCGATCAATTGGAGCAGGTGATCCGGGAAACCGGCAACAACCGGCTGATGGTCGGCTTCAACCGCCGCTTTTCGCCGCTGCTGCAGGGCATGCGCGCGGCGTTCGCGCCGGCAGGACCGCAGACCCTGCAATATCGCGTCATCGCCGGGCCGCTGGAGAAATCATCCTGGTATCTGCAGGCCGAGAGCGAAGGCAGCCGCTTCGTTGGCGAGGGTGGCCATTTCATCGACGTGTTGTGCTGGTGGCTCGGCGCCGGGCCGGTGCGTGTCTCGGCGAGCACGGCGGGCAAGGACGTCGACAATCTCGTCGCCACCTTCGATTTTGCCGACGGTTCGGTCGCGAGCCTCAGCTATCTCACCGGCGGCGATCCGCGGGTGCCGAAGGAAGCGCTCGAGATATCGGCAAGCACGGGTTTTGCCGCCTTCGACAATTTCTCGGGCTTCGAGGTCTGGCACGCCGGACAGCGCACGGCCAAGACAGCGCGGCTCGACAAGGGCCAGCGGCCGATGCTGGATGCCTTCGTCGCGGCGGTCGCATCGGGAGCTGCGATGCCGATTGCGCTCGACTCGCTGCTGGCGACCACGCGCGCGACGCTTGCCGTGCAGGAAAGTGCGGCCGCCGGGATGCCGATCGATCTGACGGCCGGCGCAGGGGAGCAGGGCGTCGCGCGCGCCTCGACTGCGTTGAGATGAATCCGGCCTGGTATCTGCGCAGGCTGCAGCGCATGGAGCCGTCCGAGCTTGCGGGACGGGTGAACGATCAGGTGCTGCATCTGCTCTGGCGGATCACTCCGCCCGATATCGCACGGCGCGCCAGCGCCAGGCTCGCCCCCGGCCCGCGGCAGCCGCGCCTGAAGCCGCTGCCATTGCCCGCCCACGCCCCGAGACAGGCCGCCGAACGGTTGATGCAGAGCGCCGACCGGATTCTCGCCGGGCACTGGCGGATTTTTTCCAGGGATCATGGGGCCCTCGGCGAACGGCCCGACTGGTTCGTCGATATCAGAAGCGGCAAGCGGGCGCCGGCCGATGTGCACGCGTTCGCGGTTCCCTATCGTGACGAAACCGCGGTCGGAAACATCAAATACATCTGGGAGCCGTCGCGTCACCACCATCTCACGGTGCTCGCGGCCGCGTATTACCTGACCTCCGACGAGCGCTACGCCAGGCGCGCGGCCGAGCATCTGGTGAGCTGGTGGCGCGAAAATCCGTTCCCGCGCGGCCCGCACTGGATCAGCGGCATCGAGCTTGGCGTGCGGCTGATCTCGTGGGCATGGGTACGCCAGCTGCTGCAGAACTGGCCCGAGGCTGCTGCGCTGTTCGAAAACAACGATCTGTTCCTGACGCAGCTCTATGCGCATCAATACTGGCTGTCGCAGTTCCCAAGCCGTGGCTCCTCGGCCAACAACCACCTCATCGCGGAGGCTGCCGGGCTGTTCGTGGCGGCTTGCGTGTTTCCGTTCTTCCAGGACAGTGCGCGATGGCGTGAGCAATCGGCCGGCACGCTGGCACACGAAGCCGTTGCGCAGACGCTTGCCTGCGGCAGCAACCGCGAGCTCGCGACCGACTATCATGGCTTTGTTCTCGAACTGCTGCTGGCGGCGGCAGTGCAGGGTGAAGCATCGGGACATCCGCTTGGCGATGCGGTCTGGACCACGATGTGCCGCATGAGCGACATCATTGCCGCAATGTTGGACGATCGCGGTCATCCGCCGCGGCAGGGCGACGGCGACGACGGCATCGGCCTGCTGCTCGACGATCACGCCGGCAATCGCTGGCTCGGCTTGCTTGCTAGCGGCGCGCGCCTGTTCGGCGATCTGCCATGGTGGCCCACATCGCCGGAGCCCGATCTGCGTAGCTTTGTGCTCACCGACGGCATCGAGGCGCGCGCGATCGCCGGGCGGCCCGAGCGCCGCCCGCATCTGCTTGAAGGGGCGGGACAGACCTTTCTGATCGATGCCGACAAGGGCGTGTGGTGCCGTTGCGACCACGGCCCGCATGGCTTCGGCCGCATTGCCGCCCACGCCCATGCGGACGCGCTGTCGCTCGAATGCAGGATCGGCGGGGTCGAGATCTTCGCCGACCCCGGCACCTATTGCTACCATGGCGATCCGCGATGGCGGGCCTACTTCCGCTCCACGCTGGCGCACAACACGCTCTGCCTGTTCGCGCGCGACCAGTCGGTGTCGGGCGGTCCGTTTCTCTGGACACGGCATGCGCAGAGCCGGCTTGTCGCAGCAAGCGGCCTGGACGATCGCGATGCGGATGCGAGCTGGGTCGCGGAGCATTCGGGATATCGGGACGAAGCAGGTGTCGTGCATCGCCGCTCGGTGCAATTGCAGCGTCAGGCGGCACGGCTCGTCGTCACCGATACCGTGCTTGCCGATGAAGGGCTTGCGGTGCCGGCGAGCCTCAGCTGGCATATTGGTCCCGACGTCGAATGCAGGCTCGAAGGGCATAGGGCGCAGCTCGCATGGCCTGGTGGGCGCGGCGAGCTCGATCTGCCGGCGGCACTCAGCTGGATGCCGTATCGGGGTGACGAGACCATGCCGGCCGGCTGGTATTCGCCGTCCTTCGATCTCAAGGTGCCGGCGACGACGCTGATCGGCTCCGGTACGCTCGCCGGCGGCCAAAGCCTGATGACCGAGCTGCGCTGGTTCTCAGACCCGGCCCGATCATGAAGATCCTGGTCGCTCACAACAGGTACCAGGGACGCGGCGGCGAGGACGTCGTGTTTGAAGCGGAAGTCGACCTGCTGCGCGCCGCAGGACACGGCGTTGAAACGCTCACGGTCAGCAACGCGGCGATCAATTCGCTCCCCGCGCGCATCGCGACCACGCTGTCGATCGCCGATAATGCGGAGGGAAAGCGGGTCGTGGCGGAGGCGATCGACCGCTTTCGCCCCGACGTCGTCCACGTCCACAATTTTTTCCCGCTGCTGTCGCCCGCGGTGTTCGATCTCTGCCGGCAAAAGCGCGTACCCGCGGTGGTGACGCTGCACAATTATCGCACCATCTGCACCGGCGGCATGCTGCTGCGCGACGGCCGCATCTGCCACAAGTGCCTGGACCGTGGCCATCTCTGGGGCGTCGTGCACCGCTGCTACCGCGGATCGCTTCCGGGCTCGATGGCTTCGGCCTACATGATCGCGCAGCACCAGCGCTGCGGCACCTGGACGCGTCCCGGGCTGCGCCTGATCGCGCTGACGCAGTTTGCCAAGACCCTGTTCACGCAGGCCGGCTTCGACGCCGACCGGATCGACGTGAAGCCGAACTTCATGGCCGATCCGGGGGCGCCCGATCCGGCGGCGCCGCGCAGCGGGCTGCTTTACGTTGGACGGCTGAGCCGCGAGAAGGGCGTCGGCGTGCTGCTCGAGGCCGTTGCCGGGACCGGCATGCCCTTGCGCGTCGTGGGCGAGGGGCCTGAGCGCGTCGCGCTCGAGGCTCGGGCGCCCGGCAATGTCGCGTTCCTTGGCGGGCTCTCGCGCGGTGAGGTGCTTCGGGAAATGGCGAATGCCCAGGCATTGGTGGTGCCGTCGCTATGGTACGAGGGATTTCCGATGGTCGTGGTCGAAGCCTTCGCGCGAGGCACGCCGGTGATCGCGTCCGAGATCGGCGGACTTGCCGAGGCGGTGACCGCGGGCAAGACCGGCGCGCTGGTGCCGCCGGGCGACGCGGCCGCGCTCCGAGAGCGGATCGGTGAAGTTCTCGGGGCCGCCGAACTGACCGCCGCATGGGGACGGGCCGCGCGAGCCGCCTATCTCGAACGCTACGCGCCGGATAAGAACCGCCGGCTGCTCGAGGCCATCTACGCGCGCGCCGCCGGTGGATGATCGCCGCTGGCTGGCGCGCGGCACGCGATCGGGCCTCGTCTCCGTCGGTCCATGCCGGCATCGCTAACATATTGCGGCAAATTTTGTGTTAATTTGTTACATTGCGGTGTCCGGTCGGCGTCGCGCCAGGTTTTGATCGCGCGGTCGAATGACGCTGATTCTGCGGGTGATTCCATGGATCTCGCTGGATCGAGCCCGCAAACTGCGGCCAGGCGGCGTTATAACACTGGCCGGTGGGGCGCCGGCTGCGAAGTTTGACGCTTTTTTGCAAAACGTCTCACGCGATGCAGAAATATTTTTTTCAGATCAGAAAATCCCGTCGAAGCGCTCACAGCGTCAGTGAAATTCAGCGCGCCCGCGATATCCTGGGCTCCCGTGAAACCCCGTATAATCACTACCCTTTTTTGCGCCGCGGCTAACATTGGCGATTGGCCTGCGCTGAATGTTATAGCACATCCGAAGCGGCGCTAAGTCTCACATAAACCTCGTGGAACCCAGTGTTAACAGCACATTGCTGATTGACACTCCGACTTGGTGGACTTAACAATGGACTTAACAAGTTCGTAACCTGGGTCCACATTTGGGTTGCATCGCAACAAACCAGTTGTGAATCAACAGCTTAAGTGTGGGCGAGCGGCTTGAATCCTCGTATCCCAAGCAGGGGCTACATCGATGGCGACTTACAATCTAGACCAGACGGACCTCAAAGCGGCGATCAACTCCACGATCGATCACTCGACCCAGCAACAGATTCTTGACTATCTGATCAACGCGGGGATCGGATACACCAGCCCGGATAACGGCGCGACGATTCCGGTGCAGGAGGGATCTGGGATCACCAACCCGGATCCGAACGCCAATGTTCTGATCGAAACCAACCCCATTAACACTGTCAACACCGACGCCAACCTGAAGGCGATCATCGAGGCGACCAATCAGGACGTCACGCTGACGGTGAACGGCAGCACTCCGGTGCTGGTCGCGACCGGCGACGGTAACGATCAGGTGTTCGTCAACAATACCGGCGACACGACGGTTCTCACCGGCTCCGGCAACGACACGATCTTCGGCGGTGCCGGTCACGACTCGATCAATGCGGGCTCCGGCAATGACGTGCTGGTCGACAACGCCTCCGGTCACAGCACGCTGGATGGCGGCAGGGGCAACGATCTGCTGTTCGGCTCCGGTGCCGACACCCTGAACGGTGGCGCCGGCAACGACACGATTTACGGCGGCAGCTCGTCGCAGCTGAGCGGCGGCAACGGCAACGACGTGCTGGCTTCCGGCAGCACCGCCGGCAATTCGAGCACGCTGGATGGCGGCAAGGGCAACGATGCGCTGTACGCTGGCGCGGGCAACGACAGCCTGGACGGCGGCGCCGGCAACGACTCGCTGTATGGCGGTTCCGGTGTCGACACGCTGTATGGCGGCAACGGCAACGATCTCCTTGTCGGCGGTGCTCAGACTGCTTCCGAGGTCGGCGGCAACGGCAAGGACGTGCTCTACTCGGGCAGCGATGCGTCGCACGCGACCTCGCTCGATGGCGGCAACGGCAACGACTCGCTCTATGGCGGTGCCGGCAACGACACGCTGTATGGCGGTTCCGGCAACGATACGCTGGTCGCCGGCTCCGGCACGCAGACGCTGATCGGCGGCGACGGCAAGGACTCGTTCGTCGGCTCCGAGACCGGTACGGCCTCGATGGTTGGCGGCTCCGGTCAGGACTACTTCTACCTCAACAACGCCACCAGCAGCGACACCATCGATGGCGGTGGCGGCAACAAGGACTCCCTGACCTTCCTGGATCACGCTTCGACCGACGTGAGCGACATCAGCTCTGGATCGAACGGTTCTCTGGACATCACCTTCAGCAATGGTCAGGTGACCCAGATCAGCAACATCGAATACCTGATCTTCAACGATGGTAACTCGACCAAGCTGTAAGATCCTAGGTCTGCACTAAGCGAAGGCGCCGCCCCAACCGAGGTTGAGGCGGCGCTTTTTTCTTTGATCGCCGGCATGACCCGTCAGGAATGGGTGATTGAATGATCGAATACGCGGCCGTTCATGATCGTGACACACACGCGATGAGTTCGGCTCGCATCAGTGGAAGCGCGTGCGCACATCCCGATTGGAACTTTGTCGACCGATCCGCGTCGGATGCATCAAATCAATCACAAGTTCCGCCTCGGGCGTTTCCGCCAACGGATGTTAGAAGTTAGTCCGTCACATTCGGACCACGTAGCTTTTGTAAAGCGTGCCGCTCGCTTGACACGACGGAGCTGTGGCCGATGGCTATCCGCGGCCCTGGCGCCTTTGGTCAAGACGAACGATCGCTGCAGAACTCAGCCGCTTAACGAACCCGCGGAGCTCTCGAATTGGCCAAGAAAAAAATGCTGAATGCCGGCGCTGGATCGACGGTTACCAAGCGCATCCAGCCGCTCCTGACATCGCATGAATGGGACGAGATTCGATTAGACGTCGACAGCGGCGTGAACCCCGACGTCGTCGGCTCGATCACCGATCTTTCTCGATTGTTCCCGGTGGCCTCGTTCGATGCGATCTGGTGTTCTCATGTCATGGAGCATCTCTATGCCCATGAGGTTCATCCCACATTCGTCCAGTTCCGCGAAGTGCTCAAACCGGATGGCTTCGCACTGATCATGTCTCCCGACCTCGAGGCGGTCGCTCAGCACATGCTGACGCGCGGCCTCGGTGCGATCGCGTACGTCTCGCCGGCAGGTCCGATCCGGCCATTGGACATGATCTACGGGCATTCCGGCGCGATCGAGCAGGGGCGCCACCACATGGCGCACAAGACCGGCTTTTCGACCGAGCGGATGGGGAACCTGCTGCTCAGCGCCGGTTTCCCGACGGTGTCGGTTCGGAGCGGGAATTTCGAGATCTGCGCATTGGCGCTCATGCCGGAGGCCAGGGACGAGCGGATCAGGCCACAGCTGGAGGCCTGCGGATTCGACTTCCAGGAGACGGTGACCGCCGACTCGTGATTTGTCGATGTTAAACAATGTTATAAGGTTCCCTGGTTAAGTCGCACGAGAACGCGCTCGAAACTGGCTTCGCGGCGGCCTGCCGTGATGCATATCTTTTTCGGGTGACGCGCTGAAAATGCTGCGTTAGCGAACTAACAGTGATAAGTTATATCCCGCTGGGGACCGGACCTTGCGCAGTCGAAACTTCGAGGCATCCATGACCAAACACCTCTCGCTCGTCGGCGCACCTTCGGTGGAGGCACTGCCACCTTCGGGTCTCGCTTGTCTCGTCATCGTGGCCAGACAGCATGGTTTGCATCTGACCCCGTCCCAGCTGATCCACGACAACCTCCTGGGCGACCAGGAAGTCACGCTGGCCGAGCTCTTGAAGTGCGCGAATTCCTCGGGCATGACGGCAAAGGCCGTCACGCTGGACTGGAAGGGCCTGAGCCATCTCAAGAGGGCGCTGCCGGCCATCGTTCGCCTGCGCGACGGCAGCCACATGGTGCTGCTGCGCCTCGAAGGCGATGAAAACAGCTCCCGGGTGGTCCTGCAGGATCCGAATGCCGGCGAGGACGCGCTGCTCGTCATCGATCAACCGCGCTTTGAGGACATCTGGTCGGGCGACGTCGTCATGGCCAAGCGCGACTATGAGATTTCGGACGAGACGCAGCCGTTCAGCTTCGGTTTTGTCGTTGCCCTGGTGTTCCGCGAACGGCGCATCATGCGCGACGTCGCGATCGCGGCGCTGGTCCTGGGCTTCATGGGGCTGGCACCGATCATGTTCTGGAGGCTGCTCTCGGACAAGGTCATTTTCTACAAGGCGTACAATACGTTCTACGTGCTGTGCGTTGCGATGCTGGTGATCATCCTGTTCGAGACGGCGTTCTCGTTCCTGCGGCAATACCTCGTTCAGAGCTTGACGGCACGCCTCGACGTCAAATTGTCGACCTACGTGTTCGAAAAGGTGCTCAATCTGCCGATCGATTATTTCGAGCAGAATCCCGTCGGCCTGATTTCCCGCGACATCCGCGAAGTGTTCCGGATTCGCGGCTTCCTGACCGGGCAGTTGTTCGGGACGGTTCTCGATTCGACGACGCTGATCTTCTTCCTGCCCGTCATGTTCTTCTTCAGCCCGATCATGACGCTGATGGTTCTGGGCTTTGCCGCAATGATCGTGGTCTGGCTCATCCTGATGCTGCCCGTGTACCGGCGGAGCTCCTCGGCGGTTCTTGCCGCCGAAGGCGCGCAGGGGGCGTTTCTGATCCAGAGCCTGAACGGCATGAGGACCATCAAATCGCTAGCGCTCGACACGCGCCAGCGGCACATGTGGGATGTGCTCGTTGCGCGCGCCGCCAAGGCGCGTCTTGCCGAAGGCATGACCGGAAACATGATCCAGACGCTGGTCCGTCCGCTGGAACGGTTGGCGGTCAGCGCTCCCTATGCGCTCGGCGTCTACCTCGCCGTATCGAGCGGCGATCCGGTCTATGTCGGGGCGCTGTTTGCCTTTCTGATGCTGTCGCAGCGTGTTGCCGGTCCGCTGATGAAGATGGCCCAACTCATCAACCAGTATGACGAGGCGCGCACCGCGGTCACCATCGTCGGCAATCTGGTGAATCAGCTGCCGGAGGAGGGACGTTCTGGCCATGGCGTGCGGGTTCCGCTGAAGGGCCTGATCGAGTTCTCCGGCGTCACGTTCAAGTACAAGGGCGCGGTGTCGCCGGCGCTGAACAATATCTCATTCGAGATTCCGCTCGGCACGACGCTCGGCGTGATGGGCAAGAGCGGCTCGGGCAAGACCACGATCACGCGGCTGTTGCAGCGCCTGCACTCCGACTATGGCGGGTTGATCAAGGTCGACGGTATCGATGTTCGGGAATACGATGTCGACCATCTGCGGCGCAACGTCGGCGTCGTGCTGCAGGAGAACTTCCTGTTCAGCGGCACGATCCGCGAGAATATTGCCGCGGCAAAGCCGGACGCGACCTTCGACGACGTCGTCAGGGCGGCGCGATTGGCCGGCGCCGAGGAATTCATCGACAAGCTGCCGCGGGGTTACGAGACCTATGTCTATGAGGGCTCCACCAACCTCTCCGGCGGACAGCGTCAGCGCCTCGCGATCGCGCGCGCGCTGATCGTCAATCCGCCCATCCTGATCCTGGACGAGGCGACCAGCGCGCTCGATGCGGAGAGCGAGACGATCGTGAATGCGAACATTTCGCGGATCGCGCACGGCCGCACGCTGATCATCATCTCGCATCGCCTGTCGTCGCTGACGAAGGCCGACGCGATCCTCGTGCTCAATCGCGGCGTGGTCAACGATATCGGTCGCCACGAGGAACTTCTGGAGCGCAACGACATCTACAGCTCGCTCTGGTACCAGCAGAACACGCATCTCGTTCCGACGGGCCGCAACGACAAGCCCAACTTCAGGAGTCCGACCCTTGTCTCCTAATCAAGCTTCGCTCGCGACCGTTCGCCAGTTCCAGTCCGAAACCGACGCCATCCGCGAGGCGCCCGAGCCGATGTTGGCCCGTGCGACGCTGTTCGTGCTGTCGGCGCTGCTGGTATCCATCGTGGCGATCATGTGCCTGACGCGCCTCGATCGGGTGATCACCAGCGTCCGCGGCAAGATCGTTCCGGTCGATCAGATCAACGTGCTGCAGGCCCTTGACCCGTCGATCATCAAGACGATCGATGTTCGCGAAGGCGAGCAGGTCGACACGGGACAATTGCTTGCGACCCTCGACTCGACCTTCACCGCGGCCGATGTCACCCAGTACAAGCTGCAGATCGCGAGCCTCGATGCGCAGGTTGCGCGTGACGAGGCCGAATTGTCCGGAAAGCCGCTGTCGTATGGCAACGCCAAGGATCCGGATGCCGCCAGGTACAACGCCTTGCAGAAGGCGCTCTACGACCAGCGCGTCGCCCAGTACAGCGCGCAGGTGACGAGTTACGATTCCAAGATCAGCCAGACCGAAGCGACGATCTCGAAGGCGAAGAAGGACGACGAGCGGTATGGTCAACGCGCCGAGATCGCCGGCAAGATCGAGGACATGCGCTCGACCCTTGCCGAAAGCGGCAGCGGGTCCAAGCTGAACCTGTATCTGTCGCAGGATACGCGCCTCGAGTTGCTGCGTCAGATCGACAACACGCACAACACGCTGCTGGAAGCGCAACACCAGCTCGACTCGCTGAGGGCCGATCGCAAGGCCTTCATCGAGCAGTGGAACGCGCAGCTGAGCCAGGATCTGGTCACGACGCGCAACAATTTGGATACGGCCCGGGCAGCCTACGACAAGGCCATCAAGCACCAGGACCTGGTCCGATGGACGGCTGCCGAGCCGTCGGTCGTCCTCACCCTTGCCAAGCTCTCGGTCGGATCCGTGCTGAAGCCGGGCGATCCCTTCATCACGCTGATGCCGCTCAAGACGCGGCTGGAGGCGGAGATCCAGGTGCTGTCCCGCGACGTCGGCTTTATCCGGCCGAATGACCCCTGCACGCTGAAGGTTGATGCCTTCAACGCGGCGGAGCACGGCACGGCGGCGGGCAAGATACGCTGGATCAGCGAAGGCGCCTTCACCACTGACGACGACGGAAAGCCCGTCGATGCCTACTACAAGGCGCGATGCTCGGTCGACCAGAGCAACTTCACCAATGTTCCGAACAATTTCCGCCTCATCCCGGGCATGACGCTGCAGGGCGACGTCAATGTCGGCACCCGTTCGGTGGCGATGTATCTGCTCAGTGACATGCTGCGCGGCATGACGGAAGCGATGCGCGAGCCATGATGGAGTCGACGAGATCCCTGCTCGAGTTGTTCCGGCCCGACTCCTCCCGTTCAGACTCAAAGCAGTTTGAACGGGGACTGGAGGCTTACGAGAACGGGCGATATCTTGAAGCCCTGCGCTTCTGGCGGCTTGCCTCGCGGGCGGGCAACCCTGAGGCGGATTACCGGATCGGGCTGCTCTATGCGCGGAACGAGGGCGTTATCGGCAGCATTCCGGACGCGGTCGCGTGGTATGAGCGCGCCGCGCTGAATGGACATCTGGATGCGCAATTCCAGCTCGGCCTGATCTACCTCAACGGGGTCAAGGCGACGCTCGGTCCGAACAGGCCCGAGATGTGGCGGCAATCCACTGCGGCCCGTCTCGGCGACAAGGCGATCAACCTCCACGATCTGGTCTTCCCGAACGGGATGGGCGTGGCCAAGGACGTCGACGCCGCGTTCCTCTGGATGTCAGTCGCGGCGGAAGCCGGCAAGGCGGAGGCGCAATCGATTCTTGGCAACATGTACGCCAACGGGCAAGGTTGCGAGCGGGATCACGCTGCAGCCCTGCGCTGGTATCAGGCCGCGGCCGAGCAGAAGGCGGCGTCCGGCGAATTCGCACTCGGCGATGTGTATTATCAGGGCCGCGGCGTTCCCGTCGATTTCGCGCAGGCCGCGATCTGGTATCACAAGGCCGCCGAGCAGGGACATGTTCGCGCACAGGTTGCGCTGGCTTTCATGTGCCTCAAGGGCACCGGGCTTCCCGAAAATGTCGAAGAGGCCGCACGGCTGTTCCAGAGTGCCGCTGCGCATGACGATACGATCGCGCTCTACAACATTGCGCTGCTGCGGTTGAGCGGCAAGGGGGCTGTCAAGGATCTCGACAGGGCCGAGACCGCATTGCGCAAGGCGGCGCGGAAGGACTATTTGCCGGCGATCCAGGCGCTGGCCGAGTTCTATGCGCTCGGGACTGCCGCCGAGCCGGATCTGCGCGAGGCGGCGTATTGGTACGAGAAGGCGGCCGAGCGCGGCGATACGCAGGCGCAGTTCCTGACCGGACGCTTCTATGCCACCGGCACCGGCGTTCCGCCCAGCATCCGCCAGGCTGCGAAATGGTTTGAGCGTGCGGCGGAGGGCGGCCATGCCACCGCGGCCCACAACATTGCGGTGTTCTATCTCAATGGCAGGGGCGTGGGGCGCGATGTCGCGACTGCGATCAAGTGGTTCGAGCGCGCATCCGAGGGAGGCATTAGCGCCGCCGGCGTGCAGCTCGGTCGGCTCTACTCGGCGGGCAACGGCGTGCCGCGCGATCAAGCGCGCGCCGCGGAGTGGCTCAGCAAGGCGGCCAACGGCGGCGATGCCGACGCGAAGACGGCCTATGCGATGTTTCTGATCCAGGATGAGCCGTCCGCGGAGCGTCTTGCGCAAGCACGTGCGCTGCTGACCGACGCTGCCGAGGCCGGTCATCCGGCGGCGGCATTTCAGCTGGGCGGGCTTCACATGGGCAGATCCGGCGGCGCCGTCGATGTTCCGGCCGCAGCCCAATGGTTCAAGCGTGCGGCAGGCGCTGGCCACGTCGAAGCCCAGCACACTTTGGCGCTGCTGTATTCCGATCCCAAGAGCAGCCTCAAGGATCCGCAGGCCGCAGCCGGCTGGATCGTCAAGGCCGCGGACGGCGGCAACGCCGCGGCGCAGTTCAAGCTTGCGGTGATGTATTGCACCGGGCAGGGCGTCGAGCAGGACCTGTCCAAGGGCGTCACGTGGTACGAGGCGGCGGCGCGCCAGGGCCACACGACGGCGCAATACAACCTTGCCGTGATGCTCGGCCGGGGACAGGGGCGCGATGCCGATCCGGCGAAGGCGGCCGAATGGTTCGAGGCCGCGGCGAAGCAGGGCATGGTCGAAGCCCAACTCGCGATTGGCGATGCACTGCGCGCCGGCGACGGCGTCGCGCAGGACCGCGATCAGGCGTTGCACTGGTATCGACAAGCGGCACAGCAGAACAACGAAGGCGCGCGACGTCGTCTGCAGGCAATGGGCGAGAGTGTTGGCTGAGATGGAGGCGGGCTTCGCACGCGGCCGCAGACGCTGAGCAGCGGCTTTGTTTTTAGGCGCGAAGGCAACGAAGCAGGCAGCTTCGCGCGACAATCTGGGCAGAACTAACGGTGGCTTTCATATCGACGACAGAGAGATTGCGTTAATGTGGACGTCGCCAACAAATACTCATTGTGGTTGTGTGAAGTTGACTGATAAGCATCAGATCACGATCCGGGGCAGGTTCGAACGGCAACGCGATCTCGGGATATCGATCTTCCGCACGGCTGAGAAAGAAACTGGAACCAACGTTAGACGTTGGTAGGAGCTTGAGAAGCGATGAACAAGATGGTGGAACGGAGCGTCAGGGATACGAAGGATATGTTGCCCGTTGCCAGTCCGGTTCAGCAGGACGATCAATCGCAGAGCGTATTCCTGGATCCCGATGTCGGCGATTTCCAGTCGGGACCGAGGCTGCGTGGTGCGATCCTCGAGCATTCCGGGCGAGTGATCTCCGGCTGGATTGTGGATGCGCAGTCGCCTGCTTCGACCGTTGCGATATCGCTTTTTGTTGCTTCCCACTGTGTCGAAGAGGGACGGACGGGCCGGTCCGTGCCGGCCAGCGTCGGTCCGCACACTGTGATCGGGCGTCCCGGATTTCGCATCAACCTATCCACGCCGGGCGTGCGCCGTCGTTTGGCTCGCGCCCTGAAGAATACGCTGCTGGAACGCAAGCCTGTGCAGATCTACCTGCGCATCAGCCTGAACGACGGCGAATATTACGAAATACCGCTGTTCGAGAAACTCGAGTCGAACGAGGTGGTCGTCGCGCTCGGCTTCTCGACCGACGATTACGACGATCTGCTGTTTCCGAACAACGACAAGAAATTGGTTGCCGCGATGGCAGGCGCCGCCTCCGTGAAAGAGGTGCGCTACGTCTGCTTCTACCTGCCGCAATTCCATTCATTTGCGGAGAACGACCGTTGGTGGGGTCCTGGCTTCACCGAATGGACCAACGTCTCCCAGATGCGTCCGCAGTTTCCAACGCACCAGTCTCCCTGGTTGCCCGCGGATCTCGGCTTCTATGACATGAGACTGGTCGAGACGCGCCAGCAACAGGCAGACCTGGCTCGCCGTTACGGCGTTCACGGCTTTTGCTATTACGCCTACTGGTTTCAGGGGCGAAGATTGCTGGAGCGGCCGCTGAGGCTTTTGCTGGAGGACGGAGAGCCGAACATCCCGTTCTGCATCTGCTGGGCGAACGAAAACTGGTCACGGCGATGGGATGGTTCTGATACCGAGCTGCTGCTCGGCCAGAACCACTCCCTCGAGGATGATGTCCGCTTCATTGACGATATGGCCGATATCCTCCTGGATGATCGCTACATCACCGTTGACGGTCGCAAGATCCTTCTCGTCTACCGTCCCTCGCTGATCCCGGACAAGGAACGCCTGTTCCAGACGTGGCGTGTGCGTGCAAGGCAACTCGGCATCGGCGAGCTGCTGATTTGCAATGCGATGACGTTCGGCGAGTTCGATCCACGAGAATTCCATTGCGATGCCGCCGTGGAATTCCCGCCCCATACCGTCAATGCGCGGGAGCTGAGCCGAGCGGAGGTCGAGACGCCGACGGAGTTCTCCGGCAAGCTCTACGACTATCTTGAAGCCATGCGCTCGACGCTCGGCAAGGTCTATGAGTTTCCGTTCTTTCCAACCGTGATGCCGCGCTGGGACAACACGCCGCGCAAGGGCTCGCGAGGACACGTGTTCGTCAGATCAAGCCCCGAGGCGTTCGAAGTCTGGCTTCGTGAGGCGACCGAGCGGGCTCGCCGGAGTTCTTTCGAACAGCCGATCGTCTTCATCAATTCGTGGAACGAATGGGCCGAGGGAGCCCACCTGGAGCCGGACTCGCGCTTCGGCCGTGCGTATCTCGATGTCGTCAGACGCGTGTCTGCCGGCGAGTCGATCTCGGCAGAACTGCGCTCGAACTCCGCCCTGCTGGACTGCTTGAGCAGATCGGAGCTCGAGCAGACGATCAAGAGTGCTGCAGTTCATGTCGAAGTACTCGCCAATTTGCAGCGCAATGAAGTCGCGCTCACCGGCTTCCAAAGCATTCGCGAAGGCTTGCCGGTCGAAATTGAGGGCGCCATCGCAAGTCCGGATGGCTCGATGTTTGTGATCGAGAATATCAATTCGCAAACGGAGGAGCGCGTGGTGGTGGACCCGCGCTACAGAGTGCTGGTCCGAGGGTGGGTGTTTGCCAAGGATGGCTTCGAGCCCCTGAGAAACCGCATCTCGTTTCTGGTGTTGTCTCCGGAAGGAGAGACGAACGCCGGCAAGAGCGGGTACTGCCTCGTCATCGATTGGCACGAGCGAATGGACGTTACGGAGTATATGAAGGCGACCGCGCGCGAGTGCTGCTTCGGCTTCGAGGTCAGCTTCATGCTCAAGGGACTGCCGGACGGAGAGTACAGGCTTTCGATGCTTGAGGTTGGCGAAGGAGAAAACCTGCTGGTTGGATCAAGCCATTCCCTGGTCGTTCGGCATTGAGTTGAGAGTCCTATGTTAGCCAGCGTGGTGATTGCTTGTTACAAGCACGAGGCCTATCTTGAGCATTGTCTCGAGACGGTCTTCGACCAGACCTATCCCAAACTTGAGCTGATCATTGTCGACGACAATTCGCCGGACAACAGCTTCCAGCTGGCCGAAAGGCTTCTGAAGCGGAAGTCGTTCGCAAAGCGTTTTGCATCATGCAAACTGCTCAAGAATCCCACCAACATGGGAGCTCACTTTACCTGGAATCGCGCGCTGTCGCTTGCAAAGGGCGAGATGCTCTTCCTGCTCAACTCGGACGACGCGTTTTCGAAAGAGCGGGTCGAGACATTTGTCGGCCGCCATGGCGCTGAAAAGCTGTTCTTCGGCTTCTCCGCGATCGAACCCATCGACGAGAACGGGAAATCCATCAAGAGCTTTCAGTTTCCGGCGCGTCTCAGATACGCAACCAGTCAAGCGGTAAGCGCCGATCGCCCGCTGTCGTGGTCCTTCCTGGAGTCGCAGATCGCCGCCTCGACGGGAAATTTTGTGTTGAGCGCCGAACTGTTGCGGCAGGCCGGGTGGTTCGCGGACCTCAAATATTGTCACGATTGGGAATTCGCGCTGCGCGCGATCACGATCGTCGAACCAAAATACGTGGAATCCGATCAATACATGTATCGATTGCATGCAACCAACAGCTTCCGCGGACTAAGTTCGGTGGCCGAAAGCGAAACGCGGGCTTGCATGCACAGCTATTCGCTGCGCGCGATGACGTCCAAGCCACCGAACGGGACCTGTCTCAGTCCGCTCAACATGGGGGAGGCGTTCTACAAGCTGATCAGGAATTACCCGAACTTCCGCTTCTGGATGCGGCAGCTCTACGCACCTTATCTTGCCGAGCACAGGACCGTTGAGCTGAACCAGTGGACGGTCCCGGCCGAATGGCGCTAGCACAACGCGGCTGACGCCAGATCACGCGCCAAGTCACGGCTGACGCCAGGTCGCAGCTGAAGAAGCTCGCGGGCGCCAGCCTCAGCGCGTCAGAGCTAGCAAAGGTTTGGCCTTTGCTTGGATTGCGGGTCTTTCAGGACCTTGCGCAAGGCCTCCAGGCGCTCGGTCTTGCAGGGCAAGGTGGGGACAAGCCACCCGCCTTCGTCGTTTTCGTTCCAGGCATAAATCAGGATCGCAGGAGACTTCATCTCACCCGGCTGAGCAGCCCTCCATTCGATCGAGCGGTGCAGATGATCGGACAGCTCCGCCCCGGTCGGCGCAATGAAGAAGTTTTCCATCCCCACGCCGGGGCGCTGCTTGGCTTCCCAAGGCACGGGGCGTTCGATGCGTGGACGGCGATCCCAGCCGGTCATCACGGTGGGGATGACGGGAAGCCGGCTCTTGGCCAGTTCATTCCAGTCTCGCTCCGCGCCGCGCGTGAGGTCGGCATAGGAACCACGGACGCTCCCGTAGACTCCCGCATAGGAACTGACCGCGTCGGCAGTCAGGAAAGCGCCCTGTTCATTGAGCAGTTTCTTGTCACCAGTGAGCACCAGGTACGGATCTCCGTGTCCTGCGGCTCTTACACGCGCTCTGAATTGCTCGATCTGGGCTCGAAGGTTCTCGAACCCACCCCATCGTTTTTCAACGTCGGCAACATGTATGAAGCCGAGAAAATACAGCGGTCTCCCGCCCGCTACTTTCAGGTAGTTGCTGTCGCCCATGAGTTTGACGTGTTCGTCAATCAGCGGGCTTACCTTGTCGTGCGAGCCCCATCGAGGGAACTCGGTAAAGATGCAGTACGAAATCTCATGCTTGATCGGGCTTTCCCTGAAGATTTTCAGAGCCCTCGACATCGGATCGGCGGAGCCGTAGGCGACAAACGCCCAGTAGTCGATGCCTGCGAAAACGGCCTGCTTGATTTCCTTGTCGATCGTCTGTTGCGTGATCTCCGGAAAGGCAATCTCACTGCGGCTCTTTCCAGTGGTCTCCTTCGCAAAGAATGGAACTCGCCAATGGTACTGCTGCGGAGAGAGCGATGTTTCCACCGCCTTCGTTGGCGTTGATCCGGGCGCATACCAGGCGTCCCACCGCAGCGCGCCCACCAGAGGCCGGTCGGTGCGCGCAGCCACTTGCTGGGCGGCGAGGGCGCGCGTAACCGTATAGCTAAGGGCTCCAGCTGAGCCCAGGGCCAGAAACAATCGTCGTGTCAGCATCTTCGAGCGCTCGCCGTTGTTTTCCCAAACATCCTGTTGATTCTCTTCAAAAACGTCCTAATGATCCACTGACAGTGCGGCTAATGATTGGCCAAACTTTTTCTGCGCGATGAGCTTAGATTGGCTAAAACCAGTCGATGTTGATTGCAACGCACAGGGACCGTGTTTGATGCAGCTGGTTGCATGGGAAAATGAATCTACGGCGATTTGCGATCGCATCCGGAGCAGCCGTGGAGCGCTCAAGATCGTTCTCAAGACCAAGGATGATCCGTTTTTCCTTGCGGATTGGGTGGACCATCACAGGAAAATCGTGGGCGATGCGAACCTGATCATTTTTGACAATGGATCTTCCGACAGCAAGGTCTTGTCGGTTTACGAAGAGCTGGGGCCGGACTTGCTGATCGCGAGTTTCGGCGGATTTCACAACAATCTGCATAATCCCAAAAACTTCGAGGAGCTTTACGCCAGCCTGTCGGCTTCTTCCGATTTCCATTGCTTCCTGGATACGGACGAGTTTCTGGCGTTCTATGACGGCGAACGCTTCACGAGCGACGCTTCAATATTGCGTCACCTGAGCGACAAGGACGGTGGTGCGTTTATCCCGTCGACTTGGCTGTACAACGCGCCTTCCTATCGCGACAGAATGTTGTGCGGCACCGATTTGGGCACGCTCCGGAATGGCCTCACCTGGGGTAAGCCGTTGATCCGATCGGCTGCCGCGCCTTTCTCGGGAGAGGTGAATCACAACTGCCAGATCGCCAAGGGAAAGAAGGCTCCCGCGCCGTTGTTCGGATTTTTCCTGCTGCATATGGCGACCTTGTCGCCCGCGCAGCGGATCCGCGCCAATCTAAACAAGCTGATTGCCCGCGGATTCATGCAGCGCGGGGACTCCCTTGAGAAAGTATTGGAGCGGGATATATCGCGGGCGACAGAGAACGAGAAGCTGTACGTGACCGAGATCAAGCGGATGCTCTCTCTTCGAGAAGATCGCGGTCCCGAGACGGCTCCCTTGGGAACCGGGTCGATGCGAATTGATCAGTCGGGCAAAGTTGAATTTGCGTCGCCCACCGAGGAGCGCGTCTTTGCCGAGTTCGCCGCATCCTTTGACGCGCTATGCGCGCAAACACTGCCTTCTTGAGGTGGGATCTGCCCGCTTCGCCGGGGCATTGCCGCCTTTAACGCCCAGGCGGCAAGCCATGGTGCAACGTCGCCTTTGACGGCTATCGGGAGAGCTCGCCGGTCAGGACGGCTCTCCGCTGAACGACTGAAGGATGGCTTGGGCAGCCTCTCTTTTCGCAAGCGGCATGAAGAACGACATATCGCCGGCCGTCGCGATTTCGCGAGCGATCTCTCTGACGCAGTGATAGGCGGGGCGAGAGCTAAAGTCGTGCATGCCGATGATTGCAGACGGGCCGCAGTGCAGGACGATCTGGGCGAAGCATGCGACCCTGAAACGACCGTCGACGAGATAAAGATCAGCATTGGCGCTTTGCGGCGTTTCCCAGATGGTCGAGTGATAGTCCGGCCAACGCGGCTTTGTTGATGGGTCGACCGGGAAACCCCAATCGCCAGTCCGTCCGATGTCGATGAACGTCAAATGAGGCTTCGTACGCGCTGAGGCGCACGCACGATCGACCTGATCCAGCCAGTCCTGTGAGGAATCGATCGACAATATCGAGTTCGCGACGTGCTTTGAGGCGATGACCGTACTTCCGCCTGTGCCGAATTCGACGTAATCGCGGCTATTTCTCACAAACGACAAGAACAGTTCCGCTTCTTCCCGCGACATTCTTGGTAGCAATTGACGTCTCCTCGTTGTTCGCAGCCCCCGGGACAATCTCTCCTCACCGGGGGCGTTGGACGTGTCTGATGCCAGCACGTCTTTGCATATTCAGGCCGCGCCGCAGTTCATCAGCGTCAGGTCATCAACGCCAAGTCATCACCGCCGAGGCACGGTCACCAAGGCTTGCGTCCTTGCACCCGATCGGCCGGACATCTTCCGGCCGAAGGATATTCCGCAAGTCCACGATGATCGGCGCTGCCACCGTTGCTGATGATCCGTGGTGATCGGCGGCTACTGGTTCAGGCCGACACGCTCCACCTTGTAGCCGCCCTCCAGGATGGAACGCCACCAGGGTTGCTCGTCGACATACCAGCGCACGGTCTTGGCGATGCCGGTCTCGAAATTCTCCTCGGCGCGCCAGCCGAGCTCGGTTTCGAGCTTGGTGGCGTCGATGGCGTAGCGGCGGTCGTGGCCGGGCCGGTCGGCGACGAAATTGATCAGCTGGCGGCGCGGGCCGGCTGCGGCCGGCACGACCTCGTCGAGCAGGTCGCAGATGCTCTCGACCACGTGCAGGTTGGTGCGCTCGTTGCGGCCGCCGACATTGTAGGTCTCGCCGACCTCGCCGCGCTCCAGCACCAGCGTCAGCGCCTTGGCGTGATCCTCGACGAACAGCCAGTCGCGGATGTTCTTGCCGTCGCCATAGACCGGCAGCGGCCCGCCGGCGAGCCCCTTGATGATCATGTGCGGGATCAGCTTTTCCGGGAAGTGATAGGGGCCGTAATTGTTGGAGCAGTTGGTCACCAGGGTCGGCAGCTCGTAGGTCTCGCGCCAGGCCCGCACCAGGTGATCGGACGATGCCTTGCTGGCCGAATAGGGCGAGTTCGGCGCATACGCCGTGGTCTCGGTGAACAGCCCTTCGTCGCCGAGCGAACCGAACACCTCGTCGGTCGAGATATGCAGGAAGCGGAACCGGTCGCGCTTCTCGGGCGAGAGCGAACGCCAGTGACGCAGCGTCTCCTGCAGGATCGTGAAGGTGCCGACGATGTTGGTCTGGATGAATTCGCCGGGGCCGTCGATCGAGCGGTCGACATGGCTTTCCGCGGCAAGGTTCATCACCGCATCGGGCTGATATTTCTCGAACAGCCGGCGCAGGTTCTGTGCCTCGCAGATGCAGGCCTTCTCGAAGGTGTAGTTCAGGCTTTCGGCGGCACGGGGCAGGGAGGCCAGGTTTGCCGCGTAGGTGAGCTTGTCGATGTTGACGACGCGGGCGTGGGTGTCGCGCAGCAGGTGACGGACCACGGCGGAGCCGATGAAACCGGCGCCGCCGGTGACGAAAATCGTCGATCCCTTAAACCGCATGTTTGAATACCTCCGCCGCGCGCGGCTCGCCGTGGAACGAGCGGTAGACCGACAGCAGGTACTCGCCGTAGCTGCTCTTGGCGGTCTTCTGTGCCACCCTCGCGAAGGCTTCGAGCGAGATGTAACCCTGGCGCAGCGCGATCTCCTCGGGGCAGGCGATGCGCAGGCCCTGGCGCTGCTCCAGGATCTGGACGAAGTGACTGGCCTCCACCAGCGAGGAATGGGTGCCGGTGTCGAGCCAGGCAAAGCCGCGGCCGAGCACCTCGACATAGAGGTCGCCGCGCTCGAGATAGGCCTTGTTGACGTCGGTGATCTCGATCTCGCCGCGCGGCGATGGCCTGATGCCGGCCGCGATGTCGACCACGTCATTGTCGTAGAAGTAGAGACCGGTGACCGCGACGTTGGACTTCGGCCGCTTCGGCTTCTCCTCGATCGAGAGCGCCCGTCCGGTGCCGTCCAGCTCGATCACGCCGTACTGCTCCGGCGCGTTCACGACGTAGCCGAACACGGTGGCGCCTTTCTTGCGGATCGAGGCGGCGGACAGCATGCTCGGCAGGCCGTGACCGTAGAAAATGTTATCCCCTAACACAAGGGCAACAGAGTCATCGCCGATGAAGTCGCGGCCGACGATGAAGGCGTCGGCAAGACCCCGCGGGGTCTCCTGCGTCGCATAGGCGAACCGGACACCCATCTCGCTGCCGTCGCCGAGCAAGCGCTGGAACAGCGGCTTGTCCTGCGGCGTGGAAATGATCAGGATATCGCGGATTCCGCCCAGCATCAGCGTCGACAGCGGATAGTAGATCATCGGCTTGTCGAAGACGGGCAGCAGTTGCTTGGAGACGACTGTCGTCACCGGGTAGAGGCGCGAGCCGGTGCCACCGGCAAGGATAATGCCTTTCATGGTCCCTCACAATTTGACTATCAGAACATAACATATAGCGTGCGCTGCACAAGTTTGTTATGAGATGGAAATTAACATTTCAAGCGCGTCAAACTGGAACAAATGTTAGATGAACGTCATCAAGACCGAGCTTCCTGAAGTCCTGATCGTCGAGCCGAAGCTGTTTGGCGACCAGCGCGGCTTCTTCCTCGAGACCTACCAGTCTCCGCGTTATGTCGAGCACGGCATCACGCGTCCCTTCGTGCAGGACAACATGTCCCGCTCGGCCTATGGCGTGCTGCGCGGGCTGCATCTGCAAAACCCGCTCACCCAGGGCAAGCTCGTGACCGTGCTGCGTGGCAAGGTGCTGGACGTTGCCGTCGACGTGCGCGTCGGCAGTCCGAATTTCGGCAAGCACGTCGCGGTCGAGTTGAGCGAGGACAACCGCCGGCAATTATGGGTGCCGCGCGGCTTCGCCCACGGCTTCGTGGTGCTCTCGGAGACCGCCGACTTCTTCTACAAATGCGATGATTTCTACAGCCCCAAGGACGAGCTCTCGATCCGGTGGAATGATCCCGCGATCGGGATCAAATGGGGCGTCGACAAGCCACAGCTGTCGGCCAAGGATGCGGACGCGCCGCTCCTGGCCGACGCCAGCAATCTTCCGACCTATGGACAAATCTGATGCGGATCTTGTTGACGGGAACACGCGGCCAGGTTGGCAGTGCGCTCAAGCCTCTGCTGGAAAGCCACGGCACGATCATCGCGCCGGCGACGGCTGAGTTCGATCTGTCGAAGCCGGAGATGTTGACGAGCCAGCTTGAGAGTCTGAAGCCCGATCTCATCATCAATCCGGCGGCCTATACCGCCGTCGATCGCGCCGAGGACGAGCGTGAGCTGGCCTTCCTGGTCAACGCGAGGGGACCTGAAGTAATCGCCAAATGGGCTGCGGCGAACCGCGTGCCGCTGGTGCATTTCTCCACGGACTACGTCTTCAATGGTTCGGGCGACAGGCCGTGGCGCGAGGACAGTCCGACCGAACCGCTGTCGGTCTACGGCGCCAGCAAGCTTGCCGGCGATGTTGCGATCCAGGCGGCGGGCGGGGCGCATCTGATCGCGCGCACCTCATGGGTTTATGCCGCAAAGGGCACGAATTTCCTGCGCACCATCGCGCGGCTCGCCGGCGAGCGTAAAGAACTACGGATCGTGGCCGATCAGATCGGTGCGCCGACCACGGCACCAGCGATCGCCAGTGCGGTCGCCGGCATCGTCCTGCCCAACCTCACCACGTTGCACGATCAGCTCGTGCGCAGGGGTGGTGTCGTCAATCTCGTTTGCGCCGGCGAAACCAGCTGGCACGGCTTCGCAACCGCCATTGTCGGCGGGCTGAGGTCTCGCGGCGTCACGCTGGCGGTCGAGAATATCGCTCCGATCGCAGCGACCGACTTTCCGACCAAGGCGGTGCGTCCGGGCAATTCGCGGCTGGACTTGTCGCGGCTGCAGGCGCAGTTCGGCGTGGCGATGCCGACGTGGCAGGAAGCGCTGGCGCGCGAACTGGATGCATTTGTCCAGCTCGGCGCGCCCGCCCACGCCTAGAGCGTTTTCGAGCGAAGTGGATGCCGGTTCGCGTGAAGAAAACGCGTCAAAACAAGAATCTAGAGCCCCGTTCCGATTCCATCGGAACGGGAAAAGCTCTAGCAGGCTGTTGAAGAAGTCCTTGAGCGGATCGCAATGAATGGGATGTCGTCGCCGTTGAGGAGGCAGATCTCCCCTTCGAGTGAGCCATCATCCCTTAGTTCGGCCCAACCGTCACCGTCGGCTGGCTCCATTTCGTCATTTCCCTGCCAGCCGAACGCGATCGCATCGCCGTCGCAGGCTCCATGAATGGAGCCGGTGAGGCAATCGACGGCGAACTCGCCTCCGTCCTCGTCGAACAGGATATAGGCGCCCGCCAAGGCCATGTCGTAGCCCGGTGTCTCGACGACCTGGCATCTGCCCCGGATGCTCATGCCGGTGCAGCCAGGAGCTTGGGCAGCCGGATCAGATTATAGGCCGCAAGTGCCAGGACAAAGACGGCGTCCACCCGGTCGCGACCTCGCAGCTTGACCTTGGCCAAGCCAGCGGAACTCTTGATCCAGCCGAAGACTTCTTCGATGCGTTTGCGACAGCGCTGGCTGAGGTCATAGCCACTGTGGCGTGTGGTACGTGCGTCAATTGCCGTCTTGCGCCGCTTGCCGGTCTTACTCAGATGTCCATCAATCGCGATATGCGGGGTAACCGATCTATCTCTCAGGTCGTGTACGAACTGCGTGACATCATAGGCCTTATCGGCCCCCAGAGTGATCCGCTTTGCGCACCCGCGCCTGTCGATCATGGCAAGCGCGATCTCCCGTTCGGCGGTGCCCGTCGCCTGGCTCACCCCACCCAAAACCGCCAATCCATTGCGGTTCTCCATCAGAGCATGGCCCATATAGCTCAGCTTGGCTGGCTGGCCGTCACCCTTCTTGTAGAGCCGCGCCTCGGGATCGGTCGTGCTCTCATGGGTCTCGTTGGATCGCCTCTCCTTGTGGAAGCTGCGCTCAGCGTTGCGTCCCGGACCATCCTCGTCTTTGTCGCCGCCATCCTTCTTCCGGAAGCTCTTGATCGAAGCCCAGGCTTCAATCAGCGTACCATCCACCGAGAAGTGATCGCTCGATAGCAGACGCTTGACCTTTGGCTGCGCCAAAAGCGCGTTCAGGAACTTGGCCGCAATCTCGCCCTCGAGCAGCCGGTCGCGGTTCTTCGAGAAGGTCGAATGGTCCCAAACCGCATCGTCCACCCCAAGCCCAACGAACCAGCGGAACAGCAGATCGAACTCTATCCGTTCCATCAAATGCCGTTCCGAGCGAACCCCATAGAACGCCTGGAGGAGCATCGCCCGAAGCAACTTCTCCGGTGCGATCGAGGGGCGACCGAACTCCGTATAGAGCTTGCCGAACTCGCCAGAAAGGTCGTCCAGCGCTGAATTCGCCAAGTCCCGGATCACCCGTAGCGGGTGGTCGACGCGAACCCGAGCCTCCAAGTCCACATAACTGAAGAGCGAGCCGGACCGTTCATCACTCCCTCGCATCGCGCCCCCAGTTAAATCCTGGTCCTAGAGAATCACGATACGGAACGCTTCGCCACCGACTTCTTCAACAGCCTGCTAGGGCGCATTCGGAAGCGGATTGCCGGTGCGTGAAAAAATCGTGTCAGACAAGAAGAGAGCCTTGGTTCTGATTTGATCAGAACCAAGGCTCCAGGATTGAACCGACCGGCGGCTATCGTCGCCAGGTGGGAGCGCTCAGCGCGGCCGACCGATGCTGTCGTAGGTGAAGCCGTGCGCGGCCATCTCGTCCGGACGGTAGATGTTGCGCAGGTCGACGACGACCGGATGCTTCATCTCCTGCTTGATGCGCTTGAGATCGAGCGCGCGGAACTGGCGCCACTCGGTCACGATCACCAGCGCATCCGCCTGGCGCGCGCATTCATAGGCATCCTTGCAGTACTCGATCTCCGGCAATTCCTTGCGCGCCTGCTCCATGCCGATGGGATCGTAGGCGCGAACCTTGGCGCCGAAGTCGATCAGGCCGTTGATCAGCGGGATCGAGGGGGCCTCGCGCATGTCGTCCGTGTCGGGCTTGAAGGTCAGGCCGAGCACGCCGATGGTCTTGCCGCGCATCTCGCCGCCGAGCACGTTGGCGACCTTGCGCGCCATCGCGCGCTTGCGGTTGTCGTTCGCGGTCAGCGTGGCTTCGACGATTTTAAGCTGGACGTCGTGGTCGAGCGCGGTCTTGAACAGCGCACGGGTGTCCTTCGGGAAGCAGGAGCCGCCATAGCCGGCGCCGGCATGCAGGAACTTGGTTCCAATCCGGTTGTCGAGCCCGATGCCGCGCGCGACCTCCTGCACGTTCGCCCCGACCCTCTCGGAGAGATCGGCGATCTCGTTGATGAAGGTGATCTTGGTGGCAAGGAAGGCATTCGCGGCGTATTTGATCAATTCAGCCGTGCGTCGCGCGGTATAGAGGATCGGCGCCTGGTTCAGATAGAGCGGACGATAGACTTCGCCCATCACCCTCTTGGCCCGATCATCCTCGGTGCCGACGACGATGCGGTCGGGGTGACGAAAATCCTGGATTGCGGCGCCTTCGCGCAGGAATTCGGGGTTCGACGCAACGGCGAAATCGGCGTCGGGATTGGTTTCGCGGATCAGTCGTTCAACCTCGTCGCCGGTGCCCACGGGCACGGTCGACTTGGTCACCACCACGGTGAACTTCTCGAGCGCCGCGCCGATCTCCTTGGCGGCAGCATAGACGTAGCTCAGGTCCGCATGGCCGTCGCCGCGCCGCGAGGGCGTTCCAACCGCGATGAACACGGCATCGGCGTCCGCGACGGCGCCCGCGAGCTCCGTCGTGAAGGTCAGCCGTCCGGCCGCGGCATTGGTCTCGACGAGCTTATCGAGGTCAGTTTCGTAGATCGGGATCTTGCCGCGCTTCAGGGCTTCGATCTTGCCGGCGTCCTTGTCGACGCAAACGACCTGATGGCCGAAATCGGCAAAACACGCTCCGGACACGAGACCTACATATCCCGTTCCAACCATTGCAATCTTCATGAATCCGCTCGTCGATCAGTGTGGAGAGGAGGAGTTAGCACTAGCACAAATGGCGCCGATAACGCCAAGTTTTATAGCGTATAGTTTGTGTTGGAGCTCGGCGGCTTTTTGTGCAAACGGTGATCGGCTCGGTGCAGCTGAGCGCCCGTTAGTCACCTCGGGCGCACCATGGACACATTCTCAACTTGAAATCGACCGACAATCGAGCCGCCGTTTCAGGGGTGGACATGAGCACGAAGACGATTGGCAAGCAGAAGCCCTCGGGAGCTGAATACGCGTCGTTGCAAACGCAGTTCTCCAGACACGATCGCACGACGTTTTCCGGGTTCGTCTATGATCGCGCCGATCTCGGCCGACGCTACACCGTCGACCTGCTCGTCGACGGCGAGCCATACATGTCATCATTGTGTGACGAGTTTGTAACGGAGCTTGCCGACTCCGGGATCGGCGATGCGCGATTTGGCTTTACCTTCAACGTGCAGGATCAGGTCAGCGCGAACGCCACGATCATTGAGGCAAGGCTGGCAAATATCGGCAGTCCCGTCGGGGCTCCGATTCGTTGCGATGTCGCCGCGCCGGAAGCACGCTGGCACCGGATCGGCGATATCGAGTGGGTCGGAGGTTTGCGCTTCGAAGGCTGGCTTGCTCAGGACATCGACGAGGACATCGAAATCCTGATCGCGCAACGGCCGGTGATGACCGTGAAGCCGACCGGGTGGACCAACGTTGCGCGGGGCGGCGAGTTCGGCGTCGGCCGCCGGATCGATTTTCATCTGCCCGAGCATTTTGCGGACGGTCGCATGCGCGGACTATCCGCGCGGACGATTTCGGGACGGAGCCTGATCTCGGAGCCGATTTCCTTTGTCGCTTTCGATCGCGGATTGGAGCAAACGCTCGCGGATCTCGGGCGCTGGGAGAGCGAGCGGCTTCGTGGAGAGCTGTTTGACCGGGTGCTGCCGGCCTCGATGCCGTTTCACGCCTATCGCGGCTGGAAAGAGCGCTTCTCGCCGACGGCACAATCTGAACAGTCTGACGTCGCATCCGAGGCGGCGGTCGTCCTGATCGGCGACGTCAGGGTGGACGAGAGCATCGAAAGCCTCGAAGCTCAACGGCATTCGGCCTGGTCGGCGGTGTCCCTGCCGGCGCGGGCGTTCAGTCAATTCGATCCAAAAGCAGCGCGCGAGTTTGTCGACGGCGATGCCGCCGGCAGCGCGTTCTTTGTGTTTTGTCTGAGCGGAACGATCCTTGCGGAAGACGCCTTGCAGCGCTTCGCCGATCTATTCGCATCCGAACCCGGGTGCGATCTCGTCTATGGCGACGTCGAAGTTGCTGCGGGCGCCGGCGCTGTCTGGCCGCTGGCGTTCTCCGCATTCGATCTCGAGCGCGCGCTCGAGCAGGGCTATGGGGCGTATTGTTTTGCGGTGCGTCGGGAGCCTGCCGTGGAAGCGCTGCGATCGGCGACGTCGCTCTACGACATCTTCCTTTCCTGCGCGGAGCCGGATCGAACCTATCATCTTCCGGGATCGGTTGCGGCGTTGCCGCGGATCGATGCATCGGCCGCCACCGCCGAACTGGTCGCCGCAAGCAAGGCCTATTTTGCCAGGGCCGGCATCGAGGCCAATGTCGAGCCGCGGAAAGCGGGACTTCTACCGGCCGGTCAGGTCAAGCGCGCCGTCGATTGGAGCGAGCGCACCACCATCATCATCCCGACCAGAAATCGCGCCGAGCTGCTCAAGCGATGCGTTGAGACGGTCATGCCGGCGGCAAATGAGACGAACGCCCGGATCCTTGTCGTCGACAACAGCTCGACCGAGCCGGAAACGCTGGACTATCTGGACAGCCTGTCCGCGCAGGAAATCGACGTCATCTCGGTCGAGGGGCCCTTCAACTTCGCATCCATCAACAACGCCGCCGTCGCTTGCGTCGATACGGAGAACATCTGCTTTCTCAACAATGACGTCGAGGCGCTCGACGACAGCTGGTTGGCGGAGATGCTGTGGCGGCTCGCCGCTCCCGATGTCGGAGCCGTCGGTGCAAAGCTGCTCTGGCCGAGCAGCGTCGTGCAGCACGGCGGAGTGGTGCTGGGGGCCAATTTCTCGGCCGCGCACGCCTTCAACGACCGGATGGATGGTGATCCCGGCTATGGCGATCTGCTTCAGGTGGCGCACGAATGTTCGGCGGTGACGGGGGCGTGCCTCCTGATGCGCAAGCGCGATTTCGTGGCCGTCGGCGGCATGGACGAGATCCGCTTTCCGATCAGCTTCAACGATATCGATCTGTGCCTGAAGCTGCGCCAGCTCGGAAAGCGGATCGTGTTCACGCCGGACGCGAAACTCGTTCATCTGGAGTCGGCAAGCCGCGGCCGCGATTCCGCGCCGGATCGCAGGGCACGCTTCAGGCGCGAGCTGTCGATCCTGCGCGCGAAATGGGGAGAGGTGCTGCTCGACGATCCCTATTACAGCCCGCTGCTGGGGCTGGATTCGACGCCGTTCTCCTCGCTTGCATGGCCGCCGCGATCATGGAAGCCGCGCGCCAACCTGCCGCCGGTGCCGACCGCTCCTCCGATCGGGTTGTAGCAGGACGTCCTCCACCACCCAGTCGCATACGGCAGCAATCGTTGCATCGCCATCAAGGCCTGGCTGCAGCTTCAGGTCCGTGCTTCGGCCACGGCCCGGTGGAGTCGGACTCCATTCCGTCGCGGCGATCGGCAGCCCGGTTGCCTGCAGCGCGTCCACCAATGGATGACCAAACGCCGGTTCGCCGATGTCGAGAACCAATTTCGTGATGGCGTGACCTTCGATCAGCGTGGCGACGTCGTCAACGGCAATATCGCCGGTGACGATGACATTGGTGCGCTGCATCAGCTTGAGATCGTCGAGGGTACTCCCCAGCACGATCATCTCGACGTCTTCGTTGGCGTCGGCCAGTTGATCGCTCAATGCTCGTATGAAGCGAAATTCCGTGGCGTTGGCGTGCAGGACCAGCAGGCCGAGACGGGCGGGGCCGCTCACGGCGGGATACAGCACCGGCGGCGCGGGCGGGTCGCTCAGCCTCACGACTTGCAGGCCGAGAACGGCTTCCGAAAAGGCTGCGCCGTCGTCACCGATCGCAGTCACGCGCCGCGCCCCGGCGACCAGGCTTTTCCAATCCGGATGAACGCCTGATCCAACCGCCGTGCGCATTGCAAGCGTGGTGTCGGTGATCAGGAGGTCGTAGGCAAAGCGTTGCGTGAGCTGCGCCAGACATGCGCCGGGAATGCGGTTCGGCTCTGCGATCTCGAGCGACCGGATTCCGAGATCGGCGAGAAACGTCAAAAGAGCTTCGCGGCCCTCAGGCGTCGCAACGTCGAGTGCGATCGACTGCGGCGCTCCGCCATCCGGATCGAACATCGCAGCCTGCTGGCGTTGCCCCTCCGAGCGGATCTGCATGACCAGACCGTGCTGACCCTCTGCAGCCAGCTGCCGGCAGCGTTCGATGGCAATTGCGCGGCCGGCGAACGAGCCGCAGAGGATGACGGATGGGCCGGTGGCGACCTGCTGGTTCGTGAGCAGCTTGAGCTCAAGCGCGGCCCGGCAATCGCGGAGTGGATCGGCAAGCAGGAATGCGGCGCAGTCCGTCGCATAGCGCCGGTAACGGTGTTCGAGGACGCGAAGATTTCGCATCACGAGCGAACGCTTCTCGCCAAGAAACGAGCGCGAGCCCTCGTGCCCGACGAAAACCGAAGGAATGCACACGTTGCGGAAGCCGGCCTCGGCTGCGCGCAGGCAGAAGTCGACGTCTTCGAGATAGCCGCGATAGAAGTCGTCGGAGAGCTCGCGCACGGCGTCGAGGCATTCGCGGGTAATGTAGAGGCAGAACCCGATGCCGTTGGGGATATCGATGGCAATCCCGGAATTTGCCCTGCCTGCAAGTTCATCCAGCAATTCGATCTCGCCGGGCGGGGGCAGGGGATTTGACCGGTTCGGGATTGGAAAGCTGGTGTATTCGCCGTTGTTCGATAGCGGGGTCGCCGTGCCCACGCGCGGCGTCGATTGCACGGCACTTCGCAGGCGTTGCAGCGCGTATTTCGGCACGATCGTGTCCGAGTTCAGCAGCACGACGTCGCCGGCGCCGGTCTCGCCGAGCGCCCGGTTGACCGCGCCGACAAAGCCGAGATTGTGCTCATTGGTCAGCAGGCGGATGCGGAACTCGGCGGCGAGCTCGTTGAGCAGGCGCTTGATGTCCGGCTCGGGCGACGCATCATCCACGACGACGATGGTCGAGCCCGGCGTGCAGGCGAGCGCATTCAACGCGCTGTCGATGCAGGCTCGCGTTGCGGCCAGATCCCGGTATACCGGGATGATGATGGTGAGCGGAGGAGGTTCGCCGTTTCGAAGGCGAGCCGGCCGGCGTGGTGCGGCCCGGTGATCCGGAACGCGGTTGGCCGGGAGTTGAACACTTGCGATCACCCGGTCCGCCTGCGTGATCTGCAGGCGCTGCGAGGTCGCGGACGCGGGCCGTATCAGACGGAAGCTCGCGGCATGTCGCCCGTCACGCGCGAATCTGTGGCGTGGGTCGGCGGGAAGCTGGATCGTGCTGGATTGATCCGCCTGCGCCAGCGAAAGGTGCGGGTCGTCCGGCCCGCGCCACGTCACCCATCCCTTCACCTCTTCATCGAGAAAGTCGATGCGGGCGCAGCTGTCCTGGCCGCTCTGTTCGAGCAGCAGCAGCAGGGCGCTCCTGACCGAATCCGGATCGTCATCACGCCGCGTGACGCTTCGCGCCGCCTCGATCTGCTGAAGGTCGTCGCCCCAAGCCATCATTCGGCGGGCAGCGACCAGATCGTCCGGCTCGAGTTCGAGCGCCCTGGCGACGCCGGCGATGGCCGCATCCCTGAGATCGAGATGAAACAGCGCTTCCGCGCGCAGCAGATGCGCACGGGCACCCGGATGCGGCAGGATCCGGCAGCGGCGGTCGGCGAGCGCGAACGCCAAGCGGAAATCACGCGCCTCGAGCGCCCCGACAGCGGCCCGCTCGAGATCGACGTGGTGGAGCGTTTTGGACGTAAAGGCGATCCTGCGCGCGTCGGCGGTCAAGTGGCGCCCTTATCTGCCCGCATGGTCAGCTTGCCGTCTTGACGGCGCCCTGACGGCTCCGGAACACGCGCACCCGTCCCTCGAGGCGTGGTTCCTCCTGGCGCGGCATCGGAGCGGCGGGCTCGACCCGCCTCGGCTGCTGGGGCGCGAGAGGGGCTGCCTGCACCCGGCGCTCCTCAAGGTTGAGCTTGAGGCCCACCAGCGGTTCCCGTCCCGAAGGGCCCGACACCACGATCCGGTTCCCGGTGACCCGCAGGGTCGGAGCCCCCAGGAAGATGGTTTCAGCCGCGATGGCGTAGCGATCCGCGCCGGGACCCGTGGCCTCCAGCGAGAACCCTGTGATGGCCAATGCGCGTCCCCGGGTTCCGGCAAAAGTTCCGAGAGGAACGAACTGGTTGTCGCCCCGCTGCGGCCTGGCGAACTTGACGGCATATTGCAGGTGGAGATCGTGCGGCTTGTTGGGCCAATCGAGGGAAATTCCCTCGATCCGCGCCGGAGCGGACGGTCCGGCAATCCAGACGTTCGAGCCGACCGTCACGTCGCCCAGGCCCGCGACATGTGCGAGCAGCTTGAGGTCGCTCAATTCGCCGGGGCCAGCCTCCGGCTCGAACATGTCGAATGGCTGGCTGGCCGGCTGCTCAGCCGGCTGTCCCTGGGTCAGCGGCTCGATCTTGATATTGGCGGCGGTCGACCCGCCGACGCGTCCTGCGGTGACCTCGACGATCAGGCGGCTCGGCCGGGCGACCGACACGACCAGCGCGGTCTCGGGCGCGAACAGGGTTCCATTGACCACGTCCGGTCCGGTAATGATATTACAATTGTTAAGACTGGCGCGATCCGCGTATACGCGCACCACCGGAGGTGACACCTTATCATCTGCGCCATTGTACCGAACCAGGAAGAGACCCCGTGCCAGATCAATGGTTTTCTGCTGAATCTGTTCGTTCATTGTCGCCTGCGAGCCTAACGGAATGGATTGATAAGTCTCCTGCAGTGTGCCCCAAAAATCTGTGTGATAGAAGGGGGCATAATGTTAATCCGGTAAGATTGTTTTCTCGCCAATCGATGACACACCGCCGGTGATGATGCAGACCCTGACCCCAATCGAAGACCGCGCGGCCGGGGGGCGCGCTCGCCCGCCAATGAACGTCCTGTTCGTCCACAATAACTTTCCAGCCCAGTATCGCCACATTGCGCGCGCGCTCGCAGAGCAGCCCGGCAACAGGGTCGTTGCCGTCGGTTCATCGACTGCCAGCACGACGCCGGATATCCGGCTGCTCAAATATTCGACAACCAAGACGGATTCCGCCGTCGTCCATCCGTTTGCCCGGCGCTTCGATGTCGAATCGCGGCGTGCCGAAGAGGTTCTGTACGCGCTGTCATCGCTGTCGGGGCAGGGCTTCGTGCCCGACCTGATCTTCGCGCATCCCGGTTGGGGCGAAACGCTGCCGCTGCGCACGATGTTTCCGCGCGCGCGGATCATCCTCTACTGCGAATTCTATTACGGTGCCGAGGGCAGGGACGTCGGCTTCGATCCCGAGTTTCCCATGACGGGCCTTGATGGCAATGTCGCACTCCATCTGAAGAATGCGACCACGCTGCTGGCGCTCACGGAATGCGATACGGGCGTTTCGCCGACGCCATGGCAGAGATCGACCTTTCCCGCCGAGTTTCAGAGCAAGATCGAGGTCATCCACGAAGGCGTCGACACCGACGAGGTGAAGCCCAATCCGGTCGCGCGGTTTCAGCTTCCGAACGGTGCGACGCTGTCGGCGGACGACGAGGTGATCACCTACGTCTCGCGCAACCTCGAGCCGGTGCGCGGATTCCATATCTTCATGCGGTCCCTGCCGAAGATCCTCGCCACGCGGCCGAATGCGCAGGTTGTGATCGTCGGCGGCAGCGGGACATCCTACGGCGCGAATCCGCCCAAGGGCTCGAGCTGGAAGTCGATGTTCCTGGACGAGATCAAGTCGGACATCGACCTGCGCCGGGTGCATTTCCTCGGCCGAATTCCTCGGGAACCGTATCTCGAGCTGCTGCAGATATCCTCGGTGCACGTCTATCTGACCTATCCCTTCGTGCTGTCCTGGTCGCTGCTGGAGGCGATGAGCGCGGGATGCGCGGTGGTGGCATCCGACACCGCCCCGCTTCGCGATATCATCTCGGACGGCAACGGCCTGCTGGTGCCGTTTTTTGATATTGATGCGCTGTCGGATCAGGTACTCTCGGTGCTGTCACGGCCCAAGGCCTTCAAGAAGATGCGGATGAAGGCGCGCAGCTTCGTGCGGGACAATTACGACGCAAAGCGGGTCTGTCTGCCGCGGATGCTGACGCTCGTTGATGAAGGTGCCCTCCCGCGCACGTACGGGGGATAACGCCAGGAGTTTGCGATGCCGCTTGTCATCTCGGTTGCCCAGCGCAAGGGCGGGGTCGGAAAAACGACCCTTGCGGTCTTGCTCGCCGCGGAACTGGATCGGCGCACGGGCGTGGTGGGACTGGTCGACGCCGACTCGCAGGCGTCCGCGTGTCACTGGGCCGAGCCCGGCAATCTGTCGTTCCCCGTCTACCAGCTTGATCCGGAAACCCGGCCGGTCGCCGAATGGGCCAAGCTGATGCGACAGATTCCGCATCAGATCATCGTGGTGGACTCCGCGCCGAACGATCGGGTGCTGGGCGCCGTGCTCGCGGTCGCCAATATCGTGCTGATGCCATGCACGCCGTCCGGCCTTGACATCGAGGCCACCGCGCGGACGCTCGACATCGTGCGGGAAGTGCGTGCCACGCGGCGAACGGCGCTCCGTGCCATGATCGTGCCGAACCGCGTCGACCAGCGCACGCTCGAAGGCCAACAGCTGATCGAGGAGCTCGATACGCTCGACGAGGAGATCGGGCCGATGATCGGCAGTCGCTCGGCCTATGTTCGCGCGGTCGCCTTGGGGCAATCGGTCGCCGATTTCGCCGGCGGTACGCCCGCGGATCTCGAGATCAAGATGCTCGCCGATCTCGTCATGAGTTGGTGCGGGATCGCTCCCAGGCAACGGGTGGCGATTTAACAGAGCGCGCCGGCGGCTTCACGTCAGGCTAACCATGCCGGCATGGGAACGAAAGACTTCGGGCCGCAGTCAGCCCTTGATCTGACGTGTCCCGCCGAAAGGGCTTGGTTAACGGATTGCTCGCGCGCACCCTCGCATTTGAAACAAATGCCGCCGCGCGCTTGAGCCCAAGCTCAAGACATTTCCCGTACATGCTTCCCGTCACTGTGGGGAGTGAAGAATGTACAACGTCAAGAGAGTGATGGCCCTGGTTCTGGCCGTCCTTGCGCTCGGGACAAGCGCACAGAACACCCAGGCTGGAATGGTCGGCTTCCCGCTGCCGCTGCGCGGCGTGATCGAGAAGATCCGCTTCAGCGAGCCGACGCTGGCGCCGATGGCCTACACCATGTTCTGCATGCGCTATGCCGACGAGTGCAAGCCGAAAGCCCGCGCCCGGATGGTGTTCCGCGGCGGCGCCACACGCCTGACCAAGCAGCGCATCGCCGACCTGATCGAGGTCAACGCTTCGGTCAATCGCAGCATCGCGCCGCAGCGCAACGAACGCGGCCTTGCCGGCGAGGAATGGCTGATCAATCCGGCGCGCGGCGATTGCAACGACTATGCGGTCAGCAAGCGCCACGAGCTTTTGGCGCGCGGCTGGCCGATGCGCGACCTTCTGCTGAGCGAGGTTGTGACCTCCTCCGGCGAGCATCATCTCGTGCTGGTGGTCCGCGCCAGGGGTGGAGACATCGTGCTCGACAATCTGAATGCGCAGATCCGCAGCTGGTCGCAGGCGCGTTATCGCTGGGTCAGGATGCAGACCCCGGCGAACCCCGCTCACTGGGCCGCCGTTGCGCAGGCCGGCGCCTGAAGTTCTGAACGAGCCTCATCGATCGAAAATGGCGCGGCGAGACATTTCGCCGCGCCATTTTTCGCATCAAGGACGATCGCCAGCGCGCTGCGGCGACATTGCCGGAACGATTGGAGGCATTAACGGTTGACCCTGATCCAACCCATCGAGGCATCGACATGCAGCTGGCCGGTCTTGTCACAACAGCGACGTTGGTCGTCGCCCTAGCCACGCCGGTGCTTGCACAGGGCACCGGGCAGACCACGCAGGGCGCAACGCGCTATTCGATCGATGGACCGGGCGGCGGCGTTCCGACGTCGCGGCCGCAGGCGACCCAGCCGGTCCCGCCGGCAACACCGGCTTACCCCTATGGCAGACCGTCGCGGCACGCGCCGCCGGTCGGTCAACGGACCAACGTGCCGCTGGGGTCGCGTTAAGCGTTGCGTGACCAGCAAATCCGTTCGGTCTTAACGCTATTCCCATCGTCATTTTGCCGCCTCGGACGGAATGTCGTACCGATGCGATCACTGCGCCTGCTGAGGCGCGGGATTGGTTCGCGCAGGGACGACACTTTTAAATGGCGAGCAGGGGTTCGATCCTGATCACGGGTGGCGCGGGATACATCGGGTCCCATTGCGCCAAGGCGGTTGCCGAGGCCGGGTTTCTGCCGGTCGTCTACGACAATTTGTCCACCGGTCACCGTGATTTCGTGCGATGGGGGCCGCTCGTGATCGGCGACGTCGCCGACCACGACAAGATCGCCGCGACCGTCCGCGAGCACAATGCGCTCGCCGCGATGCACTTCGCTGCGTTCAGTGCGGTCGGCGAGTCCGTGGCTGATCCGCAGAAATACTTCACCAACAACGTTGCCGGCACGCTCGGCCTGCTGCGCGGCATGCGGGAGGCGGGCTGCGACCGCCTGGTGTTTTCCAGCACCGGCGCGGTCTATGGTAACGCCGGACGCGATCCGATTCCCGAGAGTGCCGCTGGTCCGACCGTCAATCCCTACGGCCGCTCCAAGTTCATGATCGAGCAGATCCTGGCCGACTACCGCGCGGCCTATCGGTTCAACTCGGTCTGCCTGCGCTATTTCAACGCCTGCGGCGCCGACGCCTCCGTCACCATCGGCGAGCTTCGCGATCCCGAGACGCATTTGATTCCGCGCGCGATGATGGCGCTGCTGGGGCACGTGCCGGACTTTGCGATCTTCGGCGAAGACTATGACACGCCTGACGGCACCGCGGTGCGCGACTACATCCATGTCGACGACCTCGCGAGCGCCCATATCGCGGCGCTCGAACTGCTGCTGAAGGGCGACGCCGGCGGCGTGTTCAATCTCGGCACCGGCACCGGCTATTCCGTGCGCGAGGTGCTCGACGCGATCCACGCCGAGACCGGCGAAGCGGTGCCGAGCGTGGTGCGCGAGCGCCGGGCCGGCGATCCGCCGATCCTGGTGGCCGATCCCTCCAGGTCGGAGCGCGGCCTCGGCTTCAAGGCGAGGCGGTCCGATCTCGGCTACATCATTCGCTCGGCCTGGGCCTGGCATCAGAAGGCGCATCCGCGCCGGCGCTAGAGCGTTTTCGAACGAAGTGCATACCGGTTCGCGTGAAGAAAACGCTCAAACAAAAAGCGCCGATCGCGGCCGCAGCGCCTCAATCCAGCGTGATGTAGTGCTGTTCGGCCAATCGCGCGAGGAACGGCATGTCGACAAGGCTTGCCACCAGGAAGACGGCGACCAGCGCCAGCACGAGCAGCATCAGGCCGCGCTCGCCATAGAGCTTCTCGGGTTTCTGCGCCGACGATCCCGGCGACGTCGACATCGAGAAGTAGGTGGTGAACAGCATCACCACCAGCGGCATCGCAAGGACATACTCGATGCGGTACTTCACCAGGAACACCGAGAGGAAGAACACCGAGAACAGCGAATAGCTGAGGCACGAGGCCGTCAGCGACACCTCGGTATAGTGCGCGAAGCTCGCGCGGTAGCGCGCCAGCAGCTCCCTGCCGTGGGACGCGGCAATCTCGCGATATTCGGACAGCCGCTTGGCTGCCATCAGGAACGCGCCGCCAAACCAGTAGCACAGGATCACCGAGCCCGGCGGCAGCGAGGTCGGGTCGATCATCGCCCAGCCGATCAATAGCCGCAGCGGATTGTTGACGGATTCCGAGATGACGTCGAAATAGGCCTTGTCCTTGCTGCGGAGCGGCGGGACATTGTAGACGATGCCCTGCAGGGCGAAGATGCCGGTTGCGAACAGCATCAGGCGGCTGCTCGCAGATGCGCAGACGAGGCCGAGCGCGACCAGCAGCAGCCACTCGATTCCGATGATCTTGCCGTCCATCGCGCTCTGGACCGCGGAGCGCTGCGATTTGGTCGGGTGATGCCGGTCGAAGTCGCGGTCGAACCATTCATTGATCACATAATTGGCCGACGCGATGCAGATCGCGGCCACAAGGCCGAGGACGATCGCGCTTGCAACATGCTCGCCTCTCGCGCCGCGCAACAGCCAGGCGAGCACAATCCCGGGAACGATGAAGATGTGCTTGGTGCTGTGATCGAGCCGCAGGATGGCGAGATACTGCCGGATGCTTGCGGCCGGCGGCTTGCTGGCTTCGACCTTGCTGTCCATCAGCGCCATCGCGCGGTCCTTTTCTGTCGTCGTTGATCGATCGCCTAGTTGAGGAGGTAGACGTCGAAACTCTCGTCGGTCTTGGCGGGGCCGAAGCGGCGGAGCATCGTGGTCGCTTCGCGGAAATCGCGGATCTGCGTCGCTGAGGCACGGAACGTCCGCCAGTCCTTGCCTTCGTCGTAGATGCGGTCGGGCGTGATCTCGTCGAGCCGGTAGGCCAGCAGGACGATGACGGGCGCGCGGCTCGTGTCGCGAAGCTCGCGGGCAAGGCGCAGGGTCTCGCCGAGATCGCTGTCCATCCTGCCCTTGCGCGAGAAGATCACGACGCTGCCGAATTTGTGGTCGCGCGCGAGATAGACAGGGTTCTTGACGTAGTACGGCAACCCCTCGACCAGCCATTCCGGCTCGCTGAGGATGACCGCGTCGGCCAGATCGGCGCGCGAGGCGATCAGGCGGCCGAGATCGGCGCTGCGGCTCGCGACCACGCCGGTCAATGCGTTGCGCAAATCGTTGATGCCGGCGGCGGTCTGGATCGCGAGCACGAGCAGGAGCGACACGCGTCCGATCGCCGGCAAGCGCCGGTCGAGCCATGCGCGAGAGACGGATGGCGCGGTGACCCGGCTCCAGCCGATCCAGTAAAGCGCGATCAGGAAGCTCAGCCAGACCGCGGCATGACGGTAGGCACCGTTGGCGGCGACAGCGAAGAACAACGACGTCAGCAACAGGGCGGCGATGGCGGCGAGGAAGGCCGGTCGCCGCGGCACAAGCCCGAGCGTCGCGCCGAACAGCAGCGCCGATCCCGCGACCCCCGGCAGCAGATTGGCAAACAGCGCGCCCAGCGACGTCGCGCCGGGGTTCACCAGGGACAGGATTGCCGCCGCCAGCGGTGACTCGTGCGACCAATCGCGAGCCGCGGCGTCATTATAGGTCGGCAGCATCGTCACGGCGCAGATGACGACGCCAATCGTCGCGATCGTTGCGTTGATGGCGAAATTGGTGAGTTGCGACGACCAGCGCCAGCCATGGCTCACGAGTTGGGTGTCGAGCAGGTCGAGCAGCCAGAACAGCAGGAATGCGCCGGCCATGATCGCGCCGACGACGTTGGTGTTGGCGAGCAGGAATAGCAGCGCGCCGAGCAGCAAACCACGATCGCGGTGGGCCCGATAGCAGGCCGCGATCGCGAACAGGAACAGGGCGGAGATGCCGTAATTCCTGGCCATCACGACATATTCAAACAACAGCGCATGGCTCGTGATCAGCAGCAGGACCAACGGTCGTGGGAATGGCGACCGGAAGATCAGCAGTGCGACCGTGATGAGCCCGACCACGAAGGCGACGGCGGGCAGCACCTCGACCCGATCGAATACGGCATGCGCGCCGCGCAGCAGAAGGTACCAAAGGGCAGGGTGGCCCTCGCCATGCAACCCTCTCAGCATGGCGGACACATTGTCGCCGTTCAGGGCAATGGTGAGCGCGCGGACCTCGTCGCGCCACATCACGTGACGGCCGATCTGGAAGCCGACCAGCGCGACCCATCCCGCGAGGAGCAGGACGTCCGGCCAGGATCGGCGGTCCCGCTTGGGCGCGAACAACCACTGGTCCAGGATGTGCAGAGAACGGGTCAATGAATCCTGCTGCTGCTCGGATCGGGACGGTCAAACCGTGGCGTCATCTGCCGGCCTGTGTTAACAGTAAAATCCACATAGAATGTTGTAACATTATGGGCAAACCAGACTAACATTTATGACGCCGACGCCGGCCCAGAGAACGGTCAGGGACATCGCTCCTGCGCACCCCGAGGTGGAGTTCGCGCTGGTGCTGGCGCGAACCATCGATTCCGTGAGCGCCGACCCGCAGCAGCTGCGCAGCGCGGTCTACGAGCTCGCGCGGCAGAAGCTGCAGCAGCTCGCGCACGAGGATCCGACGGAAAAGCAGCGACTGATGCAGGCGCTGGAGGTGGCGATCGAAGGCGTCGAGGCGCACACGAAGAGCAATGTGATCGAGAAATTCGAGGTGCCGCCGGCGCGGGCGCTGCCCGCATTCCTCGAGGCGGCGGGCGCTGCGCGGCGGATCGAGGCGCCGCCCCGGATCGATGCCGAGGCGGCATTTGTCACGACCCTCGATCGCGTCGAGCCTGCCGCGGTGTCGCGCCGTCCGCGATGGTCGTCGTCGGCGCCGCTGCGTTACGTTGTCATGCTGGCGTTCTTTGGCCTGATCGCGGCCGTTGTCCTGCTGCAGCAACGCGGCGTGTCGTTGGCCGCGGCCCGCGCGATGATTGCCGGCACGCTGGTATCGGCGCCGCCTGAAACCCAAAGGCCGGCGGTGGTCGCGGCCGTGCCGGCGCCGGCCGTTGCGGCCGAGCCGCCGGCGCCGAGACGGCTATTGCCGACCGCCTATGGCGTTTACGCCGAGAGCGGCGGCAAGCTCCACGAGCTGCAACTGATCCAGGGGCGTGCGCCGGATCCGCGGGTGGCGATCTCGGCGGCGATCACCAGGCCGAGCGAGACCACACTGCCTGACGGACATCTCCGCTTCATCGTGTTCCGGCGCGAGGGTGCCGGCGGCGCCTCCGATTCGATCGATGTGCGCCTGATCGCGCATGTGAGCCAGCAGACCACGTTCGACGCCACCGGCAAGCCGGTGGTTTCGCCGGGCGACGACAGCTGGGTGATCCGCAACATCTCGATCCCGTTCCGCGCGGCGCCGCTCAAGGACGATCCGCAGATGTTCGAGGTCCTGCCGCGCGACGACGCGCCGCTGCCGCCGGGACGCTACGCGCTGATCCTGAAGGCCCAGGCCTACGATTTCACCGTCGAGGGCGCGGTGACCGACAAGCGGCACTGCCTGCAGCGGCTGGCAGCCGCCAATGGCGTGTTCTACTCGGAATGCGAGAAACCGTGAGCGGGATTTCCGTCCGGTTCAGCGCCGTGCTGGCGCTCCTGCTGGCGTCGGGTGCCGCCGTCGCCGCACCCGCCGCCGAGACCGCAAAGCGCTGCCTGCGCGCGGCCTACATGGTCTACCCCTACAAGCGACCGGGGGCCGTGCCGATGAATGGCGACCGGCTGCACTTCTTTCAGCAATGCATGGCGCAGGACGGCACGAGGTCAGCGGAAGCGCCGAAGCGCGATTGAGCGCAATGCGCCGGCCGCTCAGCTCGCGGACTGCTCCACGCCCGGCCTCAGCCGGCCGAACTGGTTGCGCAGCACGAGCAGCATGAAGCGACCGACGCCGACGCCGGCGAGACCTCCCGCCACCTTGACGATCGCATCGATCAGGCGGCCGTGACGGTCCGGTGTCAGGAATTGCATCGCTTCGAGCGTGAACGCGCTGAAGATCACAAAGAGCACGATCAGCGCGGTGCGACGCGGGTAGCCCAGCACGAAGGCCAGCGCCATCACGGCGAACGCCGCGAAATGCTCGATCTGCGGATGGAATAGCGAGGGACGGTCCTGGATCGGGGACAGTGTCACGAAGGCGATGAAGGCAAGCGCAAGCCAGCCTGCGATCACGCCGAACCTCCGTATTTTTGAAACAAGCAACGCGTTCTTCCCGGTCCATGTGCGCTCGGCGCGCCGCCGTTGAATTAGCGCATCGCTCGTGTCAGCGACATGAAAATGGTCGTCGAAGGTTAACTTGCCGGTCGACTGTAAATGACCCGACATGTTCTCGGTGCCCTGGTCCGCCGGAAGGCTGCCAGCAAGAATTGCCTTCAGTTTAAGGTATTATAATACCTTAAACTGAAACCCGATCTCACTTCGCGCGCATCTCATGGAGGGAACCAGGGGTGCTTGCGCGGGTTCCGGGATGGTGCACCTGACGAAAAAATTAGCTGCGCCTTGCGGATCCATTCATAAGCCGTTCACGGCCGGAAGCCTCATTTGATGCCGGATATCGCAATGCTCACTCTCGGAGGCCAAAGTGCGTCTGCTCGTCGTTGAGGATGACCCGGATCTGAACCGCCAGCTCACCACCGCGCTGACGGACGCCGGCTATGTGGTCGATCGCGCGTTCGACGGCGAGGAGGGACATTTCCTTGGCGACAGCGAGCCCTATGACGCGGTCGTGCTGGATATCGGGCTGCCGAAGATGGACGGTATCTCGGTGCTCGAGGCTTGGCGGCGGAACAAGCGGGTGATGCCGGTGCTGATCCTCACCGCGCGTGACCGCTGGAGCGACAAGGTTCAGGGCTTCGACGCCGGCGCCGACGACTATGTCGCCAAGCCCTTCCACCTCGAGGAGGTGCTGGCGCGGATCCGCGCGCTGCTGCGCCGCGCGACCGGGCATGCCCAGGTCGAATTGAACTGCGGGCCGGTGGCGTTGAATACCCGCACCAAGCGTGTCACCGTCAACGGCAATCCGATCAAGCTGACCTCGCACGAGTACAATCTGCTCGACTATCTGATGCACCACACCGGGCGGGTGGTCTCACGCACCGAGCTGGTCGAGCATCTCTACGACCAGGACTTCGACCGCGACTCCAACACGATCGAGGTGTTCGTCGGGCGCATTCGCAAGAAGCTGGAAGTCGATATCATCCAGACCGTTCGCGGCCTCGGCTACATGCTGTCGCCGCCGACCTAGAGCATGATCCGGAAAAGTGCGCAGCGGTTTTCCGAAAAGATCATGCTCAAACAAGGAGCTCGCGATGTGGATCCAACCTGATCTCATTGCGCTTTAGAGCATTTTCGAACGAAGTGGATGCTGGTTGGTTCGCGCGAAGAAAGCACGACCAAACAAAAGGATAAGGGCATATCCTATTCAATCGGATCATGCTCTTAAGGCGCTTGATCGGCGTGCGGGCTACGGCATGATCCGCGCCAGGAGGACGGGATTCGCCATGTCTGTTGCCGCTGACACGATGTTCTGATGGGCGGCAGCTCGCTCGCGACACGCCTGTTCGTCTCGGCGACTGCCTGGGTGGTGGTGATCCTGGCGATCACGGGCGTCATCCTGTCGTCGGTCTATCGCGACGCGACCGAGCGCGCCTTCGACCGGCGGCTCAATCTCTATCTGCGCACCCTGATCGCCGAGGTGGCGACGCCGGACGAGCCGGCGGACCGCCAGTTCCAGTCGCTCGGCGAGCCGCTGTTCGACCTGCCATTGTCGGGCTGGTACTGGCAGATCACCCGGACCGATACCGAAAAGGGCGAGACCCGCGCCTCGCGCTCGCTGTGGGACAAGAAGCTGCCCAAGCTCGAGGAGCACGGCGCCGAGCTGACCGCCGCCGGGGTCCGCCTCGGTTATGTCGACGGGCCCGAAGGCCAGAGCCTGCGTGTGGTGGAGCGGCCGGTCGATCTCGGCGCCGACGGCAAGTTCCTGGTCAGCGTCGCCGGCGATGCCACCGAGATCTTCGATGAGACGCGCAGCTTCGACTATTATCTCGGCGGCACCTTCGCCGCGCTCGGCGTCGTGCTGCTGCTGACCACGGTCTTCCAGGTGCGTTACGGCCTCGCGCCGCTCAAGCGCATTTCCGATGCGATTGCCGATATCCGCTCCGGCCGCGCCGAGCGGCTGGAGGGCCGGTTTCCGGTCGAGATCGCGCCGCTGGCGCGCGAGACCAATGCGCTGATCGATGCCAACCGGGAGATCGTCGAGCGCTCGCGCACCCATGTCGGCAATCTCGCCCATGCGATCAAGACGCCGCTCTCGGTGATCGTGAACGAGGCGGGCGCGCATGCCGCCGATCCTTTCGCCAGCAAGGTGCTGGAGCAGGCCGATTTGATGCGGGACCAGGTCGCGCACCATCTTGAGCGCGCGCGGATCGCCGCCCGTGCCACCATCGTCAGCACCATCACCGACGTCGCACCCGTGATCGAGGCGCTGCGCCGGACCATGGAGAAGATCCATCGCGATCGCGACCTCTCGATCGAGGCGAAGGCCGATCCGGCGGCACGGTTTCGCGGCGAGCGGCAGGATCTGGAGGAGATGGTCGGCAATCTCGTCGACAACGCCTGCAAATGGGCGGCTTCGCAGGTGTTCGTCGAGGTCACCGTGGTTCCGCCCGAGGCCTCGGGCGCCGGGCCGAGGCTGCGCATTGTGGTCGACGACGACGGGCGCGGCCTGTCGGAAGCCGAACGTGCCCAGGTGTCGCGGCGCGGCCAGCGGCTCGACGAGTCGAAACCCGGCTCCGGGCTCGGTCTGTCGATCGTGACCGATCTCGCCGGCCTCTACGGCGGCAATCTCACCCTGAACAACGCGCCGATCGGCGGCCTGCGGGCCGAGCTCACGCTGCCGGCGGTATAGCGGGATCGACGCCGTCATTCTTCCTAAACGGCTTCTTAACGCGCCCGCCGCTATCATTGCGGGCGGACGGGCTGCGGCGCTTGCCGGGCACCAAGCTTTCACGACCGGGCATGAGCCAGAAATCGACCGAGCGGCTGAGGGATTATCTCGCGCAGCTTCCGCCGCAATCGCAGGCGCTGCTGATGCGGGAGCTGGAGCGCGCCGTCGAACGCGGCGATGACGTCGCCGTCGCCAACCTGGTCCTCGAGCAGCTGCGCAAGATCGTGCGCGGGGCCGAGGAGGACGAGCAGATCCAGCCGCGCAGCGACGATCCGGCGCGGCTCCTGTTCCGGCCGCTCGAGCCGTTCCTCGCCGAGACCAATTTCCCGACGCGAGCGGGCCAGATCCGGCGCGCCTCGCTGCTGCCGATCTGGCAATGGCTCGCGCGCGAGGGCGCGCCCGAAGCGGCTCGCGCGTTCGAGGCGGCGCTCGCCGCGGCGACGGAGAGCGGTCCGATAGAGACTGCCGCGCGCAAGTTCCAGCTTGCCGCCGCGGACGCCATCCTCAAGATCGCGGCGCCAAGTCAGGACGATCGCCAGCGCGCGCTGTCGCGCGTCGGCCCGCCAAACGTGGTCGAGGACCTGCTGCCGATCGGCCTCGTGCTGCAGGCCCGCGAAGCGCTGGAAACCCTCGGCAGCCGGCTGCCGAGCCAGATCCGGGTGTTTGCCGACTCCCAGATCGCGTCCGCCACGGAAGCGCTCAAGCTGCCGTCGCTGCAGACGCCACAGCTATTGCCGTTCGCGCTGTCACTGATTGCGCAGCGGCTCGCCGCGCCATGGCAGATTGTCCGCCTCGCCATCAAGATGGCGGCCTCGGACGATGAGCTTCGCGTAGCGGCAACGCCGTATGGCGTCGCGGTCACCATCGCGCTGCATGACCTGTCGTTCGTCGCGGCCTGCCTGCGTACCGACATCAGGCGCGGCCATTTCGATTATGTCGGCGAGCAGCTCAAGACCCTGCATGACGGCGTCCGCGGCCTGCGCACCGAGCTCGATCTGCGCAACGATTCCACCTGGGGCCGCCAGCTCACATCGGTCCGCGCCGATACCTCCAACGCGCTGCAATCGGAGATCGACAGCGTGCCGGGCCGGGTCCGCCGCATCCTGCGCCAGCGCGCCGACAAGGACATTACGGCCGGCGCCAAGATCGATGCGACCGAGGTCGAGGACGCCGCCGCCCTGATCGATTTCGTCGCGGTGTGCCGCACCTATGCCAGCGAGCTCGCCATCAACGAGGTGACGCTGCGGACCTTCTCGGACCTGCAGCATTATGTCGAGCAGTCGACCGAGGGGCTGGTGCAGTCGCTGCGCGGCGGCGATGCCCGGGTGCGGGCCTTCCGCCAGCAGCAGGTCAAGGCCGCGATCCGGTTCTGCGAGGTGCTGTTCGGCCACGACTACGCCTCCCTGATGAACCGGGCGGCGGAGAATGCCGTCACCGGCGAGCGGAAGTCGTCGCGCGCGGGGTAGCGATAGCCTAGATACGGTTCGAACCCTGTTCGAGCGCTCCAAAATCCCACTTACCAGGGCGTGTACCTGTAAATCCGTCCGCTGTACCAACGTCCGCATTGCCAACGGTAAGCTGACAAAACAGGCGCGCTTGGTCATGTCGGCTAAGGGGCCAGAAGCAGCCATAACGGCTTGCGTAGCAGACCGCGATGGTTTCCGCGCATTGCACTAGCGAGGTTTGACGCGTGTTTCTGAGAGGTGCTTGTCCCAATGTGGGTGGATTTGGCCGTCCACTGTTGGCAGGTATTGGACCCATTCGGCTCGTATGCCTCGCGGGTCGATATCTCTGTTCGACACGACGTAGTCAATCTCGCCTCGCGTCGTGCCAATATCCATCAGCTCGCGGTCCGTCAGGCGGCATAATTCCGTTTGCAGCCTCCGGCGTTTGCGCCACTCCTGAAATGCCTTCCAATATGCTTCGAGCGGACTATAGACCGGCCGGTCGGCAGTTGCTCTGTGCTGCAACTTGGTGATCTCTTGGACTGTGCTCATTGCCGTGTGTCCTGTCTACTTTTCGGAGGACGAACATGCTGTACGACGAGCCACCGCGCCTGACATCCGGCTTACATTTTCCTTACCAGCGGCTTATTCTTTGCGTTCGAGGGCGTTAAAGCCTGAAAATCGAACGCCCTTTAAGGGATCGCCAGATGCGCTATTTCTTCGAGGAGTACGCATTCGATACTGACCGTCGCGAGCTACATCGCGGGACCATCCCTGTTCCCATCACGCCGCAGGTCTTCGATCTACTAGACCATTTGATCCGGCACAGGGAGCGCGTCGTCAGCAAGGACGATCTCATCAGCGCAGTTTGGAACGGACGCATAGTCTCAGATGCCGCGTTGACGACCCGCTTGAATGCCGCTCGCGCCGCAATCGGTGACGATGGTGACAAGCAGCGCCTAATCAAAACGTTGCCGCGCAAAGGCTTTCGCTTCGTTGGCGTAGTGCACGAAGGGCAGACGCCCGAAACTGCGGCGGCTAGTTCGGCGGCGCAGAACGACGGCACGGCACAAATGTCACTTTCATCGCCTCACCTCTCCATCGTTGTGTTGCCCTTCGCCAACCTCAACGGCGACCCAGAGCACGACTATTTCGTCGATGGTGTAACGGAAAGCCTCACTACGGACTTGTCGCGGATCAGCGGCTCATTGGTGATCGGGCGACACACCGCATTCACCTACAAGGGCAAAGCAGTTGACCTCAAGCAAATCGGTCGCGAGTTGAACATCCGGTATGTGCTAGAAGGCTCCGTGCAGCGTCACGAAAGCCGACTTCGCGTCAACGTGCAGCTGGTAGACGCTGAAACCAGCGCGCACTTATGGGCGGACCGCTTTGACAAACCCGTCGCCGATCTGTTCGATATGCAGGACGAGATCATATCTAGGCTAGCTAACTCCTTAGACGCGCAGCTCGTCGCAGCCGAGGCCGTGAGAGCACAACGTTCGGCGCATCCCAATTCAATGGAGTTGTACTTCCAGGGCAGAGCTAAGCTCAATATGGGGTTGACTTCCGAATATATCTTGCAGGCGCGCCACTTTTTCGAGCGTGCCCTGACGCTTGATCCCGGCAATATCGAAGCGTGTCTGGGCTTAGCGCATGTTGATGGCATTGTTGGTGCCGGCCACATGACCGACAATCGGATAAAGTACCTTACCGTAGCAGAAGTGGCCGTTATGCATGTCCTGACCCTCGCGCCGAACCACGCCTTGGCTCACTTACATTTGGGAACAGCAAAAATTTTCACGAACCGCGTGTCCGAGGGCATTGACGAACTACAACACGCTTTGGCGTTGGACCGAAATCTGGCCCATGCGCACGGGTTAATCGGTCAAGCCAAGATTTTCCTCGGTCGCGGCGGGGACACTGAGGCGCATGTCTTAGAGGCACTCCGCCTGTCTCCCCGCGACATTCATGCCTTCATGTGGATGCAGTATGTCGGTTTCGCTAAGTTGCAACTTAGTGCCGATAGGGAAGCCGTCTGTTGGCTCCGCAGGAGCATCGACGCCAACCGAAATTATCCGTTTGCGCATCTTGGGCTCGCCGCTGCCCTAGCACTGCTTGGAGCACTCGATGACGCGCGGGCCGCGGCGCAAGCAGGGCTCGCGCTTCAACCTAATTTCAGCATCCGCCGCTTCCGCGCCAGCCCGTCGAGCGATAATCCAGCTTATCTCGCCAAACGTGAGCGCATTTATGAAGGCATGCGATTGGCAGGAGTACCGGAGGGGTAATGTCGCAGATGGGTCACAAGCAGCGGTCGAGGACCGCGCTCAGCCGTGTCCGGTCCACCTCAGCGTGCCGACATTGCAGCGTCAGGTGTAGTCTTCAGATCCGGGCCGAGGTTGGTAGGCGATCCAGGTAAGGAGGAAGTCGGCGGCGACGCGAGCGCGGCCTCGATGTTTGGGGTTTGCTCACCTCGTGTTAGACTTTGGCTACCCGATCAGGGAGAACAGCCATGACCGCCGAATTCGATGAAGACCGCTTCAATATGGCTATCCGTAAATTTCTGAAGCATGTCGGAGTTACATCGCAGCGTGAAATCGAGAACCTGGTGCGTAGCGGGGCGGTGAAAGGTGGCGAGCTCAAACTGCGAATGACCCTGTCCGCTGAGGGGACGCCGCTGAAACATGTTGTCGAGGAAACAGTCGCACTCTGACCGCGAGAGAAGTCTTACCTACAAACGACGCAGGAAATAGCGCAGGAGAGTTGTTTCCATGATCGAGGGGATCAGCGCGGTCACGCTTGGCACCCACGAAATGCCACGGGCTGTCCGATTTTACCGCGCCTTGGGATTTGAGGTCCTGCATGGCGGCGAACAGTCGTCATTCACCAGCTTTCGGGCTGGTGCGAGTTATCTCAACCTCATCGCCCAGCCTGCCGATCGGTGCTGGTCCTGGTGGGGACGCATCATCTTTTATGTTGCCGATGTTGACAAACTCTACGACCGTTCGCTTGCAGCCGGATACCAGCCGGCTACTGTCCCCCGCGACGCCGAATGGGGTGAGCGCTACTTCCACCTGATTGATCCCGATGGCCACGAACTCAGTTTCGCCCGGCCTCTGCTCCCAGTTTCCGTCGAATAGCAGCTCGAAGCGACCTACCATCCCGCGCGGCAGCCGGCCTGGGTGCTCAAATGCCACGCTGCATAACAATGATCCTCGGTGACGGCGTGACGCGTTCATCCGCCGCCCGTCGCCGCGTCGCGCTAATGCGAACATCCCTGGATGTCGCAGAAGGGTCGCAGGACGATATTGCCGGGGTCGGGTCGCGTGTCCACTTTGCCCTGAAAGCGGGCGGGAAACCGACGAGCCTGGCAGGTCGGGACGACAAGCATTTGCGCAATTTCGGAATAATGGAAGTGTGGCACTGAGTTGCCCGACGTGTCAAGCGTCGATCGAGTACCGGCGGAAGCCGGCTACTGTGCATGGGGTTGTTTTCGATATTTTGGTCACGCGCGCCTTCGCCCGGAAATGCCGTTGCAATACCGCCGGAACGGCACCGGAAACCGGCTGATTTCGACCTTCGGTCGATCCAGCAATTGTCAATTGCCGGGCTCGCCGCCGGTAGTGTAAAGCGATTCTAAGGCGGCTTGCCGGAAGCCGCCGTTCCATCCGGGAACCGCTTGATGACGCTGTGGTTTGTGTTCGCGCTGATGACGGTCGCGGCGATCTTTGCCGTGCTGTGGCCGCTCAGCCGCCGCGGGCGCGCTGATACCGGCGGCAGCGAGGTCGTGGTCTATCGCGACCAGCTCGCCGAAATCGACCGCGACATGGCCGCCGGCATCATCGGCGCCGCCGAGGCCGATGCCGCGCGGATCGAGATCAGCCGCCGGCTGCTGGCCGCCGCCGATCAGAGCGGACGTGAGACCCCGGTGCAGGGCAGCCTCAACCTGCGGCGCACTGCCGCGATCGTCGGCCTGGTCGGATTGCCGGTGATCGCCTCGGGCTTCTATCTCGCGCTCGGCTCGCCGCGCCTCGGCGACTTTCCGCTCGCCGAGCGCAGCCGGGTGGCCGACGCCAACCAGCCGCTCGCCAATCTGGTTGCGCAGGTCGAGGCGCATCTCGAAAAGAACCCGACCGACGGCCGCGGCTGGACGGTGCTGGCGCCGGTGCTGTCGCGCCTCGGCCGCTACGATGACGCCGTCCGCGCCTATCGCAACGCCATCACCTATGCCGGCGACAGCGCCGATCGCCGCGCCGATCTCGGCGAGGCGCTGATGGGGACTGCCGGCGGCGTCGTCACCGCGGACGCCAAGGCGGAGTTCGAGCGCTCCGTCGCGCTGAATGGCGACGATGCCAAGGCGAACTATTTCCTCGGCCTTGCCGCCGAGCAGGACGGCCGCAAGGCTGATGCCGCGGCGCTCTGGCAAAAGATGCTGGCGAAGGCGCCGGCGGACGCGCCGTGGCGGCCGCTGGTGCAGGCCGCGCTGGTCCGGGTCGGTGGCAGCGCGCCCGGCGGCGGCAGCGCACCCGGTGGCGTCAGCGCACCGGCGCTGCCGGACAGTGCGGTGGCTGCGGCCAGGGACATGAGCGAGGCCGATCGCGGCAGCATGATCAAAGGCATGGTCGACCGGCTGGCGACGCGGCTGAAGACCAATGGCGACGACGTCGAGGGCTGGCTGCGGCTGGTCCGCGCCTATCTCGTGATGGGCGAGCGCGACAAGGCGATGAGCGCGCTCGCGGATGCCCGTCAGGCGGTCGGCAACGATGCGGACCGGTTGCGTCAGCTCAATGAGGGGCTGAAGAATCTCGGGCTGGATGGATAACGCATGACGCCGAAAAGTGCGGAGCGGGTTTCGGAGAACGTCATGCGCAAGGATGGAACATGACCAGGAAGCAACGGCGTTTGACACTGATCGGCTGCGCGTTCGTCGTGCTCGCGATCGCCGCGGGCCTGGTGCTGAACGCGCTGCGCGATTCCATCGTGTTCTTCTCGACGCCGTCGATGGTCGCCGAAAAGCATCTTGGTCCCGGCAAGCGCTTCCGGCTCGGCGGCCTGGTGGAACAGGGCTCGCTGAAGCGTGGGGACAATCTCGCCGTGACCTTCACCGTCGGCGACGGCGGCGCGACGCTGCCGGTCGCCTACAAGGGCATCCTGCCCGATCTGTTCCGCGAGGGGCAGGGCGTGGTTGCCGAAGGCGCGCTTGATGCGAACGGCGTGTTCCGCGCCGACACCGTGCTTGCCAAGCATGACGAGACCTACATGCCGAAGGACGTCGCCGACGCCTTGAAGAAGCAGGGCCACTGGAAGGACGATTACGGTGCCAAATCAAGCAATACGCCGAGCGCCTCCGCGGCGCCGACACAGGGAGCCGTGCGGTGATTGCCGAAAGTGGACATTACGCCCTGGTGCTCGCGCTTGGGCTGGCGTTGATCCAGTCCATCGTGCCGATCGTCGGCGCGCGCTGGCGCGATGCGGCGCTGATGAACGTCGCGCGTTCGACCGCGCTCGCCCAGTTGCTGTTCGTCGCGGCGTCGTTCGCGGCGCTGGTGACGTTGCATGTCACCTCGGATTTCTCGGTCGCCAATGTCTACGAGAATTCGCACTCGCTGAAGCCGCTGCTCTACAAGATCACCGGCGTGTGGGGAAACCATGAAGGCTCGATGCTGCTGTGGGTGTCGATCCTGGCGCTGTTCGGCGGCCTCGTCGCCGCCTTCGGCAACAATCTGCCGCTGTCGCTGCGCGCGCATGTGCTGGCGGTGCAGGCCTGGGTCGCCAGCGCGTTCTATCTGTTCATCCTGATCACCTCGAACCCGTTCCTGCGCATCGCCAATCCGCCGCTGGAAGGCCGCGACCTCAATCCGGTGCTGCAGGACATCGGCCTCGCGGTGCATCCGCCGATGCTCTATCTCGGCTATGTCGGCTTCTCGATCTCGTTCTCGTTCGCGGTGGCGGCGCTGCTCGAGGGACGGATCGACGCCGCCTGGGCGCGCTGGGTGCGGCCGTGGACGCTGATGGCGTGGATATTCCTGACGCTCGGCATCGCGATGGGCTCCTACTGGGCCTATTACGAACTCGGCTGGGGCGGCTGGTGGTTCTGGGATCCGGTCGAGAACGCCTCGCTGATGCCGTGGCTTGCCGGCACCGCGCTGCTGCATTCGGCGCTGGTGATGGAGAAGCGCAACGCGCTGAAGGTCTGGACCGTCCTGCTCTCGATCCTGACCTTCTCGCTGTCGCTGCTCGGCACCTTCCTGGTGCGCTCCGGCGTGCTGACGTCGGTCCATGCCTTCGCGACCGATCCGACACGCGGCGTGTTCATCCTGCTGATCCTGTTCGTCTTCATCGGCGGCAGCCTGTCGCTCTACGCCTGGCGCGCGCCGGCGCTGAAGCAGGGTGGGCTGTTCGCGCCGATCTCGCGCGAGGGCGCGCTGGTGCTCAACAATTTGCTGCTCACCACCGCCTGCGCGACCGTGTTCATCGGCACGCTGTATCCGCTGGCGCTCGAGGTTCTGACCGGCGAAAAGATTTCGGTCGGCGCGCCGTTCTTCAATTTCACCTTCGCGCCGCTGTTCGTGCCGCTGCTGCTCGCGGTGCCGTTCGGGCCGCTGCTGGCCTGGAAGCGCGGCGATCTGCTCGGCGCGGCGCAGCGGCTGATGGTGGCCGGCATCGTCGCGCTGGTTGCGATGGCGCTGGTGTTGGCGTGGACCTATGGCGGCGCGACCTTGGCGCCGCTCGCCATTGCGCTTGCGGTGTTCGTGATCATGGGCGCGCTGTGCGATCTCGCCGAGCGCATCGCGCTGTTCCGGATTCCGTTGGCGCTCTCGCTGCGCCGGGCGCGCGGCTTGCCGCGTGCGACCTGGGGGACCGCCTTCGCGCATGCCGGTCTCGGCGTCGCCCTGATCGGGATCGTCTGCGAGACCACCTGGAACAGCGAATATATCGGCGCGATGAAGCCGGACGACGTCGCCCGCGTCGCCGGCTACCAGCTGCGGCTCGACGGCCTGAACCCGCGGCAGGGTCCGAACTTCCGCGAGATGGTCGCGCAATTCACCGTGACGCGTGACGGCGAGAAGGTCAGCGTGATGACGCCGTCGAAGCGCAACTTCACGACGCGGGGCGCCTCGACGACCGAGGCCGCGCTGATGACGCGCGGTGCAAGCCAGCTCTACATCTCGCTCGGCGATACCTCGGCCGACGGCGCGATCGCGGTGCGGATCTATCACAAGCCGCTGGTGTTGATGATCTGGTGGGGCCCGGTGCTGATGGCGTTCGGCGGCATGCTGTCGCTGTCCGACCGCCGCTTGCGGGTCGGCGCGCCGAAGCCGGCGAAAGCGGCGCGCGCATTGCAGGCGGCCGAGTGATGCGGCCGCGCGCGCTTGCAGCCGCCGTGCTTGCGGCGGCCCTGATGCTCGGCGCGTTGCCCGCCCGGGCGGTGCTGCCCGACGAGATCATGGCGGATCCGGCCAAGGAGGCGAGGGCGCGCGAGCTCTCCAAAGAGCTGCGCTGCATGGTCTGCCAGAACCAGTCGATCGACGATTCGGAGGCGCCGCTGGCGCGCGACCTCCGTCTTTTGGTGCGTGAACGCATCTCGGCCGGCGACAGCGACGCCCAGGTGATCGATTTCCTGGTGGCCCGCTACGGCGAATTCGTGCTGCTGAAGCCGCGCCTCAACGAGCACACGCTGCTGCTGTGGCTGACCCCGCCGCTGGCGCTTCTGCTGGGCGGTTTTGCGCTCTGGCGGCTCGGCCGGCGCAAGGCAAATTCGGCCGCCGGCGGGGGCGATTCCGCCGCCGGACTGACGTCCGACGAGCAGGCGCGCCTGAAACGGCTGCTGGCGGCGGAATCCGCGCCGGACAAGCCGCTTTAGTTCCCTTTTAAGTCCTTTATTTACCTGCGCTATTCTGCCGCAGCGGCGGCCTGCTCAATTACCAAAGTTTAATTCCGCAGCCAGCGCGCTGTAAGGCTGATGACCCCATGTTCAGACCCATCAGGTGCTCGCCCCCGGCACCAATGATTCTGGCCCTGGAGATTTCAAGACATGACCGACCGTCCCGACCTCTCGACCCTTCCGTCCTACAAGGCGCCGAAGCGCTCGCTGTTCTCTGCCCGCAAACTCGCGCTGATGGCGTCGGTCGTGGCCGGCCTCGGTGCCGCCACCTATGGCTTCAGCCCCTCGCACAACCCCGCCGACCTGTTCACGACGCCCGCGCATGCGCAGGTCAATAACGAGGTCAAGAAGGTTCAGCAGCCGGTCGGGTTTGCCGACATCGTCGAGCGCGTCAAGCCGTCGGTGATCTCGGTCAAGGTCAACATTCGCGAGAAGGTCGCGAAGGATGACAGCAACAACAATGACGATTCGCCGTTCCAACCGGGTTCGCCGATGGAGCGCTTCTTCCGCCGCTTCGGCGGTCCGGATGGCTTGCCCCCGGGCCTGCGCGGTGGACCGCGTGGCGGTGGCGTGGTGACGGGCCAGGGCTCCGGCTTCTTCATCTCGGCTGACGGCTTTGCCGTGACCAACAATCACGTCGTTGACGGCGCCGACAAGGTCGAAGTCACCACCGACGACGGCAAGTCCTATTCCGCCAAGGTGATCGGCACCGATCCGCGCACCGACCTCGCGCTGATCAAGGTGGAGGGCGGTTCCAACTTCCAGTTCGCCAAGCTGTCCGAAACCAAGCCGCGCATCGGCGACTGGGTGCTGGCGGTCGGCAATCCGTTCGGCCTCGGCGGCACCGTGACCGCGGGCATCGTCTCGGCCTCCGGCCGCGACATCGGCAACGGCCCGTATGACGATTTCATCCAGATCGATGCGCCCGTGAACAAGGGCAATTCGGGCGGCCCGGCGTTCGACGTGTCCGGTGAGGTGATGGGCGTCAACACGGCGATCTACTCGCCGTCCGGCGGCAGCGTCGGCATCGCGTTCTCGATCCCGGCCCAGACCGTCAAGAGCGTCGTCGCCCAGCTGAAGGACAAGGGCGCGGTCAGCCGTGGCTGGATCGGCGTCCAGATCCAGCCGGTGACCTCCGACATCGCCGACAGCCTCGGCATGAAGAAGGCCGAAGGCGCGCTGGTGGCCGAACCGCAGGCCAACGGCCCCGCGGCCAAGGCCGGCATCGAATCCGGTGACGTCATCACGGCCGTCAACGGCGAGCCGGTGAAGGATGCGCGCGAACTCGCCCGCACCATCGGTGGCCTCGCGCCCGGCAACGCCGTGAAGCTGAACGTGCTGCACAAGGGTCAGGACAAGACCGTCAACCTCACGCTCGGCCAGCTGCCCAACAACCTGGAGGCCAAGGCTGACACCGACAAGAGCGACAAGGGCAATTCGTCCCGCGGCACCGACGTGCCGAAGCTCGGCCTCACCGTCGCGCCCGCCAACAGCGTGGCCGGCGCCGGCAAGGATGGCGTGGTCGTGACCGAAGTCGATCCCAAGAGTGCTGCCGCTGAGCGGGGCTTCAAGGAAGGTGACGTGATCCTCGAGGTCGCCGGCAAGTCCGTCGGCACCGCCGGTGAAGTGCGTGATGCGATCACCGCGGCGCGCAATGACAGCAAGAACAGCGTTCTCATGCGCGTGAAGAGCGGCGGTTCGTCGCGCTTTGTGGCAGTGCCGCTGGCGAAGGGATAACTATCTATGAGTTGGAAGGCGTCGCCGGCATCAGTCGCCCCCGCCGACGGCGCTTTCCGGGGGGCGGGCCCCTTGCTCGCTCCCTACGTTGCCTTTCGATGGAATATGCCCCCCTCTGTCGGAAGGTCTCAGGGCGGTGAGGTCCCCCAGCTTCACCGCCCACTTTTTCCAAGCAATCGAGAATATGCGCGGTCGTCTTGCATGTGCAGGCCGGCCGCGTCATGCTGACAGAGGGCCAATTCCCGTGACCGCAATCGCTCCGCAAATGCGCATCCTGATCATCGAAGACGACCGTGAGTCAGCTGACTATCTGGTCAAGGCATTCCGCGAAGTCGGCTATATCGCCGATCTCGCCTCCGATGGCGAGGAAGGGCTGTCGATGGCCGAGACCGGCGACTACGACGTGCTGGTTGTGGATCGCATGCTGCCGAAGCGTGACGGCCTGTCGCTGATCGGCAGCCTGCGCGACAAGGGCAACCGCACGCCGGTGCTGATCCTCTCGGCGCTCGGCCAGGTCGATGACCGCATCAAGGGCCTGCGCGCCGGCGGCGACGACTACCTGCCGAAACCCTATTCCTTCGCCGAGCTGCTCGCGCGCGTCGAGGTGCTGTCGCGGCGCAATGTCGGCCCGGCCGAGGAGACGACCTACCGGGTCGGCGACCTCGAGCTCGATCGGCTGTCCCATCGCGTCGCCCGCGGCAAGGACGAGCTGACCTTGCAGCCGCGCGAGTTCCGCCTGCTCGAATATCTCATGAAGCATGCCGGGCAGGTGGTGACGCGCACCATGCTGCTCGAGAATGTCTGGGATTATCATTTCGATCCGCAGACCAACGTCATCGACGTCCACATCTCGCGGCTGCGCTCCAAGATCGACAAGGGTTTTGAGCGGCCGCTGCTGCATACCATCCGCGGCGCGGGGTATATGATCCGTGACGGCATTCGGTAAACTGATCCGGACCACGGCGTTTCGGCTGACGCTGGTCTACCTGTTCCTGTTCGCGCTGTTCGCCGCCTCGCTGCTGGCTTACTTCGCCTGGAACACGCGGCGGCTGATCACCGAGCAGATCACGACGACGGTCAACGTCGAGATCAGCGAGATCACCGACATCTACAACCGCCGCGGCCTGCGCGGCCTGCTGGGCACCATGGGCAACCGTGCGCTGCGGCCGGGCGCCAACCTCTATCTGGTGACGGCGCCGAACGGGCAGATGCTCGCCGGCAATGTTGGCGCGCTGGCCCCGGGCGTGATGAGCACGCAGGGCTGGACCGAGACCGCCTATCGCCGGCTCGACGACCAGGACAAGACCGATCACCGCGCGCTGGTGCGGGTCACCCAGATGGACAACGGCTTCCGTCTGCTGGTCGGGCGCGACCTCGAGGAACGGCGGCGACTGTTCGGTATCGTCGCCAAGGCCGCGCAATGGTCGATCCTCGTCGTCGTCGTACTCGGCATCGGCGGCGGTATCTTCGTCGCCCGCCGCGTGCTGCACCGGATCGACGCCATGACCGGCACGACCAAGCGCATCATGGCCGGCGATCTGTCCGGCCGGCTGCCGGTCGGTCGCAGCGGCGACGAGCTCGATCGCCTGGCGGAAAATCTCAACGCCATGCTCGAGCGCATCGAGGCGCTGATGACGGGGCTGAAGGAGGTCTCCGACAACATCGCCCATGACCTCAAGACGCCGCTGACGCGGCTGCGCAACCGCGCCGAGGAGGCGCTGGCGCGGTCGGGCTGCGAGGCCGACTATCGCGCGGCGCTGGAGCGGACCATCGAGGAATCCGACGGGTTGATCCGCACCTTCAACGCCCTGTTGATGATCGCGCGTGCCGAGTCCGGCCAGGCGCGCGGCAATATGGACGATTTCGACGGCGCCGATGTCGCCAACGGCATCCACGAACTGTACGAGCCGCTGGCCGAGGACGACGGCATGACGCTGCAGGTGAAGACCGTGCCGGCGCCGATTCACGGCAACCGCGAATTGATCAGCCAGGCGGTCGCCAACCTGGTCGAGAACGCCATCAAATACGGCAAGCCCGACGCCAGCGTGCAGCCGCTCAATGCGGATGCGCGGGAGATCCTGATCGAGGCGCGGCGCGAGGGCGATCAGGTCCTGCTCAGCGTCACCGACCACGGCCCGGGCATTCCCGAGGCCGACCGCAAGCACGCGGTCGAGCGCTTCGTCCGGCTCGAGGCGAGCCGTACCTTACCCGGTTCCGGTCTCGGCCTCAGCCTGGCCTCGGCGGTTGCCACGCTTCATGGCGGCGAGCTCAGGCTCGGCGATGCCCATCCGGGGCTGGTCGCCACCCTGGTGCTGCCCGCGCGGGCGGGCGGCAGTGACAGGCTTGCGGCTCAAACGCAGGATGTGCCACAGAAGGCGGCATGAATGCCGCCGCGCCGGGAAACGCGGATCGACATCGTCTGGCCGCGCGGTTCGCGGACGGACCGCGTGTCGCCGCGCCCGTATCCGCCGATCAGCGCCTGACCGACTGGTTCGTCGAGCTCGAGCCGGCGCAATCGGCCGCGCTCAATGCGTTGCTCGAACATCCGTTCGCACGGGACATCCTGCGCGGCGTCGCCGAGTTCTCGCCCTATTTGTTCGAGCTCGCCCGCGCCGACGCCGCGCGGCTGATCCGGATCCTGTCATGCGACCCGGAGTCGCATCTTGCCGGCCTGATCGAGACGACGTCGCGCGAGGTGCTCGCCGCCGGCAGCGAGGCCGACGTGATGGTTCTGCTTCGCCGTTTGAAGGCGGAGGCCGCGCTGATGATCGCGCTGTGCGACATCGGCGGCGTCTGGCCGGTGATGCGGGTGACGGCAGCGCTGACCGACATCGCGGTGAATTCGGTGCAATCGGCGCTGCGATATTTGTTCCGGCAGGAAGTGGCCCGCGGCCGGATGACCGCCGCCGATCCCGATCACCCCGAGGCAGGCTCGGGCCTGATCGTGCTCGCGATGGGCAAGATGGGGGCCGGCGAGCTGAACTATTCCAGCGACATCGACCTGATCGTGTTCTTCGATCGCGCGGCGACCTCGCTGGCCGAGGATATCGAGCCGCAGCCGTTCTTCGTGCGCGTCACCCAGGCGATGGCGCGGATGCTGCAGCAGCGCTCGGGCGACGGCTACGTGTTCCGGGTCGATCTCAGGCTGCGGCCGGACCCGGCCTCGACCCAGGTCGCGATCTCGACCGACGCGGCTTTGCATTATTACGAGCGCGAGGGACGCACCTGGGAGCGCGCCGCTATGATCAAGGCGCGGCCCTGCGCCGGCGATCCCAAGGCCGGCGAGGCGCTGATCGCCGAGCTCGCGCCCTTCGTCTGGCGCAAGCATCTGGATTTTGCCGCGCTTGCCGATGTCCACGACATGAAGCGGCAGATGCAGACCTATCGCGGCCAGAGCGAGATCTCGGTCGAGGGCCATAACGTCAAGGTCGGCCGCGGCGGCATCCGCGAGATCGAGTTCTTCGCCCAGACCCAGCAGCTGATCGCCGGCGGCCGCCATCCGGAGTTGCGGGTGCGGCCGACGCTGGAGGCGCTCAACGTGCTCGCCAACAGCAACTGGATCACCTTTGAGGCGCGCGACGAGCTGACGACGGCCTATGAATTCCTGCGCCGGGTCGAGCACCGCCTGCAGATGATCGCCGACGAGCAGACCCATTCGCTGCCCGAAGCGCCTGAGGACGTCGAGCGCTTTGCGCATTTCTTCGGCTACGAGAATCGCGAGGCCTTCGCCAGGGATTTGCTCGGCCAGCTCAAGATCGTGCAGAACCATTATGGCAAGCTGTTCGAGGGCGACGATCCGACCGGCACCGCGAAGCTGCCGGATATCGACTACGGCGCCGGGCCCGAGGATGCCCGCCTGATCGAGCATCTCGCCAATCTCGGCTTCAAGAAGCCGATCGCGGTTGCCGGCACCGTGCAGCAGTGGATCGAGGGCGATTATCGCGCGCTGCGCGTCGAGGCGACGCGCGCCGCGTTCCTCGAATTCATTCCCGGCCTGATCGACGGCCTCGCAAATGCCGAGGAGCCGGACGATGCGGTGGCGGCGTTCGACCGTTTCCTCGGTGCGTTGCAGCGGGGCGGGCGGCTGATCTCGCTGCTCAGCCAGAATCGCGATTTCGTCGCGCTGGTGGCACTGATCCTCGGCGCGGCACCGCGGCTCGGCGACATGCTGGCGCGGCAGCCGCAGATCATGGACGGCCTGGTCGATCCGCGCTTCTTCGGCGCGATGCCGGACAAGAAGGAACTGTCGGAGCGGCTCGCCGCCACGCTGCAGGATGCGTCGTCCTACGAGGATTTCCTCGATCGTCTGAGATTGTTCGGCCAGGAGAGCCTGTTCCTGATCGGCACGCGGATCCTGTCCGGCACGGTGTCGGCGCAGCACGCCAGCACCGCCTTTGCCGATGTGGCCGAGGGCATCGTCCACACCGTGCACGGCCTCGTCACCGACCAGTTCGCCGCGCAATATGGCCGGATCAAGGGGCAGGAGACCGCGATCGTCGCGATGGGGCGGCTCGGCAGCCGCGAGATGACGGCGTCCTCCGACCTCGATCTGATCCTGCTGTACGATTTCGACAGCGAGGCGCCGGATTCCGACGGCGAGCGTTCGTTGCATGGCGCGCAGTATTTTGCCCGCTTCACCCAGCGTCTGATCAGCGCCTTCACGACCCGGACCAATTACGGCGTGCTCTATGAGGTCGACATGCGGCTGCGCCCGTCGGGGCGCGCCGGCCCGGTCGCCTCGCGGATCGATTCATTCTCCGACTACCAGGAGCGCGAGGCGTGGACCTGGGAGCACATGGCGCTGACGCGCGCCCGCGTGATCTCGTCGTCGCCTGAGTTCCGCGAGAAGATCGAGGCGATCATCCGCAGCGTGCTGACCCGGCCGCGCGATGCGGCGTCGACCGCGGCCGACGTTGCCGACATGCGGCGGGCGATCGCGCTGGAGAAGGGCGAGGACGACGTCTGGGATCTCAAGCTCGCCGCCGGCGGGCTCGTCGACATCGATTTCATCGCGCAATATCTCCAGCTCGCGCATGCCTCGGTGAAGCCGGAAATTCTCAGCGTCTCCACGCTGCAGGTGCTCGACAATGCCGCCAAGCTCGGCCTGCTCGGCCAGTCCGAGGCCGAGATCCTGCGCTCGGCGGCGCGGCTCTATCATGACCTGACGCAGATCCTGCGCCTCTGCGTCACCGGCAAGTTCAATCCGGAGACCGCGGGCGAAGACCTGCTGCGCGTGATGGCGCGGGCCGGGGACACGCCGGATTTCTCCGCACTGGAAGCGCGCCTGCGCGAGACCCAGAGCGAGGTGCGCCGCGTCTTCAACACGATCGTGGGGTAGGGGAGTAGCGAGACCCTGCTGGACCCGTCATCCTGAGGTGCGAGCTCTTGCGAGCCTCGAAGGATGAATCGGCCACCAGCGGGGCCGTCGACCCTTCGAGACGCGCTACGCGCTCCTCAGGGTGACGGTGATAGTACGCGTCGATCCATCCACGTCATTGCGAGCGAAGCGAAGCAATCCATCGCTCCGCAAGCGGAGACGTCGCTATCGCTCCTCGCAATGACGGCGGTGCGACGCGTCACAGCCTCTCGAGGTGACAGTGAGTTCGCGGGGACTGGGAACTCTACGCCTGCTGCTTCAGCTTCTGCAAGGCATCGCGGACGTCGGGATCGAGGCCGGTGCCGCCGGAGTCGAGATGGGCGAAGATCTGCTTGCGCATCCGCGGATCCCAGAACTTCCAGATGTGCTCGGAAATGCCCTGCACGGCGCGGTCGCGCCCCTGGCTCTGGAAGAATTTTCCGATCTGGTTCGCCATATAGACCAGTTTGTCAGGCGACGACGACATAAGCGGACTCCTTGCCGGCCACCGCGCCTGTGACGCGTTCCGGATGCGTAAAGATTTCAAATCCATCGGCGCGAGCGATCGCGGCGAGCGTGATGCCGGCGGCATCCGCCATCCGCACCGCAAGCGCGGTCGGCGCTGACACCGCGGCGATCAGCGGCGCGCCGATCGCGGCGGTCTTCTGCACCATTTCGACCGAGACGCGGCTGGTCACCAGCACGATGCCGTCACTTGCGACGACCTTGTCGCGCGCCAGCGCGCCGGCGAGCTTGTCCAGCGCATTGTGGCGGCCGACATCCTCGCGCAGCGCCACGATGCCGCGCGCGGCCGTCCAGAACGCCGCGGCGTGCACGGCGCGGGTCTGGTGGTTGATCTCCTGCAGCGGCGCGACCGCCGCCATCGCCACCATGATCTCGCGCGGCGAGAAGACGCGACCTGCGCGCACCACCGCGGCCGGCCGGACCGCCTCGCTGATGGAATCGAGTCCGCACAGACCGCAGCCGGTCGGGCCGGCGATGTTGCGCCGCCGCTCGGCGATCCGCTCGGCCCTGTCGGGCCTGAGCCACATCCGAAGCTCGATGCCGTCATCGAGCTCGACGATGTCGAGGTTCTCGATCTCGTCGGCCGATTGCACGATGCCTTCGCTCAGGCTGAAGCCAACCGCGAAGTCGCCGAGGTCCTCGGGCGAGCCCATCATCACGGCGTAGGTGCCGCCATTATAGGTCAGCGCCAGCGGCGTCTCCTCCGGGATCAGGCGCGCGCCGTCGCTGAAGACGCCGTCGCGCCAGACCTTCCGTATCGCCTTGTGGACCGGTTCGCGCATCGCTACTCCGCGGCTTCCACCACCGGCGCGATGCGGCGCGAATGGCGGGCCTGCTCGTCATAGGCCTTCTGCCAGTCGGACGGACCGTTCGACGGCGAGATCTGCACGGCCGTCACCTTATACTCCGGACAGTTGGTCGCCCAGTCCGAGAAATCGGTCGTAATGACGTTGGCCTGGGTGTCCGGGTGGTGGAAGGTGGTGTAGACCACGCCCGGTGCCACGCGGTCGGTGATCTCGGCGCGCAGCGTCGTCTCGCCGGCGCGGCTCGTCAGCCGCACCCAGTCCCCGTCGCGCACGCCGCGCTGCTCGGCGTCGTGCGGGTGAATCTCCAGCCGATCCTCGGCGTGCCAGACCACGTTCTCGGTACGCCTCGTCTGCGCACCCACATTGTACTGGCTGAGGATGCGGCCGGTGGTGAGCAGCAGCGGATAGCGCGGGCCGGTGCGCTCGTCGGTCGCCACATATTCGGTGACGATGAACTTGCCCTTGCCGCGCACGAAGCCGCCGATATGCATGATCGGCGTGCCCTCAGGCGCCTTCTCGTTGCACGGCCACTGCACCGAGCCGAGTTCGTCGAGCTTGGCGTAGGAGACGCCGGTAAAGGTCGGCGTCAGCGCCGCGATCTCGTCCATGATCTCCGACGGGTGGTCGTAGTGCATCTCGAATCCCATCGCCTTGGCGAGCAGGATCGTCACCTCCCAGTCGGCATAGCCGTTGCGCGGCGTCATCACCTTGCGGACGCGCTGAATGCGGCGCTCGGCATTGGTGAAGGTGCCGTCCTTTTCCAGGAAGGTCGAGCCGGGCAGGAAGACGTGAGCGTAGTTCGCGGTCTCGTTCAGGAAGAGATCGTGGACGATGACGCATTCCATCGCCGACAGCGCCGCCACCACATGCTTGGTGTTCGGATCGGATTGCAGGATGTCCTCGCCCTGCACATAGAGGCCCATGAAGGTGCCTTCGATCGCGGCATCGAACATGTTGGGGATGCGCAGGCCCGGCTCCTTGTTGAGCTTGACGTTCCACATCGCCTCGAACTGCTCGCGCACGGCATCGCCGGAGATGTGGCGATAGCCGGGCAGCTCGTGCGGGAACGAGCCCATGTCGCAGGAGCCCTGCACGTTGTTCTGGCCGCGCAGCGGGTTCACGCCGACGCCGGGCCGGCCGATATTGCCGGTAACCATCGCGAGGTTGGCGATCGCGATCACCGTGGTCGAGCCCTGGCTGTGCTCGGTGACGCCGAGCCCGTAATAGATCGCGCCGTTGCCGCCGGTGGCGTAGATCCGAGCCGCCTCGCGCAGATCCTTCGGATCGACGCCGGTCATGATCGCGGTCGCTTCGGGGCTGTATTTCTCCTGGGCGACGAAGGCCGCCCATTCCTCGAACTCGCTCCAGTCGCAGCGTTCGCGCACGAAGGTCTCGTTGACCAGCCCTTCGGTGACGATGACGTGGGCGAGCGCCGTGACCACCGCGACGTTGGTGCCGGGCATCAGCGGCAGATGCAGCGCCTTCACATGCGGCGATTCCACCATCTCGGTGCGGCGCGGATCGATCACGATCAGCCTGGCGCCCTGGCGCAGTCGCTTCTTCAGCCGCGAGGCGAACACTGGGTGGGCGGAGGCCGGGTTGGCGCCGATCACCATGACGACGTCGGTGTCTTCAACCGAATCGAAATCCTGCGTGCCGGCCGAGGTGCCGAAGGTCTGCGACAGGCCGTAGCCGGTCGGCGAATGACAGACGCGGGCGCAGGTGTCGACGTTGTTGTTGCCGAAGCCGCCGCGGATCAGCTTCTGCACCAGATAGGTTTCTTCATTGGTGCAGCGCGAAGACGTGATGCCGCCGACCGCGTCGCGGCCGTATTTCTGCTGGATGCCCTTGAACTTGGCGGCGGCGAAGTTGAACGCCTCGTCCCACGACACTTCCTGCCAGGGATCCTCGATCCGTTCGCGGATCATCGGCTTCAGGATGCGCTCCTTGTGGGTGGTGTAGCCCCAGGCGAAGCGGCCCTTGACGCAGGAATGGCCGCGATTGGCCTTGCCGTCCTTCCACGGCACCATGCGCACCACTTCCTCGCCGCGCATCTCGGCCTTGAAGGCGCAGCCGACGCCGCAATAGGCGCAGGTGGTGACCACCGAATGCTCGGGCTGGCCGATCTCGATCACGGATTTCTCGGTCAGCGTCGCGGTCGGGCAGGCCTGCACGCAGGCGCCGCAGGACACGCATTCGGAGCCGAGGAAGCTCTCGCTCATGCCGGGCGAGACGCGGCTGTCGAAGCCGCGGCCGGAGATCGTCAGCGCGAAGGTGCCTTGCACTTCCTCGCAGGCGCGCACGCAGCGCGAGCAGACGATGCACTTCGAGGGATCATAGGTGAAGTACGGATTGGATTCGTCCTTTGGCATCCAGTTGTCGTTTTCGCAGCCGTGCGCCGTATTGTTAGGAGTCTTGGCGAAGACGTGGTTCTCGCCCTCATAGCCGTAGCGCACGTCGCGCAGGCCGACGGCACCCGCCATGTCCTGCAATTCGCAGTCGCCATTCGCGGCGCAGGTCAGGCAGTCCAGCGGGTGGTCGGAGATGTAGAGCTCCATCACGCCCTTGCGCAGCTTCTTCAGCCGCTCGCTCTGGGTGTGCACGACGAGGCCGGGCATGACGGGCGTCGTGCAGGAGGCCGGCGTGCCGGCGCGGCCCTCGATCTCGACGAGGCAGAGCCGGCAGGAGCCGAAGGCGTCGACCATGTCGGTCGCGCAGAGCTTCGGGATCTGGGTGCCGGCTTCCATCGCCGCGCGCATGATCGAGGTGCCCTCGGGCACCGTGATCTGATTGCCGTCGATGGTCAGCGTGACCATCGCCTCGGATTTGGATTTGGGCGTGCCGAAATCGGTTTCCTGGATCAGCGACATCGTGATTTCCTTGCTATTCCGCGGCCTGCAGGTGGGCCGGTGCGGGACCTAGATCTCCGCCGAAATCTTCCCGGAAGTGTTTCAGTGCGCTCATCACGGGGTAGGGCGTGAAGCCGCCGAGTGCGCACAGCGAGCCGAATTTCATGGTGTTGCAGAGGTCTTCGACAACGGCGAGGTTTTCCGCCACGCGCTCGCCATTGATGATCTTGTTGATGGTCTCGACGCCGCGGGTCGAGCCGATCCGGCACGGCGTGCACTTGCCGCAGGATTCGACCGCGCAGAATTCCATCGCAAAGCGGGCCTGCTTCGCCATGTCGACGCTGTCGTCGAACACCACGATTCCGCCATGGCCGATCAGGCCGTCGCGCGCGGCGAACGCCTCATAGTCGAACGGCGTGTCGAACAGCGTGCGCGGGAAGTAGGCCCCGAGCGGGCCGCCGACCTGCACCGCGCGGACCTCGCGTCCGGTGAAGGTGCCGCCGCCGATCTCGTCGACGAGTTCGCCGAGGGTGACGCCGAAGGCGGTCTCGAACAGCCCGCCATATTTGATGTTGCCGGCGAGCTGGATCGGCATCGTGCCGCGCGAGCGGCCCATGCCGAAATCGGCGTAGGCCTTGGCGCCGTTGTCGAGGATGAAGGGGATCGCCGCGAACGACAGCACGTTGTTGATCACGCTCGGGCGGCCGAACAGGCCCTTATGCGCCGGCAGCGGCGGCTTGGCCCGCACGATGCCGCGGCGGCCCTCGAGGCTTTCCAGCAGCGAGGTTTCCTCGCCACAGACATAGGCGCCGGCGCCGACGCGCACCTCGAGATCGAACTCATGGGCGGAGCCGCCGATGCGCTTGCCGAGCAAGCCGGTGCGGCGGGCCGCCACGATCGCCGCGTTCATCGCTTCGACCGCGTGCGGATATTCCGAGCGGATGTAGATGTAGCCCTTGGTGGCGCCTACCGTGATACCTGCGATCGTCATGCCCTCGATCACGACGAAGGGGTCGCCTTCCATGATCATGCGGTCGGCGAAGGTGCCGCTGTCGCCTTCGTCGGCGTTGCAGACGATGTATTTGCGGTCGGCGCTGGCCTGCGCCACGGTCTTCCACTTGATGCCGGTGGGGAAGCCGGCGCCGCCGCGGCCGCGCAGACCGGACGTCGTGACGTCGGCGAGGATCTGGTCGGAGGTCAGCGTCAGCGCCCGCTCCAGACCCTTGTAGCCGCCATGGGCGCGGTAGTCATCGACCGAGCGCGGATCGATCACGCCGCAGCGGGCGAAGGTCAGCCGGGTCTGGCGCTTCAGCCAGGGAATCTCGTCCGTGACACCAAGCCGCAGCGCGTGCTGGCCGCTGCCGGCCATCGCCTCGAGCAGAGACGGGACGTCCGCCGGGCTGATCGGGCCGAACGCAACGCGGCCTTGTGCGGTCGCCAGCTCGACCATCGGCTCCAGCCAGTACAGGCCGCGCGAACCGGTCCTGACGATCTCGAGCGGCGCGCCGCGTCCTGCTGCGGCCTGCTCGAAGGCGAGGGCGACATCGTCGGCACCGACGGCGACCGCGCCGGCGTCGCGGGGAATGAAGATTCGCATCGTCATCGCTGTGCCTCCGCGACCAGCGCGTCGATCCGCGCTTCATCTAGCCGGCCGACCACGCGGCCATCCAGCATCGCCGACGGCGCGGTGGCGCACAGCCCGAGGCAGTAGATCGGCTCCAGCGTCACGCGGTCATCCGCCGTGGTATTGCCGAGGGCAACGCCGAGCCTGGCTTCCGCGCGCGCCGCCAGCGCGTCGCCGCCGGCGGCCTGGCAGGCCTCGGCGCGGCACAGCTTGAGGACGTGGCGTCCGGCGGGTTGCTTCCGGAAATCGTGGTAGAAGGTGAACACGCCGTGCACCTCGGCGCGCGACAAATTGAGCGCCTCCGCCACCATCGGGATCGCCGGCTCGGGCACGTAGCCGAAGGCTTCCTGCAGCGCGTGCAGGATCACCAGCGTGGCGCCTTCAAGCCCGGCATGCTCGGCGATGACTTCAGCGCCGCGCGCCTTGTCCCAAGGTTCGTATCCCACCGTCATCAGCGCTTCTCACGATCAGTTTTTTGCTTCGCACATGAGAGTTGGAATCCTTCGAAACATCAATAAAGCTGTCTCATGCGGCGATTGCGAAACGCGATTAATAGCGCTGTCGAATGGATCGATCCGGGATCGCAATAATGTTCTGGAATCACGCACTTCCGGGGCGCTTTGGATTTCGGGATCGCACCCGGATCGTGCTACCTATGGACGTGTTGGGCTGCCGCTTGGGGCGCCGTTTTCCGAAGGGATTTGAACCTTGATCGACAAGCTGGAACTTCTGCTGGCGCTGGCCAAGGAGCGGCATTTCGGCCGGGCCGCGGAGGCGTGCGGCGTCACCCAGCCGACGATGTCGACCAGTCTCAAGCAGCTCGAGGAAATCCTCGGCGTCATGCTGGTGCAGCGCGGATCCCGCTTCCAGGGCTTCACGCCGGAAGGGGAGCGGACGCTGGACTGGGCGCGGCGCATCGTCGGCGATGCGCGCGCGATGAAGCAGGAGATCAACAGCCTCAAGGACAAGCTGTCGGGCGAGATCAGGATCGCGGCGATCCCGACCGCGCTCGGCATGGTGGCCTCGCTGACCACGCCGTTCCGGGCGCGCCATCCCGACGTGCGTTTCCGTATCCAGTCGTGCACGTCGGCCGACGTGCTCGGCCTGCTCGAGAATCTCGAGGTCGATGCCGGGCTGACCTATATCGAGAACGAGCCGATCGGCAAGGTCCGCACCATCCCGCTCTACAATGAGAGCTATCGTTTGCTGACGGCGCCGGATGCGATGTTCGGCGACCGCAAGCAGGTGACGTGGAAGGAAGTCGGCACCGTGCCGCTCTGTCTGCTCACGCCCGACATGCAGAATCGTCGCATCATCGATCGCGCGCTGACCTCGGTCGGCGCGGAGGCGACGCCGACGCTGACATCGAACTCGCTGCTCGTGCTCTACACCCATGTGAAGACCGGCCGCTGGGCCAGCGTGATGCCGGCCAAGCTCGCCGAGACGCTCGGCCTTGCGGATGCCGTGCGCAGCATTCCGATCATCGATCCGGTCGTGGACTACAGCATTGGCCTCGTGATCCCGCAGCGCGATCCGATGACGCCGCTGATCGCAGCCTTGGTGCAGGTCGCACGCGAGGTCGCGCCGACGCTCGAGAGCGCGTAGCTCCCGGCATTCTCTCGCAGCCTTTCCGCCGCGGTTCCGGCACAGCAGCGACCACGCGTTGTGTGCTTGCGTTGAAGCAAGTCCTGGTGTTCAGCCGGCCGACAATCTTCGCTTGCTCGCAGCAAAGATGGAACTCAGCGCCGGCTCGGCGGTTGCATTGCGGCGTCCCGGTCAGCGAGCAGGAGCTGCTTTGAATCGTCGCCAGTTACTCCACGGATCGGCCATGTTGCCGACACTCATGTTCTTGCCACAGCGCCAGGCCGCCGCCGCAGCGAGCGCGACGGACGCACCCTTCAACCCCGCCATGGTCAGGGAGCTTGCGCGCAATCTCGCCAGCAAGTCGTTCGAGGCGCCGGACGAGAAGTTGCCGAACGGCCTGACGGACCTGAACTACGACCAGTACCGCACGATCCGCTTCACGTCCGAGCGCGCGCTGTGGCGCGGCGCGAAGCTGCCGTTCGAGGCGCAGTTCTTCCACCGCGGCTTCTTCTACAAGAACAAGGTCAACATCTTCGAGGTCGCCGACGGCAAGGTCAGCGAAGTCAAGTACAGCAAGGACATGTTTTCGTTCGGCGAGACCGTGCCTGACTTCACCGAGACCGACCTCGGCTTTGCCGGATTTCGGATCCACGCGCCGATCAACAAGCGGGACTATTACGACGAGGTCTGCGTCTTCCTCGGCGCGAGCTATTTCCGCGCCGTCGCCAAGGACGAGACCTACGGCCTGTCGGCGCGCGGCCTGTCGATCGATACCGGCGAGGCCAAGGGCGAGGAGTTTCCGTTCTTCAAGGCGTTCTGGCTCGAGCGCCCGGTGCCCAACGCGACCTCGCTGGTCATTCACGCCTTGCTCGACAGCAAGAGCTGCGCGGCAAGCTACCGCTTCACGATCAGGCCTGGAGCGACCACGGTGTTCGATGTCGAGGCATCGCTCTATCCGCGTGCCGATCTCGAGCATGCCGGCCTTGCGCCGATGACAAGCATGTTCTTCTTCGGGCCCAACGATCGCAACGAGGTCGACGACTTCAGGCCGTCCGTGCACGATTCCGACGGGCTTGCGATCTACAACGGCAAGGGCGAGAGCCTGTGGCGGCCGCTGAGCAATCCGCGCGACCTCCAGATCAGCACGTTCCAAGACGTCAATCCGCATGGCTTCGGGCTGATGCAGCGCGAGAAGAATTTCTTCGCCTATCAGGACATCGAATCGCGCTTCGAGAAGCGTCCGAGCCTGTGGGTCGAGCCGATCGGCGACTGGGGCGAGGGCGCGGTCATCCTGTTCGAGATCCCGACCAAGGAAGAGATCCACGACAACATCGCCGCGTTCTGGCGGCCGAAGGCGCCGCTCAAGGCCAAGAGCGAGACCAACTTCACCTATCGCCTGCATTGGGGACCAGATGCGCCGAAGCCGCACTCGCTCGCGCGCTTTACGCGCAGCGGCATCGGCGCCCATGGCGAGAATAGCAAGCTGTTCGTGCTCGACCTGTTCGGGGACAATCTGAAGGGGATCGATCCCAATAGCGTCAAGGGCGTCGTGACGGCCGAGAAGTCCGAGATCACGAACGTCGTCACGCAGCCGAATCCGAATACCGGCGGATGGCGGCTCAGCTTCCAGTGCGCCGTCAAGAAGGACCCGATCGAGCTGCGTGCGCATCTGGCGCAAGATGACAAGCCGCTCTCCGAGATCTGGGTCTATCGATGGGCGCCATAGTCACGTCGCCTCAGTCCGACGTCGCCGCGGCGGCGGACGGCTTCCTGCCGCAAGAGAGCCCGCTTGCGATGTCGGCGGCCGATCTCGCCCGGCCGCCGCATGCGGTGAGCAAGCCAGTGTCGGTCGGCGCGGGCATGTTCATGCGCCGCGCGTTCGTCCTGCTGTTGACGGCGGCGCTGACCGGTGCCGGCGCCTACGAGATGTACATGGTGGTCCAGGTCGGCGGCGTGACGATCATGGAAGGCATTGTGCTGGTGCTGTTCGTCGCGCTGCTCGCCTGGATCGCGTTTTCGTTTGCGTCGGCGCTCGCCGGCTTCTTCGTTCTGCTTCGGCGCAACGGCAATGCCTTGCCGATCCGCGACGATGGTCCGTTGCCGCAACTCGCGAGCCGGACCGCGGTGCTGCTCCCGACCTACAACGAGAACCCGCATCAATTGATGGCGCGCCTGCACGCCATCTACGAGTCCGTCGAGGCGACCGGGCAGGGCGACAGCTTCGACTGGTTCGTGCTCAGCGACACCCGCGATCCCGATATCTGGATCGCCGAGGAACGGGCGTTCCTCGAACTGTGCGAGGCCTGCGGCGCGCAGCGGCTGTTCTACCGCCATCGCGCCGACAATACGGCGCGCAAGTCCGGCAATGTCGGCGAGTGGATCACGCGGTTCGGCGGCGCCTACCGGTTCATGATCGTGCTCGACGCCGACAGCCTGATGTCGGGCGACACCATGGTGCGGATGGCGCACGCCATGGAGACCAATCCGCAGGCGGCGCTGCTGCAGACGCTGCCGGTCATCGTCAACGCGCGCAGCCTGTTCAGCCGGCTGCAGCAGTTTGCCGGCCGGCTCTACGGACCGATGGTCGCCGCCGGCGTTGCGTGGTGGCACGGCTCCGAGGGCAATTATTGGGGGCACAATGCCATCATCAGGATCGAGGCATTTGCGCAGCAGGCGGGCCTGCCCGAGCTCTCCGGACGCAAGCCGTTCGGCGGACACATCCTGAGCCACGACTTTGTCGAGGCGGCGCTGATGCGGCGCGCCGGCTGGGGCATCTACATGGCGCCGATGCTCGGCGGCAGTTTTGAGGAGGTGCCGCCGTCGCTATTGGATTTTGCCGCGCGCGACCGGCGCTGGTGCCAGGGCAATCTGCAGCATCTCGCCGTGCTGAGGACGCGCCGCCTGCACTGGATCTCGCGGCTGCATTTCATGACCGGGATCGGCTCCTACATCACCGCGCCGCTCTGGCTGTCGTTCCTGCTGCTCGGAATCCTGATTTCGTTGCAGGCGCGCTTCATTCGCCCCGAATATTTTCCGAAGGGCTTTTCGCTGTTTCCCAACTGGCCGGCGCAGGACCCGGTGCTCGCGGCATGGGTGTTTGGCCTTACCATGGCGCTGCTGATCGTGCCGAAGCTGCTCGGCTTCCTCCTGTTGCTGACACGGTCGGACACGCGCCGGCAATTCGGCGGCGGCTTCCGGGCGCTGACGGGCGTGATCGCCGAGGTGCTGATCTCGGCGATGATCGCGCCGGTCATGATGGTGTTCCAGTCGATCGCCGTCGTCGAGATCCTGCTCGGTCGGGATGCCGGCTGGCAGACACAGCGGCGCGACGACGGCGCGGTCGAACGGCGCGAGCTCTATCGGAAGTACGGCGTTCCGACCGCTTGCGGTGTCGCGATGGCGATCAGCGCCTGGGCGGTGTCGCTGCCGCTGCTGCTGTGGATGTCGCCGGTGATCGTTGGCCTCTTGTTTGCGATCCCGATCGGCGCCTGGACTGCGAGGCCCGCGATGCACGCGCTGTTCGTGACGCCGGAGGAAGCTAAGCCGCCGCGCGTGCTGGTCCGCGCCAATGAGCTGGCGGCGTCGCCGGCACCTGCGTCGGCCCCCGCGCTCGCGACGCTGCGGCAGGATTCCGACCTGCTGCATCGCCATCTCTCGTCGCTGCCGCCGGTGCGGCGCGGCGGTCCGGGCGAGATCGATCTTCACCTCGCGGTGGCGCGGGCGCGGATCGAGGCAAGCGACAGCTTCGACCAGGCAGTCCGCCATCTCACGCCTCGCGAGACGCTGGCCGTGCTCGGTGATGCCGCGCTGCTGGAAGGGGTGCTTGCGAAGTAGTGGGGGGCGTCAGGCCGCTTCCGGCAGCTTCGTCTGCAGGGACCGCGGATCGCGGGGCAGCGTGACCCGCACGACGGTGCCGACGCCGAGCTTGGAGCGCAGCCGCATCGAGCCGCCGTGCAGATTGGTGAGCGAGCGCGCGATCGCAAGTCCGAGACCGGAGCCCTGGTAGCTCTTGGTGAGCTGGCTCTCGACCTGCTCGAACGGCTTGCCGAGCCGGCGCAGCGATTCCGGCGCGATGCCGATGCCGCTGTCGGCGATCAACAGCACGATCGAGTCGTCCAGCATCTGGCCGCGCACCAGCACGCGGCCGTGGTCGGGCGTGAACTTCACGGCATTGGAGAGCAGGTTGACGATGATCTGCTTGACCGCGCGGCGGTCGGCGACGACCGAGATCGTGCTTTCGATATCCGATTCCAGCGACAATCCCTTGTGCTCGGCGCGGCCGGAGACCACCCGCAGCGACTCCGCGAGGATGCCGGAGAGGTCGAGCGGCTCCATGTCGAACTTCATGCGGCCGGCCTCGATCTTGGACATGTCGAGAATGTCGTTGATCACCTCGAGCAGGTATTTCCCCGACGTCAGGATGTCGTGGCAGTACTCCGCGTACTTGTCCGAGCCGAGCGTGCCGAACAGGCCGCTGCCCATGATCTCGGAGAAGCCGATGATGGCGTTGAGCGGCGTGCGCAGCTCATGGCTCATATTGGCGAGGAATTTCGACTTCGCGGCGTTGGCGTCCTCGGCGCGGGTCTTTTCCTGCGAGTATTTTTCGGCGAGGTCGGCGAGCTCGACGGCCTGCCGTTCCAGCTCGGCTTGCGAGCGCTGTAGGTCGATCACGGTGGCGCGCAGGCGCAGGTCGTTGTCGACCAGCTTCTGCTCGTGCGCCTTGATGCGGGTGATGTCGGTGCCGACGGAGACGTAGCCGCCGTCCTTGGTGCGGCGCTCGCTGATGTGCAGCCAGCTGCCGTCGTCGAGCTGGGCCTCGAAGGTGCGGGCGCCGGGCGCCGGCACGCCGCTCTCGTGCAGGCGGGTGCGCACCTCGGGCATGCTGCCGACCTCGATCACGGTCTCGTAGGAGGTGCCGGGGCTGACGGCGGAATCGGGCAGCTTGTGCAGCCGCTGGAAGTGCGAGTTGCAGAGCACGAGGCGGTCGTCGGCATCCCAGAGCACGAAAGCCTCGGGAATGGTCTCGATCGCATCGCGCAGTCTGAGATCGGCTTCCACCGACTTCTCGGCGAGGCTCTTCTGCTCGGTGATGTCGACCGCGATGCCGATCAGATGCAGGCCGCCGTCGGCGGCGGCGTGGCTGAGCTCGCAGCGCACCCGCAGCCAGATCCAGTGGCCGCCGACATGGCGCATGCGGAAGCTCTGGTCGATGTGATCGATCTTGCCCGAGATCAGCTGGTCGGCGATGTCGAACAGGTTGATGTCGTCGGAATTCACCAGCGCGTTGACCTCGCCGAAGGTGAGGAGGTCGTTGCGGGTGTCGAGGCCGAGCAGGGTGAACATCGACTGCGACCAGAAGATCCTGCCGCGCGACAGGTCCCAGTCCCACAATCCGCAGCGGCCGCGGTTGAGCGCGGTGTCGATGCGGCCGCGCACGGCGTCGTTGATCAGGTCGCCCTCGCGGGCGCGGGTCGATTGCCAGTGGAACGCGAAGCCGAGGATCAGCACCACGAAGCTCGTGGTCGCCGACAGCGTCACCGAGAGCGCAGCGTCCGATCCCCAGATCGGCTCGTTCATCTCCTGGATCACGACGACCTGGCCGGGTAGCGACTTGACGAGCTGCGAGATCGCCAGCGCGCCGGTGCCACCGGGCAGCGTCATGTCGCTGACCGTGCCCTGCTGGCCGGGCGCGACGAGCAGCTGCGCGGTGGAGACGATGTCGAGGATGCGGTCGTTCTCGCCGGCGCCATCGACCGGCACGCGCGCCAGCACGCGGTGATCGGCGCTGGTGATGATGACGTGGCGGCCATAGGCGATGCCCCAGGACGGGATCAGGTCCGGCAGCAGTTCCTGCATCCGCTCGATGTTGGCGAGCCGGTCGCGCCGCACCGAGGTCAGGCGATCGAGACGTTCGGCGAGGATGTCGGAGAGCGCGGCAAGGTCGCGCTTCATCGCGCCGCGCTTCTGCCGGTTCTGGTCGATCACCTGGACGAAGGCGCCGAGGCAGATCGTGATGAGGAAGGCGATGATGAGGGTAGGGACAGCGCGGCGCAGTGCAGGCTCGGCCGTCAAGAGCCTGTGATAGGCCGGTTTCGCGATCGACTGCGCCAATCCCTTGATCGAATCGGATTGGACGCACGCGTTCGCTGCATGCGCGCGCGCCATGCCTTAGACCCCCGCTCTAAGCTGATTTTTTACCCGGTTCGGATGCTCCCCACGATGCATCCGAATCATGATCATTTGAATCCAGATTTCCGGGACTGTCGAGAGTCAACGATTCGTTAATGCGAAATAATTCTTGTCCAAAACAGAATCAGGCGGCGCAAAGTGAGTCCGAAACAGGAACGGCTCCGTAGAATTACGCGCGCGTCGGCTCGGCGTGACTGATCACACGCTTCACGGTGGGGAACGCACGACGCAGTTTGCGTTCGATCTCGTCGACGCTTTCGTGCACCTTGATCACACTCATCGAAGGCCGGGCGCGGCAATGGAAGTTGACGATCTCGCCGGCGTCGGTGTTACGGACCCGCACGTTGTGGATGTCATGGATCGCGCCGCCATCGGCAAAGCCGGTCAGCGCCGCCTTGATGGCCTCGACGCGATCGGGCGCGGCGTTGGTTCCCCACGGCAGTTCCGGCTCGAGCGGCTCGATATGGGAGTCGACCTCGACGTCCTCGCCAAAGTCCTCGCGGATCGCGCGCTCGAGCTCGTGGGCGATGTCGTGCGCCGCGTCCAGCGCCATGTCGCCGTCGACCTCGAGGTCGATGCCGACGATCAGCTTGCCGCCGATATCGTGCACCGTGACGTGGTGGATGGCGAGGCCGGAATTGCGCGCGATCACCATGATGCGTTCGCGCACGCTCTCATTGTCGCGCGCCACCGGCACCGCGGTGAAGGTGAGGTCGGCGTCGCCGAACGTCTTGGTCACCGCCGCCTGCGCCCTGCGCTTGATGTCCTCGACGCGGTCGATCGGGTAGGTGCGCGGCACCTTGGCGATGGCATCGATGAAATGCGTGGCGCCGACCATGCGGACGCGCAACCGGTCGACATCGACCACCCCCGGCACGGCCTTGATAGCGGCGGTGGCCTTTTCCAGCGCGCCTTCGGGCGCGCGGTCGAGCAAAGTCTCGACCGTCTCCCGCGCCATGCGCAGGCCGAGCAGGGCGATCATCACCGCGACCGCGATCGCCGCCGCGGCATCGCCCCACCAGAAGCCGAAGCCGGCCAGCACCAGGCCGACGATGACGGCGGTCGAGCCCATCACGTCGGAGGCGAAATGCAGCGCGTCGGCGGCCAGCGCCTGGCTCTTGGTGTCGCGCGCGGCGCGGTGCAGCGCGCGGGCCCGCCACAGATTGACGCCGATATCGATGACCAGAACGACAAAGGGAATGGCCGATATCGACGGCGGCGGCGCGCCCTCGCGCAGATGGCTGTAGGCCTGGACCAGGATGCCGCCGGCCAGCACATAGAGCAGCGCGATGATGCCGAGCGCCGAGACGCTCTCGAACTTGCCGTGGCCGTAATGATGCTCGGCATCGGCCGGCTGGTCGGACACCCGCACCACCGCCCAGGTGATGATGGTGGCGACCAGGTCGATCGACGAGTGCAGCGCCTCGGAGATCAGCGCCAGCGATCCGATCGCGATGCCGACGACGAACTTCGCCACCGCCATGCTGCCGCTGGCGAGGATCGAGATCGCGGCGACGGATGTCTTGGTGGAGGGTGCGCTGGTCTTTGAAGAGCTCATGGGCGGCGGTGTAGCAGGGAGTTGGTGAACATCAAGTGTCATTCGCCACGCGCAATCGCCACTCAGTTGCAATTGCATCCTTGCGCCAAAATCATGCCGTCGTCCTGGCGAAAGCCATGACCCATAACCACAGGGTTGTGTTGTTGAAGTGAGCTGGTGCAATTGCATCGCCTCATGACTCGCATTCGGGGTAATGGGTCCTGGCTTTCGCCAGGACGACACTGGATGTGTTGCGCAGCGAAACACATCAGTTGTTTCCGCGCGGTAACGTGAAGTTTCGCTTCGCTCTACCCATCCTACGGACCCGCCGGGTTGTTATCCGAAGCCGGCACTTGCTATTTAAAGACCAATCGGTCTATATATCGGCAATGAGCCGCCAAACCGCCATGCAGTCGCCCCGTGGGCGCCCGCGAAGCTTCGACATGGAGGCCGCGGTCGAGCGCGCCATGAATGTGTTTTGGTCGCGCGGCTATCACGCCACGGCGCTGCCGGACCTGCTGCGTGCGACGAAGCTCTCGCGCGGCAGCCTTTACGCCGCTTTCGGCGACAAGCACTCGCTGTTCCTGCGCGCGCTCGATCGCTACATTGCCGATGCCCTGACGCGGATGGATGATGAACTCGACCCCCGCAGAGATCCGGTCGACGGCCTGCGAGCCTACCTTGCCGGCTACGTTGAACGCGCGTGCGGTGCCAATGGCCGGCGCGGCTGCCTGTTGGTGGCGACGGCGATGGAACTGGCTGGCCAGGATGCTGAGGTTGGCCGTCGCTTCGCGAGCTTCTTCAAGATCATGGAGGCCAGGGTGGCGGACGCATTTTCCCGTGCGGAGACCGCGGGCAGATTGGCCGATGGCGTCGAGCCTTCGAGTGCCGCCCGAATTCTGATCTGTTTCCTTTGGGGGCTGCGCGTGGTCGCCAAAACGGCGCCGGCGCGCACCACGTCGCAAGCCACTGCCGACGCGCTGCTCGATCGCTTCATCGAATAAGCAACTGTTGGAATGACCCTTGATGTCCTCTGGACGTCTGCGCGATCGGCGCGCCGATATATGGACCGATCGGTCTTGAAAGGAAAGATTCCATGTCCGCCATCCAGATCGTCTGCGCGGTGGCCGTTCCCTTGCTCTGGGGTTATCAGTTCGTGGTCATCAAGGTCGGCGTCACCGAGTTTCCGCCGCTGTTCTTCCTCGCGCTGCGCTTCCTGGCCATCGCGCTGCTGCTTGTTCCGTTCGTCAGAAGGCCGACACGCCAACAGTTCGGCCCTGTCGCGGCTATTTCGGTTTTCCTCGGCGGACTGAACTTCGGGCTGTTCTATGTCGGCCTCGGGCTCGGCTCGGGAAGCATGTCGGCGGTCGCCTATCAACTCGCTCCGCCCTTCACCGTGCTGCTCGCCTGGCCGCTGCTCGCGGAGCGGCCGTCGCTCATCACATCCGCCGGCGTGGTACTGGCGTTCGTCGGCGTGGTGGTGCTGGCGGCGGGGCCGGGGCTGTCGGCAAACGCGCTGCCGCTGCTGCTCGTGGTTGCCGCTGCCTTCGCATTCGCGGTGTCCACCGTCCTGACGAAACGCTACGGCCCTTTTGATCCCCTGATGCTGATGGGGTGGTCGTCGCTGCTCACCGTGCCGCAGGTGATGTTGATGTCGCTGTTGCTGGAATACGGACAGCTGGCGAGCCTTGGCACTGCGGATCAACGGGGCTGGCTGGCGCTCGCCTACACCGTCTTCATCGGTGGCATTGTCGGGTTCGGCCTGTGGTTCTGGCTGATCGCCCGCTGCTCCATGGCCCGTGTCGCCCCCTTCGGTCTGCTGCTTCCGGTGTTCGCCTTGATCTCGAGCGTGCTGTTCCTTGGCGACCAGGTGACCCCGAAACTGGTTGTCGGCGGACTGCTCGCGATCTCCGGCGTCGCCATCACGCAGGTGAGACCGAGCACGTAGGGCGGACCAACGCGGTAGCTGTAGGATGGGTAGAGCGAAGCGAAACCCATCATCTCGCTGCACGGATACATCGATGGGTTTCGCTTCGCTCTGCCCATCCTACGCAGCCGTGCGCGCCGAGTACAGCGTCACCACGATCTTGCCGAGGTGACTGTTGCTTCCGTGTGTTCGGACGGCTTGCCGATGTCGGCGAATTTGTAGATTTGGTCGATCGGCAGATGCAGCTTGCGCGCCTCGACCGCGGGCCAGATGTCCTTGCGCACCTTGCCGAAGATCGCGCGGATCTCCCTGATCGAACGGGTGCGGAAGGTGACGCCGATATGCTGGTCATGCGCTGTCGAAGACAGCTCCATTCAGTCATTTTGCTGACGCATTCTCTGTCTTAGTCGGGCGAGAAACTGAAAACGCTGTGTGAGAACCGCCTGGTTCTCATAACGGTTCCGTCGCCGGAATTGGCACGAATCCGCAAGGAATTGGCACGAGTTAGCGCCTCCGCGTTCGCTTGACCATGTTTTGCGGCATCGGGAACCGGAAGATCGAAGAAAATCAATCAAGGAGTTATGATGCTGTTCGGCTCGAGCGCCGCGATTTGCGGCGCCCTGGTTGCGCTCGCCTTTTCTGGCACCGCTGCTCGAAGTGAAATCGCTGCGGTTCATTCAAGCGCCGTCGTCAATGCCGCGTGCGGGGATGCAATCGTTGGCGCGGCATCCATGTACAATCCGTTCAAGCCCGGCAAGGAGGAGGGCGGTCCGAGCACAGCCTCCGGCGAGCGCTATGATCACTCGGTCTGGGCGGCCGCCATCAAGACGAGTTTGCGTCGGAAGTTTGGTGGGGTCCAATTTGGCGCGAGGCCGAAATATGCCCTCGTCGAGGCTGTCGGCAAGAAGGTTATCGTGAAGATAAATGACGTGGGGCCGCTACGGCCTGGCCGCATCATCGACCTCAATGAGCGGACGATGCGCTACTTCGATCCAAGCCTGGAGCTTGGAGTCATTGGTGGCGTAAAGGTCAGCCCGCTTGCGGGGGACTATTGGATTCCCGGACCGGTCGGTTGAACACCGTACGCGAAGAGCCAGGACATCGCACGTAGCAGGCGCGGATCAGCCCACCGGGTCCGCGCGAAGCGCGGTCCGATGACAGGCTCCGGCATCATCCGCCGTTGCATCTGGCGAATGATGGCGGATTGCGCTTCGCTGATCCGCCCGTCGTTCGCAATGACAATGACAATCGCCGGAGCCTGCTGCTACAGCGTCACCACGATCTTGCCGAGATGCTTGTTGGCTTCCATGTGTTCGAACGCCTTGCCGATGTCGGCGAATTTGTAGACCTGGTCGATCGGCAGCTGCAGCTTGCGTGCCTCGACCGCCGGCCAGATGTCCTTGCGCACCTCCTCGAAGATCGCGCGGATCTCCTCGATCGAGCGGGTGCGGAAGGTGACGCCGATATACTGGATGCGGCGCGCCGCATGCAGGTCGAAGTTGAAGTCGCCATGGGTGCCGCCGAGCCGGCCGACATTGACGATGCGGCCCTTGACCTTGGTCGCCTTGAGGTTCTGGTTCGCGACCGGTCCGGAAACCTGGTCGACGATCAGGTCGACGCCTTCGCCTGATGTCGCCTGCAGCACCTGATCGACCCAGCCGGGATCCTTCGAATCCACCGCGAGATCGGCGCCGAACTCCTTCAGCCGGCCGCGGCGCATCGCGTCGGTCGATGAGCCCACCACGAGCCTGGCGCCCTTCAGCTTGGCGATCTGCATCGCCATCAGCCCGACGCCCGAGCTTGCGCCCTGGATCAGCACGGTCTGGCCCGGCTGCAGCGCGCCATTGGTGACGACGGCGTTGTGCATGGTGGCGAGCGCGACGGGCAGGGTTGCGGCCTCGTCGAAATTCATGTTCGAGGGCGCGCGGAACAGCCGGCCGTGATCGGCCAGCGTGTATTCGGCGAATGCCGCGCCGCCGGAGCCCATGATCTTGTCGCCGACCTTGACGCCTTTGGCATCGGGGCCGAGCTCGGCGACCTCGCCGGCCCATTCCATGCCGAGCACGGTGCCGACGCCACCGGCCGCGCCGTGGACATGGCCCTTGGTCATGCCGAGATCGGCGCGGTTCAGCCCGCAGGCATGGACCTTGACCAGCACCTGGGTGCCCTTCGGCACGGGCTTCGCAACGTCGGTGATTTCAGGGCCGTTGGCTCCGTAGACATAGGCTTTCATGGGGGCATTCCCTTCGGTCTGAATCCTCATGGTGAGGAGCGCGTCTTCGCGCGTCTCGAACCATGAGGCCCGACTGTGGCCTCATCCTTCGAGACGCTTGCTTCGCAAGCTCCTCAGGATGAGGAGATCAAGCTCCTCAGGATGAGGAGATAGAGCCGCGCGCGATCAAATCGCTTATTCCGCGGCCTGGCGCTTGGCGCCGGACATCATGGCTTCCAGCCGCTCGCGGATGATCGCTTCCGCTTCGTGGACGATGCGCGACACCAGCTCGGCGCAGGACGGAATGTCGTGGATCAGGCCCTGCACCTGGCCGGCCGACCAGATGCCTTCGTCGGCATCGCCTGACGCGTAGACCATCTTGCCGCGGGCGCCGGCGACCAGCTCGCGCACGTCCTCGAACTTGGCGCCTTCCTTTTCCATCTGCACGACCTTGGTCGAGATCGCGTTCTTGGCGACGCGCGAGGTGTTGCGCATGGTGCGGAAGATCAGCTCGGTCTCGCGCTCGTCATTGGCGACAATGCGTTCCTTCACGAGTTGGTGGATCGGGCTCTCCCTGGTGCACATGAAGCGCGTGCCCATGTTGATGCCTTCGGCGCCGAGCGCGAGCGCAGCGACCAGGCCGCGCGCATCGCCGAAGCCGCCCGAGGCGATCATCGGGATCTTCACCTTGTCGGCGGCGGCGGGGATCAGGATCAGGCCGGGGGTGTCGTCCTCGCCGGGATGGCCAGCGCATTCAAAGCCGTCGATCGAGATCGCGTCGGCGCCCATCCGCTCGGCGGACAGCGCGTGGCGCACGCTGGTGCATTTGTGCAGCACCTTGATGCCGTGCTTCTTGAACTCGTCGACATGTTCCTGCGGCTTGTTGCCGGCGGTCTCGACGATCTTGATGCCGCTCTCGATGATGGCTTGGCGGTATTCGGCGTAGGGCGGCGGCTTGATCGCGGGCAGAATGGTCAGGTTGACGCCGAACGGCTTGTCGGTCAGCTCGCGGCAGCGCGCGATTTCCTTGCGCAGATCGTCCGGCGTCGGCTGCGTCAGCGCGGTGATCATGCCGAGTGCGCCGGCATTGGCGACGGCCGCAACCAATTCGGCGCGCCCGACCCATTGCATGCCGCCCTGCACGATCGGGTGGTCGACGCCGAACATCTCGGTGAAACGTGTCTTGATCATTCTGCCCTCGTTTCCATCGGTATTTTCCGTGACGCGGACGGCGGCGCACGGTGTTGTTATGGGATGTCGAGGGAAGGATGCAGTCCTGTCCGGCAATTGTCTACCGGCGACCTGCGGCGCGCCCATGCGGAAATGACAGGCCGCGGCGGTCAGGCGAGGGCGGGACGGAAATCTTTCGTCATCTGTTCAGGCGCTCGTGATCGAACACGCAGCGCCTGGCTGAGAGCGAGGCAAAGAAGGCGCTTGTTACGCCGGCACGGCGTCTTTCTTCGACGCGGCGGTCTCCTCGTCGAACGCGGCGGCGATGTCGCGCATGCTGACGACGCCGATCAGGCTGTAATTGTCGATGACCGGCACGTGGCGAATGTGGTGCTTGGTCATGAGATGACGGATGTGCTCGAGCGTGTCGCTCGATGTGCACGAGACCAGCTGCTGCACCGAGACGAATTGCGACACCTTCATGCTCGCGCCGGCCGCACCGTGCTCGGCGATCGCGCGCACCACGTCGCGCTCGGTGAACATGCCGACGGCGGTGTTGCCCTCGGTGCGAACGACATCCTTGACCACGAGCGCGCTGATATTGCTGGCGCGCATCAGTTGCGCGGCAATCGCGACGGTCTCGTTCATGCGCACCGTGGCGACGCGGGGGGTCTTCTTGCGCAGGATATCTCCGACTTGCATGGCAACCTCCTTGGTTATCGTTGACTGGAGTCTGGTATACAAAATGCCAATTGTCAACGTGACTGTCACAGAAATCTACCATCAGGAAACGTCTTAAATAGGCAGGTTTGCTGACGTTTCCGACGATTGTGAGCGACGAGGGCGATCTGCTGCACTAAGCGTTCTGGTATCTGGCATCCCTGTCTCGGCAAAAGAAACTTGGCAAAAGAAAAGAGGCGCACCGAAATGCGCCTCCATCAGTCTCCGGGGAAATGTCGGGACCAAGCGGTCCTGATCGGGTGGTCTTTAGCCAAGCCGTCCTGTTAAGCCGTCTTGTCAAGCCGTCTTGTCAAGCCGTTTTGGCGCTCGTCGCGGTCTCTTCCGCGGCGGCAACCTCGTTACCGTTGATGAAGGCGCGGCGCATCGGCTTGATCACGAACAGCGCCATCAGCGCCGCGGTGGCATTGAGGGCGACCGCGATCACGAACACCGCCTGCCAGCCGTAGCTGGCGGCAACGATGCTGGCGGCAGGCACCAAGAGCGCTGCGGTGCCCTTCGCGGTGTAGAGCATGCCGTTGTTGGTGGTCGCGAACTTCGAGCCGAAGGTGTCGCCGCAGGTCGCCGGAAACAGCGAGTAGATCTCGCCGAACACGCCGAAATAGACCGCGGTCGCCAGCACGAACACCACCGGGTTGTGACCCCAGGTGGACAGCGTGAGCAGCATCAGCGCGCCGGTGCCGAACGCGATGAACATGGTGTGCTCGCGGCCGATATTGTCGGAGACCCAGCCGAAGAACGGCCGTCCGAAACCGTCGAAGATGCGGTCGAGCGAGATCGCAAATGTCAGCGCGGCCATCTGGAAGCCGGCGAGCGTGACCGGCGTGTTCGCGATCTTGTAGTCGTGCGCGATCGGTGCGATCTGCGCCGCCGCCATCAGGCCGCCGGCGGCGACCATCACGAACACCAGATACATCACCCAGAAGATCGGGCTGCGCAGCACCTGCGGCGGCGTGAAGTCGACCTTGGTCTGCGGCAGATTGAGCTGCTTCTTCTTCGGCGGGATCGAGACCGCGGGCGGCTGGATGAAGAAGGCGAGCAGGAAGACGATCAATCCCTGTCCGATGCCGAAATCGAAGAACGCAGTCTGATAGCCGCTCGCGGCGATCATCTTTGCAATCGGCACCACGGTGAGCGCGGCGCCGGCGCCGAAGCCGGCCGCGGTTGCGCCGGCGGCGAGGCCGCGGCGATCGGGAAACCACTTCAGCGCGTTGCCGACGCAGGTGCCGTACACCGCGCCGGCGCCGATGCCGCCGAACACCGCGGCGGTGTAGAGCAAGGCGAGCGAGTCGGCATAGGAGTTCAACACCCAGGCGAGCGCGATCATGATGCCGCCGAACATGATGACGAGCCGCGGGCCGTATTTGTCGACGAACCACGCCTCGACCGGCACCAGCCAGGTCTCGGTCACCACGAAGATCGTGAAGGCGAACTGGATCGCCGCGCGGCCCCAGTGGTGCGCGCCGTCGATCGGATCGACGAACAGCGTCCAGCCGTATTGCAGGTTCGCGATCATCGCCATGCAGACGATGCCCATGACGAGCTGCAGCCAGCGGAAGCCGCTGGACGAAGGTTGAGCTTGTGTGACGGCAGTATTGCTGGAAACCATCAAGTCCTCCCGAGCGCGCTGGTCTTGTGACCGAGTGTCGCAATTATTGTGGCGTATCGTCGCAAGCGCGGCGGAAGTTGGTATACTATATTCCAGAAAGCAAGCCCTTCATTCTGCTGCAATGCAGCAAATCTGCCCTTCGACGTGCCGCTCCGGACGGCCTCTTCCCTAACGGCAAAATGAAAAGCGCCCGGCTTTTGGCCGGGCGCTTCGCAAGCGATGGTGGAGGGCGGTTGCTTAAGCCGTAGCCGAGGACTTCGCGACCACGATTTTTCGCCAGGGCTTGAGCAGGGCGATCGCGAGCAGTGAGGCGAGGATGTTGGCGCCTGCCGCGATGATGAACACCTTGTCCCAGTTACCCGACGATTGCTGCATGTAGTTGGCGATCGGCACCAGCAGCGCCGCGGTGCCCTTCGCGGTGTAGAGCAGGCCCGCATTCGTTGTTGCGAACTTGGCGCCGAACGTATCGGTGCAGGTCGAGGGGAACAGCGAGTAGATCTCGCCCCAGGCAAAGAACACGAAGCCCGAGAGCAGCACGAACCAAACCGGGTCGTGTCCCCAGAGGTAGAGCATCCAGATGCCGATGCCTTCCATGCCGAAGGCGATGAACATCGTGTTCTCGCGGCCGATCATGTCGGAGATCCAGCCAAAGAACGGACGCGTCAGACCGTTGAGGACGCGGTCGATGGTCGCCGCGAAGGTCACGGCCGTCATCGTCACTGCCATCAGCGTGACCGGCACGCTGTCGACCTTCCAGTCGACCGCGATCGGCTTCAGGTTCGCCGTCACCATCAGGCCCCCCGCGCCGACGATCACGAACATGAAGTACATCAGCCAGAAAATCGGCTGCCGCAGCACTTCGGTCGGCTGATAGTTGCGCCGGGTCTGGATGATATTGGCGTTCGCCACGACGGCCGGCACCTGTCCGGCCTTCGGCGCCAGCAGGAAGAAGGAGAGCAGCACGATGATGATGCCCTGGCCGAGACCGAAGTAGAGGAAGGTGGTCTGGAAGCCGGAGTCCTTGATCATCGCCTGGATCGGCGCGACCGTGAGCGCCGAGCCCGCGCCGAAGCCGGCAGCGGTGATGCCCGCGGCAAGTCCGCGTTTATCCGGAAACCATTTCAGCGCATTGCCGACGCAGGTGCCGTAGACGCCGCCGGCGCCGATGCCTGCGATGATCATGCCGAGATAGTAGCCGTTCAGTGTCGTCGCCTGCGCGTTGATCGCCCAGCCGAGCGCGCAGAGGATGCCGCCGACCAGCACGACGATGCGCGGACCGTATTTGTCGACGAACCAGCCTTCGACCGGCACCAGCCAGGTCTCGAACAGCACGAACAGCGTGAAGGCCCATTGGATCGATGCGCGATCCCATCCGAATTTCTTCTGGATGTCGGGGACGAAGAACGTCCACCCGTATTGATAATTTGCGATCATCACCATCGCGGCGACGCCGATCGCGAGTTGCGTCCAGCGATAGGTGTCGCTGACACGCGCGGCCGCAGGGGCCGCAGTTGCCTGAACCATGTCCGACATAGATCCTCCCAGTGCGCCCCTTGTCGTTGCTTATGAGCGCGCGACGGCCATCTTGGTATCCGATATGCCAAGGTTCAAGCTGTCGCAGGGGCAGCGCGCGCTTATGCCGCACAGGACTCAGCCCGGGCACCCCGGGAGACTAGTTCAGCGCGCAAGGAAATGGCCCCGAAAATCGGGGCCATTGGTCGAAGGTTCAATGTCAGGTCGCATCTTGCGACGGAAGCTGCATCCGGCGGAGAGCGCCGGAAATCCCTTGGCTTAGAGGCCGAAGCGCGGCAGGTCGCCGTTGCGATTCGAGATCTCCGCGCTCTTCATCAGCAGGCGGTCGATCGAGGCCAGCAGGCGGCCGAACAGGGTGGAGGAGGGCGCGAGCGTCAGTGCAGTGGTCTTGGACATTGGTGTCCCCTTTCATTGGAGGCCAGCAATGGGCCGGCTCATCATCTGCAGCCAGACTATGTATACCAGATGCCAGATACAACGGACTTGTTTGCATAGCAGCATTCACGACTGTGCAATGCAGCAAAATCGGCTGATCGGCATCCCGGATTGGCGTGGAAGGGGAGCAGCCCGGCGGCGCCGCCGGGTCAGAATTTCCAGCTAAAACTGGCCTTTACCGAGTGATCCTGGACCCGGTCGGCGAGCTGGCCGACATAGGCGACGCCGATGCTGGCCTGCGGTGTGACCCGCAGGTCGAGCCCGCCTTCGACCAGCGCCGCGTTCCGCGCCAGCGGCACGCCGGCCACGGTGAATCCGGTTCCCAGGCTCTGGAACGCGAGCGCCGCCGTCGGGGTCACGTCGCCGAAGGCGTACTGCCAGGCCACCGAGGCGCGCGGCGTCAGCTGCATGCCGTTGGTGAGGGCGAAGCTGGTCGCGATGCGGGCACCGAGCGAGGAGTAGCCGACATCCTGGTTGCTGCCGGCGCCGCGCAGCGCGGCGGCGCCGCTGCCGCCGGTCTCGGCGAAACTGTCGGTGTCGAGATGGGCCCAGGCGAGGCCGGCGAACGGCTCGAGCGCAGTGCGGCCGAGCGATAGCCCATAGCCGATCTCGCCGAACACCTGCGCCGTGGTCGCGTCATAGCGGGCGCGCGCCGTGTCGAAGAAGCCCGGGAACACGATCGAACGGCTGGTGTCGAGCGTGCTGAAGCTTGCCGAGGCGCCGCCGCGCAGATTGACCGCGCCGTAGCTCGCACCGACATAGCCGGCGAGATGTGCGGTCTCGATATCGGCCGAGCTCGCGCGATCGCCGACATGAACCGACGAACTGGTGTAGCCGCCGGCGATGCCGGCGATCCAGTTCGGCGCGAATCTGTGATCGACGCCGCTGAAGAAGCCGGCGAGGTCGCGCGTGATTCCCGCGGCATTGCCGTCGCCGTTCAACCGGCCCCAGGCGCCGACCCCCTGTGCCCAGAACGTGGTGTCCGGAATCTGCGCAGGACGTGCGAGCGGCGGCGCCTTGACGGGAAACGCGGACCGCTCGGTGCCGGCATAGGCGAGCGCGGTGCTCACCGACAGCTGGTCCATCGCAGCGGTCTGCGGGCCACCCGAACCGAGCGCCGCCATCGGTCCGCTGCTGCCGGCGAACGAAGCCTGCCGCAGACGGCCGAGCACAGCGTCGCGCAGATAGCGCGAGTCGTCGAGCATCGCGGTCTGCGCGCTGGCATGCACTTCGCCGGACAGCGCATCGAACGCCTGCCGCGCGCCGGCGGCGCCCTGGTTCAGCACGGCGATCATCAGCGGAGCGCGTTGCTGCCCGCTCGCATCGAGCGCGCCGGCCACGGCGATCTGGTTCGGTGTCGTTGCGACGCTCGTCAGCGAGGTGGCGTTGCGGGCGAGCGTCAGGAAGACGTCGTTGGCGTCGTAGCTCAGCGACGGCGTGAGGAATGTCAGGCTGCTGGTGACGTCGCTGAACGTGCCGTTGACGCCGCCATTCGCCGTGAGGACCGTGTAGACGGTCTGCGGCGCATAGGTGCCGGTCTGTGCCAGCGCCAGCACATTGCCGCCGGCGAGCGTCGCGGTGCCGGTGGCGACAATCTTGTCGGACTGGCCGGCCGCATTGGCCTCGACCTGGTAGATCGAGCCGGCCGCGAAGGAAACGTTGCCGGCGACGTTCAACGTGCCGATCGAATTGCCGGGCGCGACGATGCCGCCGGCATTGGCCGTGATGCCGCCGACGGTGCCGATGCCGCCGAGCGCGCCGCCATTGTTCACCGTGACGGCGCTGGCGAGGGTTGCGCTGCCGTGGGTGTCGTCGCCGACCACGAGCTTGCCGGCGTTGACATTGGTCGCGCCGGTGTAGGTGTTTTGGCCGTTCAGCGTCAGGGTGCCGGCACCGGTCTTGGTGAGCGATGCGCCGGTGCCGCCGCTCGCGCCGCCGTCGGCGATGACGCCGCTGACGATGGTCGACAGGTCGTTGCCGCCGACGGCCAGCGCGTTCGCGCCGAGATTATAGCGGCCGGCGCCTTCGATCGATCCGGCGGCGAGACGGCGGTCGCCGGCGGGGCCCGTGCTTGCGGAGAAGTCCACGACGCCGCCGCTGTCGGTGACGAGACGGGCATTGCCGGCCGTGCTGTTGCCGGCAAACGCGGTCTGGCCGCTCGCTGTAGTGGTGAGCGTGACGGCGCCGGCCGAGGTCGCGTTGCGGAAATTCAGCTTGCCGTTGTTGGTGATCGCGGTCAGGCCCGAGGTGTCCGCGTTGACGATCTCGAACGTGGCGTTGTTGAGCACGCTGCCGACGATCTTGCCTTGATGCGTCGTATCGCCGAGCTGTAGCGTGCCGGCGTTGATCGTGGTGCCGCCGGTATAGCTGCCGTTGCCGGCCAGCACCTGCTTGTAGGTGCCGTCCTTGACCAGCCCGCCCGCGCCGGTGATGGCGCCGTAATAGAGTGCGGTGGTGATGGTCGAATTCAGGCTGGTGGTGAGATTGCCGGCGGCCAGATCGACGGTGCCGAAATCGGCGGCGCCGGACGACAGGGTTGCGACTTTCTCGTTGTTCAGCAGGCGCAGCGTGCTGCCCCCGAGCACGATGACGCTGGAATTGTCGCCAATCGCATTGCCACCCTGGACCACGAGGGTGCCGCTGAGCAGCTGCGTGCCGCCCGTATAGGTGTTGTTGCCGGAGAGCGTCAGCGTGCCGGTCCCGCTCTTGGTGAAGAGGCCGCCGCCGCTGATCGAGCCGGCGAAGGTGCTGTCGTCGGCGCGGTTGAAGATCAGCCGTCCGTCGTTGAAGACGTTGCCGGTGATCGCGCCCGACGTGCCGCCATTGCCGATCTGCAGCGTGCCGTTCGCGATCGTCGTGCCGCCGCCGTAGCTGCTGTTGCCGGTCAGGATGGTGGTGCCGCTGCCCTTCTGCACGAACGCACCGTTGCCCGAGATGGTGCCGCCGAAAGTATAGGTGTCGGAGCGGTTGATGGCGAAGGTGCCATTGTTCACCACCTGGCCCAGGATGGAGCCGGAGGTGCCGCCGTTGCCGAGTTGCAGCGTGCCCGCTCTGATTGCGATGCCTCCTGTCAGGCTGCTGTTGCCGGTCAACGTCAGCGTTCCGGCGCCGAGCTTGAACAGGGTGCCGTTTCCGTTGATCGACTGGCCCAGGGTGAAATTGTTGGCGGCGTCAGCGATATCGAAACCGCCGCCGCCGGTGCCCAAATTGATCGTGCGCGTGGTGCCGGTGAAGCTTGTGCCGGTGACCCGCAGCGTGCCACCGCCGTCGAAATTCAGCGCGCCCGACGCGGCGCCGAGATTGGTGTCCGATGACACCTGCACTGTGCCACGCGACATAGTCGTGCCGCCGCCATAGCTGTTGGTGCCGGTCAGGATGGTGGTGCCGATGCCGATCTGCGCGAACGCACCGCTGCCCGAGATCGTCCCGCCGAACGTATAGATGTCCGATCGGTTGACGGCGAAGATGCCGTTGTTCACCACGTTGCCGGTGATGGATCCGAAGCTGACGCCGTTGCCGAGTTGCAGCGTGCCGGCGGAGATGGTGGTGCCGCCGGAGTAGTTGTTGCTGCCGGTGAAGGTCAGCGTTCCGGCGCCGGACTTGGTCAGCCCGCCGTTGCCCGTGAACGAGTTGCTGACGACGAAATTGTTGGTGCCATCGACGATCTCGAAGCCGCCGCCGCCCCAATTGATGGTGCGTGACGTACCGGTGAAGCTCGTGCCGGTCACCTGGAGCGTGCCGCCGTTGAAGGTCAGGGAGCCCGAAGCCGCGCCGAGGTTGGCCTCTGACGACACCGACAGCGTTCCGCCCGCCAGCGTCGTTCCTCCGGTGTAGGTGTTGGTCCCGGAGAGAGTGAGCGTGCCTATTCCGGTCACGGCCACGCTGCCGGCGCCCGATACCACACCGGTGACTGAAAAATTGGCCGGCGTGGTGTTGAAGGCGACGAGGGAGCCGGAGCCGAGCACGATGTTGTTGCCGAGCGCGAACCCGTTGTTTTGTGCTGCAATCGTTGCAGCGGCACCCGTAATCAATTGAATATCGCCGACAAGCGTCGAGCCGGTCAGCAAATTCAGGACGTTGCTGGTTCCACCGAAACGGATCGCGGCCGCATGGGTCACGCCGTCGGCGTTGAGCCCGCCACTGATCGTGCCGGCATTGTTGATGGTGCTGTTTCCATTGGTCATGACACCGACGCCGGCCGTACCTCCGCCGGTCGCGGCACCGCCCGTGACGGTGCCGGTGTTGCCCAGTGTATTATTGCTGCTGACCAGATTGACGCCAGCGCCGCTGCCGCCGGTGCTGGCTCCGCCAAGGGAGCCGATCCCGCCGCTGCCGCCGCTGCCTCCGGTAATGCTGCCGGCGTTGCTGATCGACGTTCCATCGCCGAGCACCAGCAAGCCATCGCCGCCGCCGGACCCAAAATGAAACCCGTCCGGTCCGGTGTCCCCGGTCACGCCGGTGACGGGTATTGTCACGACAGCCGTTCCGGATAGTGCGGAGCCCGGCGCGCCGCCGTTTCCTCCAGCGTTCTCCCCCGCACCGCCGATCCCTCCGGTGCCGCCGCTGCTGGGGCTGCCGGGCACTTGCACGGTGTCGGCGCCCACCAGGTTGGTGCTGTTGCCGCCGGCGCCATTGCCGTTGCCGCCGAAGCCGCCACGCCCGAAGCTGGGACCACCGGCAGCGCTGCACGCAGTGGTGTCGGCCGTGCAGGCCGCCTGGGCGTGAGCCGGCAATGTCAGGCCGGTCGTGCCGAGGATCAGCGCAAGCGGCGAGACCGTGGCGAGGGTGCGAAAATAACTCGCGCGCGACTTCGCATCGAGACGGGCGGTCTGCGCGCTACCGAACTGTCCTACAGCGAAATCCTTCGCCGCGTATTCCCGCGTGGTCACCGCATTCCAGCCTTGCCAGACTTAAGATGTCGCCGTTTTCATCGGGCCTGCGCGTGCCAGGCCCTGATGATGTCGCACGATGTGTCGGAGTCGACACCGTCGACAGATTCCGCAATGGACCACAATCTGGCCACTACCCGAAAGGGTACATCAACGTGCGCGCGTACGATCAGTCGCCAAGCGAGGCATTGCTGCAACAGAGCGGTTCCGCAATCGCCGCGAATTGCGCGCAAAATCGAATCAAAGCTGCTGCTCTTCCCGCTAGCGGGAAGAGCGATGGTTGCAACTGTTCGCTTCCGCGGCGAACTCAAAACCGTCGTCAGAACTTCCAGCTGAAGTTGCCCTTCACCGAATGATCCTGCACCCGGTCGGCAAGCTGTCCGACATAGGAGATGCCGACGCTTGCCTGCGTGGTGATGCGCAGGTCGAGCCCGCCTTCCACCAGCGCCGCGTTGCGCGCGAGCGGCACGCCGGCGACCGTGAAGCTTGCGCCGGTGCTCTGGAACGCGAGCGCGGCGGTCGGCGAGACATCGCCGAACGCGTATTGCCAGGCGACCGAGGCACGCGGCGTCAGCCACATGCCGTTGGCGAGCGCAAGATTGCTGGCGAAGCGCGTGCCGATCGTGGAATAGCCGACGTCCTGGTTGCTGCGGCCGCCGAATAGCGCTGCGGCGCCGCTGCCGCCGGTCTCGTTGAAGCTGTCGGTGTCGAGATGCGCCCAGGCTAGGCCGGCGAACGGCTCGAGCGCGACCTTGCCGAGGTTGAAGCCGTAGCCGACTTCGCCGAACACCTGCGCCATGGTGGCGTTGTAACGCGCACGCGTGGTGTCGAAGAAATCCGGGAAGATGATCGAGCGGCTGGTGTCCAGCGTACTGAAGCTGGCGCCGGCGCCGCCGCGCAGGCTGAGCGCGCCGTAGGTCGCGCCGACATAGCCGGCGAGATGCGCGGTGTCGATGTTGTCCGAGCTCGTGCGGTCGCCGATGCGCAACGAGGAATTGGTGTAGCCGCCGGCGATGCCGGCGATCCAGTTCGGCGCAAAGCGATGATCGACGCCGCTGAAGAACCCGGCGAGGTCGCGCGTCATGCCGCTCGCATTGCCGTCGCCGCCGAAGCGGCCCCAGGCGCCGACGCCCTGGGCCCAGAATGTGGTGTCGGGAATCCGCGCGGGCGCGGCGAGCGGCGGCGCCTTGATCGGGAAGCTGGGACGGCTCGCGCCGGCATAGGCGAGGGCGGAGGAGGCTGCCATCGAGTCCATCGCCGCGAGTTGCGGACCGCCGGCGCTGAGTGCGGCCATCGGCCCTGCATCGCCGGCAAACGCGGATTGCCGCAACCGGCCGAGCACCGCATCGCGCAGATAGCGTGAATCGTCGAGCATCGCGGTCTGCGCGCTGGCATGCATCTCGCCCGACAGCGCATCGAACGCCTGCCGCGCGCCGGCGGCGTTCTGATTGAGGATGCTGACCACCAGCGGGCTGGTCTGCGCGCTCGCCTCGAGGGCGTTGGAGACCGCGAGCTGGTTCGGCGTCTGCGCGACGTCGGGGAAGGTCGTGCCGTTGCGCGCCAAGGTCAGATACGCATTGCTCGGATCATAGGTCAGCGACGGGTTCAGGAAGGTGAGGCTGCTGGTGACGTCGGCAAAGCTGCCGGTGACGCCGCTGTTCGCGGTGAGGATGGTGTAGGTGGTCTGCGGCGCATAGGTGCCGTTCTGCGCCAGCGCCAGCACGCTGCCGCCGCCGAGTGTCGCCTTGCCGGTGGCGACGATCCTGTCGGACTGGCCGGCGGCATTGGCTTCGACCTGATAGATCGAGCCGGCCGCGAAGCTGACATTGCCCGAGACGTTCAACCTGCCGATCGAATTGCCCGGCGCCACGGTGCCGCCGCTCGCAATGGTGAGGTTGCCGACGGTGCCGTTGCCGCCGAGCGTGCCGCCCGCGTTGACTGAGGTGAGGGACGAGGACGCAATCGAGCCGTTGACGCTGAGCGTGCCGCCGTCGACCGTGGTGGTGCCGGTGTAGGTGCTGTTTGCGGTCAGGATGGTCTTGCCGGCCTCCACCAGCACCGACCCTGCGCCTGATATGGCCGGGTCGAAGCTGTAGTTCGCAGACGTGTGGTTGAAGACGATGCTGCCGGTGCCGGCGCCGAACGTGACGGTCGGCGTGTTCAACGTGCCCGGCGCCGCGGCAACCTGGCCGAGCCCGGCGCCGATGTTGACGGTGCCGGTCGAGCCGGCCTGATTGGCAACACCGAAAAGCGGCGTCGTTACGATACCACCGTTCTGGATCGTCAGCGTGCCGGTGCCGGCATCGCCGACGAACAGCGCGAAGCTGTTGGTCCAGGACGAGCCGGAGCCGGTGACCGTGGCCGTGCCTTTCGAGCCGGCAAGGAAGCCGATGTCGCTGCCGATCATGCTGGCCACCGCGCCGTTCCGGATGGTCAGCGTGCCGGTGCCGCCACCTCCGACATTGAGAATGCCGCCATGGGTCCAGGATGACCCGGGGCCGTCGATCGTCACCGTGCCGTTCGAGCCTGCAATGACGCCGATACCGGCAATCCCGCGAGTCGCGCTAGGGGCGCTGGTGACCGTGGCGCCATTTTGAATGTCGAGCGTGCCGGTGCCGGAGTAGCCGACATACAGGAAGTCAGCGCTGCTCAGCGACGAACCGGCGCCGGTGACGACAACGTTGCCGTTGGAGCCCACATTGGAGCCGATGAAGGTCGTGTCGTTGCTGACCGCGCCGCCGTTCTGGATGTTGAGGACGCCGGTGCCGACATAGCCGACATGAAGCTCCTTGCCGACAAGAAGCGATGAACCGGCGCCATCGACCGTTAAGTTGCCGTTGGATCCGAAGATATAGCCAAGGTAGGCATTTGAGCTGGCGCCGTTGCTCACGACGCCGCGGTTCTCGATGTTCAGCGTGCCGGTGCCGGCGGTGCCGACATAGAGTTCGGCGGAGTTGGTCCAGGACGAGCCGGGGCCGGTGACGGTGACGGTGCCGCTCGAACCGGGGACAAAGCCGACGCGGCCGTTGCGATCGCTCACGGTGCCGCCAGCCTTGATTGTCAGCACACCGGTTCCGTTTGCGCCGACAGCGAGATCGTCAGTCATATTCCAGGACGAGTTGGGTCCGGTGACCGTTGCAGTCCCGCTCGAGCCAGGCAAAGACCCGATCAGGCCGTTGGTACCGGCCACGGTGCCGCCGTTCTGGATCGTCAGCGTGCCGGTGCCGGCCACGCCGACAGTGACACCGGGACTGAACCACACCGAGCCGAAGCCATCGACCGTCACGGCGCCGTTCGAACCGGCATTGTTTCCGATGAAGCCATTAAGGTCGTTCAGCGTTCCGCCGCCCGAAATCGTCAGCTGGCCGTTGGCGTTTTGGCCGATAGTGACATTGGTGGCTTGCCCTGCGGTCCCTGCGATCGCCGTGGGGTTGGGCGAGGTCGTATCGATCACCGCGTTGTTGGGGTTGGCCGGAAGCGTGTTCGGCAGCCAGTTGCTGGTGTCGGTCCAGATCGACGAGTTGGCGCCGGTCCAGACGATGTCGGCCGCATGGGACGGCATCGCCGTTGCCGTGAGCAGCGCCAGCGCAACCAGCGATGTCGTGCCCAGCAGGGCGCCGCCGAACGACGCGCGCCCGTGGCGCGCGAGCGATTTTGCCTCGAAACAATCAGCGCGTGTGTCGTCGAACTGTCCTACAGCGGGACGTTCCGCTGCGTCTTCCAATGGGGTCACCGCATTCAGTCCCGGTAGTAACTCGAATTGTTGCAACTTTCGCCGGGCCATGCGTGTTGCTGCCCCTGACGACGCCGCGCGATGTGTCGGACTCGACACAGCGCAGAGATTCCGTAATCGAATGCGATCTGGCCATTACCCTAAGGGGTATACCAACGCGCGCACGAACGATAAGACGGCGAGCGAGGCTTTGCTGCAACATGTGGGCACGTCGTGACGTTGCAGCGATCGCCAAAAAATCAAATCAAACCTGGTCGATCAGAATCCCATGCAACGGGACAGCAAGCTCAACGACGAAATCATTCGTCTCTACGAATCTGAGTCCAACCTGCACACGCTGCCTGGTGTCCTGTTCGCCGGCGTCGGCCGCCTGGTCGATGCGGAGGTGGTGAGCTTCACCGAGTTCCATCGTCCGAGCTGGGATTTCCGGTCGTTGATTTCGGTCGGCGACGATCCGGAGGTTCGTGCCCGCGGCATGCAGGCGTTTGCGAAGCACATGCATTCGCATCCGTTCTGGCAGCACGATCCGGCGTTCTATGGCGAACGCGCGCTGCGCGAGTCGGATTTCTTCAGCGACGAGGAATTCGTCGAGCTGCCGATTGCCAAGGAGGTGTTCCTGCCGTCGGGGGCGCGGCGGATCATGGGGATCGCGTTCGAGCACGCCGGTTATGTGGTCACGGTTGTCGGGCATCGCGTGGTGGGACGGCCGGCGTTCAGCGACGAGGAGCGCGACCGGATGCAGGGTTTTCGTCCGCACATCCTACGCGGCTACCGCCAGGCGCAGGAGCGAACGCTGGCGGCGCTGACGCCGAGCGACCGCCTGCGGCTGGCATTTCCTGCGCTGACGCCGCGCCAGATCGAGGTGGCGTCGTGGATCGCCCAGGGCAAGTCGAACGAGGAGATCGCTGCTATCCTCGGCGTCGGGCTCGATGCCGTGAAGGCGCACGTCAAGGCGATCAACAGCAAGATCGATTCCGACAGCCGGCGCGCCGCGATCGTCATCGCCCACACCACGCCGCCCTTCGCCGATCTGCCGCCGCTGTGGAAGCTCGGCGTGGAAGGCTGAGGGCGGGCGGCGAGTGTCCCGAATCCGAAGTTCGCATCATTTGCCGCACCTTCGGAGCGAACTTCGGATTCGATAAGGACACTAGGAAACTTATGATTCTAGTGTGCTTTATGAATGCGAAGTTCGTGAAAGTGGCTGCCGCGAAATCGCACGAACTTCGCATTCAGCACACTAGTTCATAAAAGAAGGCCGCCCAAATGCGGCGGCCTCGAGTGAGCGGGTTTGCTTTTCTTCTTGGCCGATGAAGGGTCGGGGCCAAGTCCCTTCACCGCATTCGCTTCACCGCGTCCAGTCTTCGCCGGCGCACAGCGTTCCCATGCAGCCGCGAACGTTCAGCGTGCCTGGCGACACCAGTGTCACCGAGCTCTCATAGGTCTTGCCGTCATCGGCGTTGTAGATCCGGCCGGCCCATTTGTTCGGTCCTGCGGACTGCATGTTGATGAACAACGATATGCCCATGACCGGCCGAGCGCGCTGGAGGGGATCGGCGTTCTTGTCGTCGAGCTGCGGCTTGCCGGTGGCCCTGTCCCTCGGCTCCTTCAGCCAGACGACGCGGCCGCACAGCGCGCTGCCGCAGCGATGGATCTTGATCCTGGCGTCGCCGGACTGGGTCAGCCAGACGCCGGCCGGATCGCTCGACTTGTCGCTCGCCTTGGCGGCATCGGCGGGGCTGCCGAGCAGCGGGATGTGGAACGCGGCCACGATCAGGCGGCGCGTGAGGTGAGCGTGGACCAATTGCTTCAAAGCCTTGCGCAGGCCGTTTTGGTCTGGGATTACCGTCATCATCCACCTTCTTCATGAAAAATTTCATGATAAACATGAAATAAATCACGTTTAAGGTTGAGTCAATGACATTGCCTAGGCATGATGTAATCCGGCCGTAACGGCTTTTTTGGCAAAGAATTTCTGGATGGGTGCGATGGGGAAATCGGTTCGTGAGCAGCGCCAGCTCTGGTTTCGAAGGCTCGATCGGGCGTTCTGGTTGATCTGGGCGGCGCTGCCGGTCGTGCTGTGGCTGGCCTATTACCGCACCACCACGGCGTCGGCGACGATCGCCGAGAGCCTGATCGGCGAGCAGGCGAAGTGCGCGGCCATCGTCGCCAACCCGCTCACCATGTCGGCCAAGGGCCAGGTGCTGTTCTGGTCGCTGTTCGCGCTTGGGGTATCGTTTTACGCCGTGCTGATCGGCATCCTACATCGCATGGTGAACCGATTCGCCAACGGGCGGATCTTCGTGTCCGAAACGCTGCAGGGTGTCTGGTGGATGGGGATCTTCCTGGTGGTCTGGCCGTTTGTGGATACGATCACGACCATCGCGGTGACCTATGCGCTGTATCAACTCGGCGACATCAAGTTCTTCCTGCCGAGCTACGGCGTCGACGTCGGCACCGTCGCAGGTGGCGTGTTCCTGATGGCGCTGAAATTCGTGATCGAGCACGCCATCCTGTTGCAGTCCGAAAACGATCTGACGATCTGAGGGTGATGCTTGTGCCCATCGTGGTGAACCTCGATGTCATGCTCGCAAAGCGCAAGCGCCGCCTCGGAGACCTCGCGGACGCGATCGGCATTTCGATCCAGAACCTGTCGATCCTGAAAACCGGCAAGGCGAAAGCGATGCGCTTCTCGACACTGTCGGCAATCTGCCGCGAGCTGGACTGCCGGCCGGGGGATATTCTGGAATATGTGCCGGGGGATGAGGGCGGGGACGGCGAGAGCGGCGAGGGTGGTTGATCCGGCGTGCGATTGATTACCAGGCAGAGTCGTCTCGCTCGCCCGAGATATGTTTGCCGGTGAGGCCATCGCCCCGCACTTTGATCTGAATCAATGTCCGCTCATCGCCGCTCCTTAGGTTCGTGTCCAAGGCAGCGGCCCGGATGCCGTCCCCCCAACGTCCCACGTGAGAGACACGATCATGGCGGTCGCAGACGGCGACGCAGATGTACGGCGTCGCCGAACGCGAATGGAGATCTTCGCCTTCCTGTTCCTGACCGCCATCCTGATGCCGGGGCTCGCGGTCGCGACGGTGGGGTCATACGGGCTCGCGGTCTGGATCTACCAAATGGTGGCCGGCCCTCCCGGTCCGCCCCCGCCGCATTGACAGGGAGAGACATCGTTGTGCGCAAGACCGCGATCAATCGCCGTATGTTGATTACCGGCCGCGCCTTGACAGCGGAGCGCGTCGTGGCGCCACCCGGGGGCGAGATCGCCAGCATCCTGGTGCAGGCCCGGCCCGAGCGCCTTGATGCGGTCGAAGCCGATATCCTCGCCGTTTCCGGCTGCGAGATTTTCGGCCGCGACCCCAGAGGCAAGCTCGTCGTGGTGGTCGATGCACCCAATGCCGGCGCGCTCGGCGCGACGTTGAACACGATCGCTCTGTTACCGCACGTCCATTCCGCCTCGCTGGTGTTTCACGCCATCGACGTCTGCTGAAGTGCCGGGAGGCAAGCCATGACCGAAACCAAGCTCGACCGCCGCCAGATGCTGAAGCTGGAGGCCGCCGCGATCGCCGCAGCGGCCGGCGGAATGCCGGTTGCGTCGGTCGCGGCAAACCTCGTCACCGAACGCGATGCCAGCGAACTCGACTGGAACAAGGCTCCCTGCCGCTTCTGCGGCACCGGCTGCAGCGTCATGGTGGCAACCAAGGACAATCGCGTCGTCGCCACCCACGGCGATATCAAGGCAGAGGTCAATCGCGGCCTCAACTGCGTGAAGGGTTACTTCCTCTCCAAGATCATGTACGGCCACGATCGCCTGACGCAGCCGATGCTGCGCAAGACCAACGGCAAGTACGACAAGAACGGAGACTTCACCCCGGTCTCGTGGGACGAGGCGTTCGACATCATGGCCGAGAAGTTCAAGGCGGCACTGAAGCAGCGCGGGCCGAGCGGCATCGGCATGTTCGGCTCCGGCCAATGGACGGTCTGGGAGGGATATGCGGCTGCAAAACTGTTCAAGGCCGGGTTTCGCTCCAACAACATCGATCCCAACGCGCGCCACTGCATGGCTTCCGCCGTGGTCGGCATGATGCGCACCTTCGGCATGGACGAACCGGCCGGCTGCTACGACGATATCGAGGCCACCGATGCCTTCGTGTTGTGGGGCTCCAACATGGCGGAGATGCACCCGATCCTGTGGACGCGGGTGACCGACCGCAGGCTCTCGGCGGCGCATGTGCGGGTCGCCGTGCTTTCGACCTTCGAGCACCGATCGTTCGACCTCGCCGACATCGGGATCGTGTTCACGCCGCACTCCGATCTCTACATCCTCAATGCGATCGCCAATCACATCATCAAGACCGGGCGCGTGAACAAGGATTTCGTCACCGCGCATACCGTGTTCAAGCGCGGCCAGACCGACATCGGCTACGGCCTGAGACCCGATCATCCGCTGCAGAAGAAGGCGACGGGCGCGGCCAAGGCCAACGATGCCACCGATATGAGCTATGACGACTACGTCAAATTCCTCGCCGACTACACGCTGGAAAAGGCGGCGAAGATGTCGGGCGTTCCGCTCAATCGTCTGGAGGCGCTGGCCGAGCTCTACGCCGACCCGAAGGCCAAGGTCGTCAGCTTCTGGACCATGGGTTTCAACCAGCACACCCGCGGCGTCTGGTGCAACAATCTGGTCTACAATCTTCACCTTCTGACCGGGAAGATCGCGGAGCCCGGCAACAGCCCATTTTCGCTGACCGGGCAGCCCTCGGCCTGCGGTACCGCACGCGAGGTGGGGACCTTCTCGCACCGCCTCCCGGCAGACATGGTCGTCACCAACAAGGCGCATCGCGACAAGGCGGAGGAGATCTGGAAGCTGCCGGAAGGCACGATTCCGGACAAGCCGGGCTATCACGCGGTGTTGCAAAGCCGGATGCTGAAGGACGGTCTGCTCAACGCCTACTGGGTGCAGGTCAACAACAATCTGCAGGCCGGTCCCAACATCAACGAGGAAACCTATCCCGGTTTCCGCAACCCCGACAATTTCATCGTCGTTTCGGAAGTCTATCCGACCGTCACCGCGCTCGGCGCCGACCTGATCTTGCCGACCGCGATGTGGGTGGAAAAGGAAGGCGCCTATGGCAATGCCGAGCGGCGCACCCAGTTCTGGCACCAGCTCGTCACCGCGCCGGGCGAGTCGCGTTCCGACCTCTGGCAGCTGATGGAATTTTCCAAGCGTTTCAAGATCGAGGAGGTCTGGCCGGAAGAGTTGCTGGCAAAGAAGCCGGAGTATCGTGGCAAGACGCTGTTCGACGTGCTCTATCGCAACGGGCAGGTCGACAAGTTTCCAGTCTCCGACATCGCGTCGGGCTACGCCAACGACGAATCGAAGGCGTTCGGCTTCTATGTCCAGAAAGGGCTATTTGAGGAGTACGCCAGCTTCGGCCGCGGCCACGGCCACGATCTCGCGCCGTTCGATGCCTATCACGGCGAGCGCGGGCTGCGCTGGCCCGTCGTGAACGGCAAGGAGACGAAGTGGCGCTTCCGCGAGGGCTCGGATCCGTATGTCGGGCAGGGCAGAGGCGTGCAGTTCTACGGTTTTGCCGATGGCAAGGCGCGCATCTTTGCGCTTCCCTACGAACCGCCGGCGGAATCGCCCGATAGCGAATACCCCTTGTGGCTTTCCACCGGCCGGGTGCTGGAGCATTGGCACTCCGGCACCATGACCCGCCGCGTGCCCGAACTCTATCGCGCGTTTCCCGAGGCGGTCTGCTTCATGCATCCGGATGATGCGCAGGAGGCCAAGCTGCGACGCGGCGACGAGGTCAAGGTGATCTCTCGCCGCGGGTTTATCCGGGCGCGACTGGAGACCCGCGGCCGCGACCGGCCGCCGCGAGGTCTGGTGTTCGTCCCCTGGTTCGACGAGTCGAAGCTGATCAACAAGGTGACGCTCGACGCCACCGATCCGCTTTCGCTGCAGACCGACTTCAAGAAATGCGCCGTGCGCATCGAGAAGGTGCTGCCGTCATGATCAGGAACCTGCGCGTCGTTCTGCTCGTCCTGGCAATAGGGGCCGGCACCGGCACATTGGCGGCGCAATCGCTTAATTCCGGGCTGCGTGGGCCGACGCCGCTCGACAATGAAGGCCCGGCTCCGCCGATGATGCCGACGCGCAATACGTCCGAGCGGGAGGTCAGGAACTATCCCGAGCAGCCGCCGGTGATTCCGCATTCGATCGACGGCTACCAGATCGATCTGAACAGCAACAAATGCCTGTCCTGTCACGCGCGCGCCCGCACCGGCGAGTCGCAGGCGCCGATGGTCTCGATTACTCATTTCATGGATCGCGACGGCCAGTTCCTTGCGTCGATCTCGCCGCGCCGTTTTTTCTGCACTGAATGTCACGTACCGCAGAGCATGAGCAATCCGCCCGTCAGTAACGACTTCGTCGACATCGACACCATGCTGAGCCGCGCGGCTCCGGGCGGCAGTCGATGAAGGCGGCCGACCCGCAAACCTCGAAGGAGGGGCTCTTCCGACGCGCATGGGCCTTCGCGCGTGAGCTGTGGGACGTGCTGGTGCGACCGAGCACGGTGTTCGGGCTCGGCGTATTGGTGATCGCGGGCTTCGTCGCCGGCGTTGTTTTCTGGGGCGGCTTCAATACCGCGCTCGAGCTGACCAATACTGAAAAATTCTGCACCGGCTGCCATGAGATGCGCGAAAATCTGTTTACAGAGCTGAAGTCGACCATCCATTTCACCAATCGCTCCGGCGTCCGCGCCACCTGTCCGGATTGTCACGTTCCGCACAACTGGACCGACAAGATCGCGCGCAAGATGCAGGCCTCCAAGGAGGTGTGGGGCCACCTGTTCGGCGTCATCGACACCCGCGACAAGTTCGTCGACAAGCGGCTCGAACTCGCGCTGCATGAGTGGGCGCGTTTCAAAGCCAACGATTCACTCGAATGCCGCAACTGTCACAGCGCGGAATCGATGGATATCACCAAGCAGTCGCCGCGCGCGTCGGTGGCGCACCAGCGCTTCCTGTTTACCGGCGAGAAGACCTGCATTGATTGCCACAAGGGCATTGCACATCACTTGCCCGACATGCGTGGAGTTCCGGGCTGGCAATGAGCGCCGGCTTTCGCCGGGGACCTTGATCTTTCCACGACGGCTGACGATCAGCCGGAACGAAAATGGCCGCGGTTTCCCGCGGCCATTTGCGTCTTGCTTGAGTGCCAGCCTTTACTCGGCCGCCTGCTTGCGCGGCGGGTCGAGCGCGCCGGAGTCGTGGATCTCGGCGACCTGGTGATCGCTGAAGCCGAGCACCTCGCGCAGGATCTCGTCGGTGTGCTCGCCGAGCAGCGGCGAGCGCTGAACGTCGCTCGGCGAATCCGACAGCTTGATCGGGTTGCCGACCGAGACGTACTTGCCGCGGGTCGGGTGATCGACCTCGACCACGGTGCCGGTCGCGCGCAGCGACTGGTCTTCCGCGATCTCCTTCATCGACAGGATCGGACCGCAGGGGATGTCGTCCTTGTTGAGGATCTCCATCGCCTCGAACTTGGTCTTTGTCATCGTCCACTGCTCGATGCGGCCGAAGATCTCGTTGAGGCGCGGCAGGCGGGCCGGCGGCTTGGCGTAGTTCGGATCGGTCTTCCAGGTCGGCTCGCCGATCACGTCGCAGATCTTCTCCCAGACCTGCGCCTGGGTGATGAAGTAGATGTAGGCGTTCGGGTCGGTCTCCCAGCCCTTGCATTTCAGGATGCGACCGGGCTGGCCGCCGCCGGAATCGTTGCCGGCGCGCGGCACGGCGTCGCCGAACGGAATGCCTTCGCCGAACTGGCTGTATTCCTTCAGCGGCCCATGGGCGAGGCGCTGCTGGTCGCGCAGCTTGACGCGCGCCAGGTTGAGCACGCCGTCCTGCATTGCGGCGGTGACCTTCTGGCCCTTGCCGGTGCTGGTGCGCTGGTGGAGCGCAGCAAGGATGCCGATCGCGAGATGCAATCCGGTGCCGGTGTCGCCGATCTGCGCGCCGGTGACCAGCGGCAGGCCGTCGCGGAAGCCGGTGGTCGAGGCGGCGCCGCCGGTGCACTGCGCGACGTTCTCGTAGACCTTGCAGTCCTCATACGGGCCGGGGCCGAAGCCCTTGATCGAGGCGACGATCATCTTCGGGTTGAGGCTGTGGATCTTCTCCCAGGGGAAGCCCATGCGATCGAGCACGCCGGGACCGAAATTCTCGACCAGCACGTCGCACTGCTTGATCAGCGCCGTCAACACTTCCTTGCCCTTCGGGTTCTTGGTGTCGAGCGTGATCGAGCGCTTGTTGTGATTCAGCATGGTGAAATACAGGCTGTCCACGTTCGGGATGTCCTGCAGCTGGCCGCGCGTGATGTCGCCGACGCCGGGACGCTCGACCTTGATCACGTCGGCGCCGAACCAGGCCAGCAATTGCGTGCAGGTCGGACCCGACTGGACGTGGGTGAAATCGAGAATGCGAACGCCCTTCAGCGCCTTGGTCATAATGTTTGCTCCGTACTCTGTCTGCCCCTGCACCCGCAGGGAGTGATGGGGTTAGGGGTTACTTCTTCTTCTGCTGCAGAACGCTCTGCGGATTGAGGTTGCCGATGCGGCCGCTCTCCGAGCCCGCCGCCGGGTCGATCACCGCGTTGATCAGCGTCGGCTTGCCGGAATCCAGCGCCGCATTGACGGCGCGCTTCAACTCGTCCGGCGAGGTGGCGTTGACGCCGACGCCGCCGAAGGCTTCCATCATCTTGTCGTAGCGCGAGCCCTTGACGAACACGGTGGTCGCCGGATCGTCGCCGGCGCTGTTGACGTCGGTGCCGCGATAGATGCCGTCATTGTTGAAGATCACGACGCAGATCGGCAGCTTGTAGCGGCAGATGGTCTCGACCTCCATGCCCGAAAACCCGAACGCACTGTCGCCCTCGACCGCGAGCACGGGCAGGCCGGTCTCGACCGCGGCGGCGATCGAATAGCCCATGCCGATGCCCATCACGCCCCAGGTGCCGACGTCGAGCCGCTTGCGCGGCTTGTGCATGTCGACGACGCCGCGGGCGAGGTCGAGCGTGTTGGCGCCCTCGTTGACGAAGATGGTGTCCGGACGTTCCGCGATGATGGCACGCAGCGCGCCGAGCGCGCCGTGGTAGTCCATCGGCGAAGCGTTGCTCATCAGCTTCGGCGCCATCTTGGCGACGTTGTCGTCGCGCTTCTTGGCGACGGTCGAGAGCCAGTCGGAGGGCGCCGCGGTCCAGCTCGCGCCCATGGCGTCGAGGAACGAGGAGACGCAGGAGCCGATATCGCCGACCACGGGGGCGACGATCTCGACGTTGGAATCCATTTCCTTCGGCTCGATGTCGACCTGGATGAACTTCTTCGGGGCTTCACCCCAGGTCTTGCCCTTGCCATGCGAGAGCAGCCAGTTGAGGCGGGCGCCGATCAGCATCACGACGTCGGCTTCCTTCAGCACGGTCGAGCGCGCCGCACCGGCGCATTGCGGATGCAGGTCGGGCAGCAGGCCCTTGGCCATGCTCATCGGCAGGAACGGCACGCCGCTCTTCTCGACGAAATTCTTGATCGCCTCGTCGGCTTGCGCGTAGGCCGCGCCCTTGCCGAGGATGATGAGCGGACGTTTTGCGTTCTTCAGCACGTCCAGCGCGCGCTTGACCGAAGACGGGGAGGGGATCTGCTCGGGCGCGGCGTCGATCACCTTGACCAGCGACTTCTGACCGGCGTCGGCGTTGATCACCTGCGAGAACAGCTTTGCGGGCAGGTCGAGATAGACGCCGCCCGGACGGCCCGACACCGCGGCGCGGATCGCGCGCGCGAGGCCGATGCCGATGTCCTGGGCGTGCAGCACGCGGAACGCGGCCTTGCACAGCGGCTTGGCGATCGCGAGCTGATCCATCTCTTCATAGTCGCCCTGCTGCAGGTCGACGATCTCGCGCTCTGACGAGCCCGAGACCAGGATCATCGGGAAGCAGTTGGTGGTGGCGTGGGCGAGCGCGGTGAGGCCGTTGAGGAAGCCGGGCGCGGACACCGTGAGGCAGACGCCGGGCCGCTTGGTCAGGAAGCCGGCGATCGACGCCGCATAGCCGGCATTCTGCTCGTGGCGGAACGAGAGCACGCGAATGCCCGCCGCCTGGGCCATGCGGCCCAGGTCCGTGATCGGGATACCCGGCACACCATAGATGGTGTCGATGCCGTTGAGCTTGAGCGCATCGATGACGAGATGGAAGCCATCGGTCAGTTCTTGCTCGGTGCCCGGTGCCTCGGACTTCGTAGCGGTATTCAGCATCGGCATCGTCTCCCTGGTCGTTCTTTGTTCGGACGATCTGATTGTCGTCTGAAGCGGGTGTGGACTCTCAAACTTAAGTGAACGGTTCTCTACGTGAATAATTCTTGGCCGTGCGCCTCGACATAGGCGGCAAGCCCAAGCGTGTGGTCGCGCGCGCGCTTCTCGGCAAGCTCGGTGTCGCGCGCTTCCAGCGCCTCGATGATCCCGAGATGCTCGGGCAGCGAGGTCGCGGTGCGGTCCTTGCGGCCGATCGTGAGCTGACGATAGCCGCGCACATGCAGCAGCAGGTCGTTGGTGAGGTCGACCAGAACGGGCGATTCCGACAGCGAGATCAGCGCCTGGTGGAAGGCGATGTTGGCCTTGGAATATTCCTCGACGTGATCCTGCGGCAGGCGATCGTCGCTGAAGTCCTTGAAGAAGTCGCGCAGCGCCGAGATGTCCTTCTTGCGCGCGGTGGTCGTGATCAGGCGCGCCGCCATGCTCTCCAGCGCCGCCCAGGCGCGGATCATGTCGACGATCTCCGCCTTGGTACGCCGGACCACGACGATGCCGCGGCGCGGCACGGTCTTCACGAATCCGTCCTGCTCGAGCATCGCGATCGCTTCGCGGATCGGCGTGCGGCTGACGCCGAGGCGCTCGGACAGTGCGCGCTCGTCGAGCATCACGGGCTCCGGCGTCGCGTAGATGTCCATCTTCAGGATCGCTTCCTTCAAGGCTTCATAGGCCTTGTTCTTGAAGCTCGTCTCCGGCGCGATCCGGACGATGGCGATATCTGTGTCAGCCATGGTGGGCGACGCCTTGGTCTGTTTCGGTTCTGGCACGACTCGTCTCCTCCTCTTGGAGACGTCTTCTTAGCAGAAGAAATTACCTTAGATTTTTGGCATGCCAAATACCAGAATGTCAAGCTGCCTATATTTTTCGATCTTTTTAGACCTCGACCGACCTTGACAATTGCGTTTTTGGCATACCAAATGCCACGAAATCTGTCCCAGGAGGAAGCCAATGTCAAATTCGAAGGATGCGGTCCGCAAAATTCTCGATGCGGTCAGGGCCGACAAGCGCACGAGCCTCACCGCGCCCGAAGGCAAGGTGGTGTGCGACGCCTACGGCATTCCGGTGCCGAAAGAGGGCGTCGCCAAGTCGGCGGCCGAGGCTGCCCGCATCGCCTCCGACATGGGCTTCCCGGTCGTGATGAAGATCGTCTCGCCCGACATCCTCCACAAGACCGAGGCCGGCGGCGTGGTGGTCGGCGTCAAGAGCGCCGCCGAGGCCGAGAAGAGCTACGAGACCATTCTCGCCAACGCCAGGAAGTACAAGGCCGACGCCAAGATCGAGGGCATCCAGGTCCAGCAGATGCTGGGCGGCGGCACCGAGGTGATCGTCGGTTCGATCACCGACGGCTCGTTCGGCAAGCTGGTCGCCTTCGGCCTCGGCGGCGTGCTGGTCGAGATCCTCAAGGATATCACTTTCCGCCTCGCGCCCGCGACCAAGGACGATGCGCTGTCGATGCTCGACGGCATCCAGGCGCATGAGATGCTGAAGGGCGTGCGCGGCGGCGATCCGGTCAACCGCGAGGCGCTCGCCGACGTCATCGTCAAGGTGTCGCAGCTGGTCAGCGATTTTCCCGAGATCGTCGAGCTCGACCTCAATCCGGTGTTCGCCACCAGCAAGAATGCGATCGCCGCCGACGTCCGCATCGTCGTCGACTTCAACTACAAGCCGCGCCCGGCGCCGCGTCCGACCGAAGAGATCGTCGCCGCGATGAACCGCATCATGCAGCCGAAGGGCGTGGCGGTGATCGGCGCCTCCGCCGAGGACGGCAAGATCGGCAACTCCGTGATGAAGAACCTCATCAACGGCGGCTACAAGGGCGAGATCTATCCGATCCACCCCAAGGCCGACGAAATCCTCGGCTACAAGGCCTACAAGAGCGTCAAGGACGTGCCCGGCGTGATCGACACGGCAGTGTTCGCGATCCCGGCAAAGTTCGTCGCCGGCGCGCTCGCCGAATGCGGCGAGAAGAAAATCCCCGGCGCGGTGCTGATTCCCTCGGGCTTTGCCGAGGCCGGCGCGCCGGAATTGCAGGCCGAGATCGTCGAGGTCGGCAAGAAGTACAATATCCGCCTGATGGGGCCGAACATCTACGGCTTCTATTACACGCCGGCCAATCTCTGCGCCACGTTCTGCACCGCCTATGACGTCAAGGGCCACGCCGCGCTGTCGTCGCAGTCGGGCGGCATCGGCATGGCGATCATCGGCTTCTCGCGCTCCGCCAAGATGGGCGTGTCGGCGATCGTCGGCCTTGGCAACAAGTCCGACATCGACGAGGACGATCTGCTCGCCTTCTTCGAGCAGGATCCCAACACCAATCTGATCGCGCAGCACTGCGAGGACTTGAAGGACGGCCGCGCCTTCGCGGAGGCCGCCAAGCGGGTCTCCAAGAAGAAGCCGGTGGTCGTGCTGAAGGCCGGCCGCACCTCGGCCGGTGCGAAGGCGGCCTCGTCGCACACCGGCGCGCTCGCCGGCAACGACAAGATCTACGAGGACGTGTTCAAGCAGTCGGGCGTGATCCGCGCCCGCAGCCTGCGGCAGCTGCTCGAATTCGCCCGCGGCGTGCCGGTGCTGCCGACGCCGAAGGGCGAGAACGTCCTGATCATCACCGGCGCCGGCGGCTCCGGCGTGCTGCTCTCCGACTCCGTGGTCGACAACGGCCTGTCGCTGATGCAGATGCCGCCGGATCTCGATGCGGCGTTCCGCAAGTTCATCCCGCCGTTCGGCGCGGCCGGAAATCCTGTGGATATCACCGGTGGCGAGCCGCCGATCACCTACGTCAACACCGTGAAGCTCGGCCTGTCGGACGAGCGCATCCACGCGCTGATCCTCGGCTACTGGCACACCATCGTGACGCCGCCGATGGTGTTCGCGCGCAACATGGTCGAGGTGAAGAAGGAGATGGAGGCCAAGGGCTTCGTCAAGCCGATCGTCGCCTCGCTCGCCGGCGACGTCGAAGTCGAGGAAGCCGCCGAGTATCTCTACCAGAACGGCATCCCGGCCTACGCCTATTCGACCGAACTCCCGGTCGAGGTGCTCGGCGCCAAGTACAAGTGGGCCCGCGGCGCCGGCCTGCTCTGATCTACTGATCTGTCGAATACCACAGGCCGCCTCGGACACCGTCCGGGGCGGCCTTTTCTTTGGGCTGCCCCCATCTGCAACGTGCCGCCGAGATGAGCGGGAAGGGCGCGATCAGCCCGATCGCGCGAAACCAAGCCAGGCTTTCCTGATCCTCCCGCGGGTTCCGCGCACCATCTTCTTTTTCCGGAACCACCCGCGACCGCCGAAGGCGGCTTGCCTTCCGTAACTGATGTGCTACTGATATGTCAGTTGACGCGCGATGGAGGGACCCTCGATGGAGTTGGCTGCAACAGGGATGACCGACCGCCAGCGCAAATATCGCGCGACCTACCGCGAGCGCGTGGTGGGCTGGTACAATGGCTGGCTGCATGTCGTGCTGATCTACACGATCGGCTTCACGGCGCTGTACGTCTATCTCGCCAATGTGCACGACGTGCGGTGGTGGGAATACCTCACCATTCCCGTGGTCTTCCTGATCGCAAACTTCTTCGAATGGGCGGTGCATCGCTTCGTCATGCACCGGCCCTCGAATGTGCCCTTGCTGCGCGCGGTCTATAGCCGCCACACGCTGATGCACCATCAGTTCTTCACCGAGGAGGAGATGCGCTTTGCAGATCATCACGACTGGCGCGTCACTTTCTTTCCGCCCTATGCGCTGGTGGTGTTTACCCTGATGTCGATCCTGCCGGCGATCGTCGCGGGCCTTGTGATCTCGGCCAACACCGGCTGGCTGCTGATCACCACGACGACCTCGATGTACCTGATCTACGAGTTCATGCACTTCTGCTGCCACGTCGAGGAAAATGCCTTCGTGCGCAACATGCCCTTCGTCAACACCATCCGCCGGCATCATACCGCCCATCACAACCAGTCGATCATGATGGAGCGGAACATGAACCTGACCTTCCCGGTGATGGACTATGTGTTCGGCACCTCCGACCTCAATCGCGGCCTGCTTGGCCACATCTTCAACGGCTACAGCACGCGCTACGTGAAGACCGACATGCGCCGGACAGCGCGAACGCCGCGGGTCGTGGCGAAGGAGCAATCGGTGCCGCATGCCGCAGCTTGAACCCAATCTCGCAGGCCTCGCCTGGTTCGGTCTGCTGTGGAGCGTGTGCTGCATCGGCTTCCTGCAGCTGGCCGGCATGTACCCGCTGCGCGGGCGCGCGGTTCTGCCGGTGACGATGACGACCATCGTGTGGGCGATGTTGCTCGCCGGCACGCTGGCATTCGCGCTGGCCGAATTGCGCTGGACCACAATCGTTGTCGTCGGCGGCGTGCTGTTCCTGTTTTTGCCCGGGCTGTTTCAGGCGCTGCCGGAATGGTGGCGCGACGGACGCGCGGGATTGCGGCTGTCCTGTTGCGCCATGATCGCCGCGCTCGCGCTGCTGGTCCGCGTGGCGGCGCCGTCGTTGTACATGTGGATGACCTAAAGCATGATCCGGAAAAGTGCGAAGCGGTTTTCCGACAAGAACATGCTCAAACAAAGAGTCAAAGCGCGATGACGATTCAACCTAATTTCATCGCGCTTTAAAGGAGGTCTCGATGCCAAGCCACATCAAGCTCATGCTGTCGCTGGCGTGCCTCGCCACGGCAGCCTGCGGATACTTTTTCATGGTCTATCTGGGACAGCAGGGACCGAGCTACGCGGTCGCCTTCCTTGGCGTATTCGCCACCGTCGCGATGTGGATCTTCCCCGAGGTCGTCAAGAAGGACCTCAAGATGCGACCGCCGGGATCGTGACATGATGCTGCAGCACAGGGAGACTCCGATGGCGAGCTATGCCGGGGACCGCACCATCGACGGCATTTCCGTGCTGGTCGACGGCAAGCCGCTGTCACCGCATTACGACCAGCTTCGTCTCACCGAACACGGTTTTGAATGGAGCTACGAGGGGCCCGAGCCGGCACAACTGGCCTTCGCGCTGCTCTATGATCATCTGCACGATGCCGCTGCCGCGAAAGCGTTGCACGAGAGCTTCATGCGGCGCGTCGTCGCCAATTTCGACAATGAATGGGAGCTCTCCTCGGTCGATCTCGACGAGGCGGTTGCGGCGCTGCGCTCCGGACAGACGGCCTGAGCCCTCGCTGATGTTTCCGGCAGAGAATTCTTGAGATGACCCTGACCTGTCGCGCGGCGGTGCTGCATCAAAGCGGAACGCCGCTCTCCGTCGAGCGCGTATCGCTTGCTCAGCCGATGCCGACCGATGTCGTGGTGAAGGTGCGCGCCGCGGGGCTCTGCCACACCGATCTCGAAGTCATCGACGGATCGCTGCGCTATCCCTTGCCGATGATCCTCGGGCACGAGGCCGCCGGCGTGGTCGAGGAAATCGGCAGTGCGGTCCGCGACATCAGCGTCGGCGATCGCGTCATCCTGTCCTGGAATCCGCATTGCGGGCACTGCTTCCACTGCGACCGCGCGCAGCCGATCCTGTGCGAGAGCTATCTCGCGCGGGGCGCCGAAGGCGTGCATTTCGACGGCGCGTCGAAGGCGCAGCTCGCGGACGGCCGCAACCTGGCGCACCTGATGTTCCTCGGCGGGTTCTCGGAATATGTCGTGCTGCCGGCGCAGCAGGCGATCGTCGTGCCGAACGAAATCCCCTTCGACCGCGCGTGCCTGATCGGCTGCGGCGTCATGACCGGCGTCGGCGCCGCGCTGAACGTCGCCGCCATCAGCCACGGCGATACCGTGATGGTCACCGGCTGCGGCGCGGTCGGGCTGGCGGCGGTGCAGGGCGCCCGGCTTGCCGGCGCCGGTGCTGTTATCGCGGTCGACCTCGATGATGCAAAGCTGGCGCTGGCGCGGCAGCTCGGCGCCACGCACGTCGTCAACGCGGCACGCGAGGACCCGGTCCAGTTCGCAAAACAGGCGACGCGCGGCCGGGGCGCCGACGTCATCCTCGAAGCGGCGGGCCATCCCAACGCGTTTCGGCAGACCGCCGAGGCGGTGCGGCCGGGCGGTGAGGTGATCTGGCTCGGCAAGATCGACGTCACGCAGGACGTGAGTTTTCGCTGGGGCGCGTTGATGGGCGAGAAGCGATTTCGCCGCTCGAGCTATGGCGGCGCGCGGCCACGGCGCGACTTTCCCTTGCTGGCGCAGGCCTATCTCGACGGCCGGCTCAAGCTCGACGAACTGATCACCGGCCGCTGCAGTCTCGACGGCATCAATGACGGCTTCGAGGCGCTGCGGCGCGGGCGGTCGATCCGCACAGTGGTTGAGCTCTGAGAGCTGCTACAGCGTCGAACGCGCAAAACTCTCGATGTAGTCGATCAGGCTGTCGGAGGCCGCGCCCGCGGCGTCGACGCGGCGCTCGGCGATGGCTTCGGCGACGTCGGCATGCAGCCGCGCCGCGAGCGGCAGATCGGCCGCTTCCTTGTAATGCTGGTACCAGAACCGGCGCGACAGGCCATGCATCAGGCCCATCGCGCGGGAGGCGAACTCGTTGCGCGACGCCGTGGAGATCAGTGTGTTGAACTGGTGATCCAGCCGCATGAACAGCAGATCGTCGGATTTCTCCGCCGCGCGCCGCATGCCGGCGGCGATCTCGGAGAACTGCGTGCGCTGCTCGCTGGTGGCGCGCTCGGCGGCGCCGCGCGCCATCAGCCGTTCCAGCTCGCGCCGGACTTCGAGCAGGCGCAGCTGGGCCCTGAGGTCGATCTCGGACACCAGCACGCCGCGGCGGGCCAGGATATTGACGAGGCCGTCGCGCGACAGGCGCTGCAAGGCTTCGCGGATCGGGGTTCGGCCGATGTCGAGCCGCTTGGCGAGTACGAGCTCGGAGAGCGCGGTGCCCGGCGGCAGTTGCAGCGTCACGATCAGCTCTTCCAGCTCGGCATAGGCGCGATCGGTGAGCGTGACGTCGCTTTGCGGGAGAGGGGCCGGCGCGGAACCGCGCGGCTTGTCGCCGGCGGCGGACGATTGCCGTGCCGGCCGGCGGCTCCCTGCTGCGCGCGCGCGCACCGTGCTGGATCGTTTGTTCGAATGTGCCATCTGGATCGCGAGTGCTGCTCTACAGCAGATATCTCACACGCCCGATGGCACTGACAAGGCCGGTCGATCGGCCTAAGCCGAATCGGACGGCGCGCAGCGCGCCCATCAGTGCGAAATGCTTTCCAGCGTCCGGCCGCGGGTTTCCTCGCCGAGCAACAGCACCGCGAGCGCCGCCACCACGAACGCGCCGGCGCCGAGCGCAAACACGCCGCCTTGTCCGGCGGCCGGCAGAATCACGCCGATCACATAGGGGCCGATCAGCGAACCGATTCGGCCGACCGCGGAAGCAAAGCCCGTTCCGGTGGCGCGGACATGGGTCGGGTACAGTTCGGGCGTATAGGCGTAAAGCGCCGACCACATGCCGAACAGGAAGAACTGCATGCAGAGGCCGGCAATGATGAGCTGGGTCTGGTCCGCCGCCGAGCCGTAGAAATGGCAGGCGATCGCGCCGCAGAGCAGGTTCATCACCAGCGTCGCCTTTCGGCCCCAGGATTCGACGAGCCAGGCCGAGACCAGGAAGCCGGGGATACCCGCGAGCGAGATCAGGATGGTGTAGAACACCGATTTGGTGATCGGGAAGCCCTTGGCCTGCAGCAGCGCGCCGAGCCACGTGGTCAGGCCGTAGAAGCCGAGCAGCGCGAAGAACCACAGGGTCCACAACATCGTGGTCCGCTTGGCGTAGATGCCAGAAAACAGCGTTCTCAGGCCGGTCACTTCGGACGTGGGGGCGGCGGCCTGGCGCACCACCGGCGGCAGGTCCTTGCCGCCGAGACGATCGCGGACCCTGGATTCGATGTCGCGCACCGTGGCCTCGGCCCGCTCCGAATAGCCGTGCGAGGCGAGCCAGCGCGGCGATTCCGGAACGAAGCGGCGCACCACCAGCACGAAGACGGCCGGGATCGCCTGCAGGATGAAGACCCAGCGCCAGTCGGCGACCTGCAGCACGAAGTAGGTCAGCAGGCCCGACGCGATGAAGCCGAGCGGCCAGAATCCTTCGAGGAACGCGATGTAGCGGCCGCGGTTGCGCGCCGGCATGATCTCCGAGACCATCGACTGCGCGACCGGAAACTCCATGCCCATGCCGAAGCCGAGCAGCAGGCGGGACGCGCCGAGCGCGGTCGCCGTCGTCGAGAGACCGCAGCACAGGCTGCCCAAGCCCCAGAAGATCATGCTGACCTGGAAGACGCGGGCGCGGCCGAAACGGTCGGCGAGCAGGCCGGCGGACGCGGCGCCCACGAACATGCCGAGGAAGCTCATGCTGGACAGCAGCCCGGCTTCCGCCGTCGACAGGCCGAAGGTCTGGCGGATCGAGCCAAGCACAAAGGTCAGCGCGGCCAGGTCCATGCTGTCGAAAAACCACGCGGTCGCGATGATTCCGAAGATCCAGCGCTGATAGGAGGTCAGCGGCAGGCGTTCGAGGCGTGCCGCGATGTCGGCGACCTGCTGCGCCTGCGCGGTTCGCGCAACGGCCGGAGCCCGGCTTCCGGCTGCTGCGGTGACGTCGGAAATGGTCATTGCTGCCTCCCCAAGTGGATGCTGACGGGCTCTTTTCGGCCTTTTCATAAAATGTCACACGAATAGCAGTGATATGTCAATTGGCGATCACGCATGAATTGACGGCGCGGCCCGAGCTGCGGCGCCGGATGTGGCCGCAAACAAATCGGCGCGTAGCGCGGTCCTCCCGTGATCCGGTCGACCATCCTTGCCGCTTCGGGCATCCTGCGAAGCGGCATCAAGAGCCGGTTAACGGCATCCGAGAATTCGGGGGCTAACCGATAATCCGGCTTTAATGGGGAGCCGACTAAACGTCACGTGGTTGCAAGGTACCGGATGCCTGGAGGTATCCGATGTTGCGTCGGGCGGAGGCGTTTTCCCCATATGTCAGTTCAGGCCGATTTGGATTTTGCGAGCGACGATCGCGCGAGGGCGCAGATCGGCGCGGCGGTGAGCTATCTGCTCAGGGACGCGACCGGCGTCACGCGTGAGCATGCCGTCGAGACGATTGTCGAGATGGTGCGCGACATCGCAAGCCGGCCGCCCACTGTCGAAGCGGCATCGATTCAGCCGCTGATGAGCGGCGTCACCTATCGGGATTTTGTGATCGACGCCTACCGGCGCGATGTCGATCGCTGGCGCGCGACCATCCGCCGTTCGAACGGCAAGAAGATCCGGATCGCTTCGCCGCCGTCCGTGCGCGACGAGGCGACGACCACAGCGGACGCGATCACCGCCGAGAAGGCCATCGAGTTCGCGAGGCGGGCGATCGACCTGGGCGAGGTGATCTGACCTCGCCGCCTCAAGGCTTGCCATCGCCGCGACGTCTCGGCGATGCTGCCTATGCTTGGGACGCGCGATGTGCTCCGATACGGCAGCTGCGCCGGTTCCGCAGCTGTCTGCGGAATTGTCCATTCATCCCGTCCCAGCCGAGAAATGCCATGCCTTCCGAACTCCGTTCGCCGCGTCTGGCCGTCCTGATCGACGCCGACAACGCATCTGCAAAGATCGCCGATGGGCTGTTCGAGGAGATCGCCAAGATCGGCGAGGCCAGCGTGCGCCGCATCTACGGCGACTTCTCCAATCCGAGGTCCAAGGGCTGGGCCGACATTCTGTCGAAGCACGCCATTATTCCCCAGCAGCAATTCGCCTATACGACCGGGAAGAATGCATCCGATATCACGCTGGTCATTGACGCCATGGACCTGCTGCACAGCGGCCGGTTCGACGGCTTCTGCCTGGTGTCGTCCGACAGCGATTTCACCCGGCTAGCCGCCCGCATCCGCGAGCACGGCATCGACGTGTTCGGGTTCGGCGAGCAGAAGACGCCGGAGAGTTTTCGGCAGGCCTGCCGCCGGTTCGTCTACACCGAGAATCTGCGCGGCGGCGCGCCGAGCAATCAGGATGCCGCCGTGCGGGCCCAGCCGTTGCAGCCGCCCGAGGCCGCCACGCCCATCATCAAGAAGGTCATCAGCCAGATGGCAAGCGAGGACGGCTGGGTCACGCTTGGCGAGGTCGGACGGCAGCTTGCCAATTTCGCATCGGATTTCGATCAGAGGACCTACGGCTTCCGCACCCTCGGCGAGCTGGTGCGCAGGACCAACGCTTTCGAGATCGAGTCGAAGGGCGGGACGATGCGAATCCGCATCAAGCCATCAGCTGCGCCGCCGCCAAGACGACGAGCTCCAAGACGGCGAGCCGATCAAAAACCGCCGGAATGAACGGCGCGCAGCGCGCTCCTGTTCTGAACGATCCCTGAATCTGAACCCAGGATGAATGCTGCTTCGGACATTGTCCGGGCCAGCATTTTCATTCGTGCTGGAATCAAGCGAATTGCGCGCGGAACTGGAGTTGCGCGGGTTGCAGCATTGGAACTGGAACGTTCTCGTTGCTTGCGATGTTGAGGGGGCATCGATCAATTCGGAGGAGGACAATCATGAACGAGCGCTTTGCTGTGTCCCTTGTCGCTGCAGCGTCGCTGCTCGCGTCCGGTTCGGCCTTCGCGCAGTCCACGACTGCGGCGGGCGCCGCGAACGGCGCGCGGGCCGGCGGCGAAATCGCGGGGCCGGTCGGCGAGATCGTCGGCGGCACGGTGGGTGCCGCGGTCGGCGCCGGCCTCGAGATTCCGAATGCGGTGATCACCTCGATCCCGCGCGGCGAGCCGTCCGTGGTAGTGCGTGAACGCGTCGTGGTCGGCGAGCCGCTGCCCGGCACGGTCGTGCTGCGTCCGGTGCCGCGCTACACCGAGTATCGCTACGCCGTCGTCAACGATCGCCGCGTGATCGTCGAGCCGCGCACCCGCCGGATCGTCAAGATCATCGACTGATCGCATCGATTTCCCGTCATTGCGAGGAGCTCGCGACAAAATTGCGAAGCAATTTTGCGCTGAAGCGACGAAGCAATCCATCGCGCCGCATATGCTGAAGCGTGGATTGCTTCGCTTCGCTCGCAATGACGGAAGTGGAGAAATATCATCCTCGCGGGCCCATCGCCCGCGGGGATTTTCGTGGGTCCCATGAATACCGGCATGGCACAGGCCCGTTTTTTCATGAAGCGGCCGGTTGGCCTGACGGCCCGATCCCCTAGACTGGGTTGTAACGGACGGACGCAGCAAGCGTCGGCCTTGGTCAAAAGCAGGGGATGGAAGCATGGCTCGGAAGATCGCGATCGTCGGTGCGGGCGCTGTCGGCGGCTACGCCGGTGCGCACATGGTGCAGGCAGGGGAGGACGTTACCTTCATCGATCCCTGGCCAGCGCATGTCGAGCACATGCGCAAGCACGGCCTGCGCGTCACGCACGCGATGGACGTCGCGGAATTCTCGGTGCCGGTGCGCGCGCTCGATGTCACCGACGCGCAGCAATTGGCGAAAGAGAAACCGGTCGACATCGCCTTCGTCTGCATGAAGTCCTACGACACCGCCTGGGCCACCATGCTGATCCGGCAATATCTGGCGGCGGATGGCTACGTGGTGTCGCTGCAGAACTGCATGAACGAGGAAACCATCGCCGGCATCGTCGGCTGGGGCAAGACGCTCGGCTGCATCGCGAGCAGCATCACCGTCAATCTGCCGGAGCCGGGCCATATCCACCGCGGCGCCGGCAAGGGCGGCGCTGATCACACCGTGTTTCGCGCCGGCGAGGTGCATGGCCGGATCACCGCGCGGGCCGAAGAAGTGTGCAGGCTGGTCGGCTATTCCGACAGCGCCAAGGTGACCTCCAATCTCTGGGGCGAGCGCTGGTCCAAGCTCGTCGCCAACGTGATGGGCAACGGGCTCTCGGCCTGCACTGGTCTGGCGGGCGGCGAGGTGCTGCAAAGCGAGCCGCTGCGCCGCTTCTCGACCCGGCTCGGCAGCGAGGCGATCCGCGTCGGCCAGGCGCAGGGCTATCAGCTGGAGGAGATCCTGCATCTGCCGCCCGAGACCATCGCGCGGGCCGGCGAGGGCGACGAGGCCGCAACGCGCGCCTGTGACGAGCAGCGCTTCAAGGATGCCAAGCGCACCTCGTCCGCGCAGCGTCCCTCGATGGGCCAGGACATGCAGAAGGGCCGCCGCACCGAGATCGAATTCCTCAACGGCCTCGTGGTCCGCGAAGGCGAGAAGCTCGGCATCACCTGCGCGGCGAATGCCGCGTTGACCGACATCGTCAAGCGCGTCGAGCGCGGCGAACTGAAGCCGGATCCGCTGCACATCACGGAGTTGAGGATGAATTGAACTAGAGGCTCTCGTCGCCTCTCGCCGTCATTGCGAGGAGCGAAGCGACGAAGCAATCCATGCATCAACGTGTGCGGCTGGATGGATTGCTTCGCTTCGCTCGCAATGACGTGGAGATTGTGGGCCGATTGCCTACAGCAACTGCCTCACCCCCATCCCGCTCATGAACCGCTCGCGGATCTGCACGGGATCTCGCCTGGTCGTACCGGTGCCGGGCTTGTCGTCGATGCGGACGCCGATCAGGGTCGGGGCGGAGGCCTGTTTCGACTGCTCGATCAGCCGCTCGAAATCGTCCTCGTCGGCGGCCCAGGAGCTGTTCGCGATCCCGCTGGCGATTGCGACCTGGACGATATCGGTATGGCCAGCGGCCGGCGTCGGCTGGGCGCCCGTGATCTGGTAGATGCCGTTGTCCATCACCACCATGGTGAGATTCTTCGGCGCCAGCGTCGCGATGGTCGAGAGGCAGCCGAGCTGCATCAGCAGCGAGCCGTCGCCTTCGAGTGCGAACACGCGCCGGTTCGGCTGCGCCAGCGCGACGCCGAGCGCGATCGGAAACGCAAGGCCCATGCTGCCCAGCATGTAAAAATTCTGCGGGCGATGGCCGGCGGCCCAGAGGTCGAAATTGGTGTTGCCGATGCCGCCGATCACGGCTTCGTCCTTGAGCCCGGCGACGAGGCGCTGGGTGAGATCGAAGCGGTTCATCACCTTGGTGTTGCGCGCATGGGTGCTGGTCATGGCTGATCTCACTTGTCGAAGGTCTTGCCGCCGGTCAGCAGCGGCGAGAGGATCAGCGCCACCGGCGCCTGGGTGGTGACGGCCTGCTTGATCGAGCGGTCGGCGATGAATTCGAGCTCGTCGAGCCGCGTGATGGTGTGATGCTCCATCGCCAGCGAATCCAGCACCGGGCGCATGGTGCGGCAGACCAGCGCCTGGCCGTAATTGAACTCGCCGAGCGTGCCACGCTCGGAGACGAACATGATCAGCGGGATCTGGTAGGGCACCGCGAGCGAGGCCAGCACGTTGGCGAGCGTGGCAAAGCCCGAAGTTTGCATCAGCACCGCGCCGCGCGTTCCCGCCATCCAGGCACCGGAGACGATGCCCACCGCTTCTTCCTCGCGCGCGGTCGGAAACGTCGTGAAATAAGGATCGGCGTGCAGGTCCTTGATCAGCGTGGTCAGCACCCGGTCGGGCACATAGGGCACGAGCTTGATCTCGTTCCGCTTCAGCGTCTGCAGCACGATGCCGTGCCAGGTCGTCGCCGCATCCTGGGACTTGTCCTTGGCTTTATCTTTGGACGAGGCTTGTTCCGCGGCCGCCATCCTGTTCTCCCTGCTCGCGCGACGCTGGTGGCCGCTTGCCGCACGAAACTTGACGCGGTGCCTGCGATTGTCAACATGTCGCGGCCGCAACGCGATCTGCGGAATTCGGCCATCGCAGCGCCGAACCAACGTGCGATACAGGCGTAACGAAAAAGGGACGGTAGCGATCAAGGGACGGGAGGCGTCGATGGCCGGATGGGTCTGGCGGACCGCCATTGCGGCAGCGGCCATGATTGTGGCCGGCCTTGCGTCCGCGCAGCCGTTCCCGGCCAAGGCCGTTCACATTCTCGTTCCATATCCGCCCGGCGGCGGCGTCGATGTGCTGACGCGGACGCTCGCCGAAGCAGTGTCGAAGACCTGGACGCAATCGATCGTGGTCGAGAATCGGCCCGGCGCCGGCGGGGTGATCGCCTCGCAGGCGATCGCGACCTCCGCGCCCGACGGTTACAATCTGATCATGGTGGCGAGCGGCCACGCCACCAATCCGTTCCTTTATCCCAAGCTGCCCTACGACACGTTCAGGGATTTTTCGCCGATCTCGCTCTTGGCGTCGTCGCCGAACGTGCTGCTGGTGCGCGCGGATTCGCCGTTCAAATCGGTCGGCGACGTCATCGCCGCGGCGAAGGCAAAGCCCGGCAGCCTGTCCTTCGCCCATGCCGGCAACGGCACCTCGACCCATCTGGCCGGCGAGCTGCTCAACAATCTCGCCAAGATCGAGATCAGCGCGATCCCCTACAAGGGCGGTGCGCCCGCGATCAACGATCTGCTCGGCGGGCAAATTCCGATGTCGTTCAACAACGGGCCGGAATCGGTCGGGCAGTTGCAGGCCGGCACGGTTCGCGCGCTGGCGGTGACGACCGGCTCGCGTGCGCCGTTCCTGCCTGACGTGCCCAGCATGTCGGAAACCGTGCCGGGCTACGACACTGAGGTGTGGTGGGGCTTGCTCGGACCCGGCAACATGCCGGCCGACCTCGTCGCCAAGATCTCGCATGATTTCGTCGCGGCGGTGAACACCGATGCCGTGAAGGAGCGGCTCGGCAAGCTCGGTGCGATCCCGATCGGCTCACCGCCGGACAAGTTCGCCGCCAAGATCAAGGCCGACTACGACAAATGGGGGCCGATCATCAAGGCCGCCGGCATGAAGGCAGAATAGAACATGGCTGCGTCGGAAATTCCCGCCTGCCTGCCGCCGCGTGCGGTGACGCCGCCAAAGCACAAGCTGCCGCCGAAGGCCTGCGATACGCATGCGCATGTGTTCGGCCCGGCTGACCGCTTTCCCTATGCCGGCGATCGCAGCTACACGCCGCCCGACGCGCCGCTCGCGACCTATCTCGGCATGCTCGATGCGCTCGGTTTCGCCCGCGGCGTGCTGGTGCCTGTCTCTTATACACATCTGACGCTGCCGACGAACTATGTGTATAAGAGACAGTCCGCGGCCTGCGCTTCAACCATTTCTTCCGCGGCGGGCAGCTGCACTATCGCGGCGGCATTCCCTTGAATGTTGCCGAAACGCACGCGGGCGTGATGGCCGAGCTCGGCTGGCATCTGCAGCTCTGGATCGACGTGAAGGATCTGCCCGACACGATCCCGACGCTGAAGGCGCTCGGGTTGCCGGTCGTGGTCGATCACATGGGCCGCACCGATGCTGCCGCCGGCATCAACACCGCGGGCTTTCAGAGCTTGCTGCGTGCGGTGGACGAAGGCTGGTGCTGGGCCAAACTGTCAGGTGCGCATCGCCTGAGTCAGCGGGCTCCTGATTATCCCGATGCGCGGCCGTTCCACGAGGCGCTGGTCGCAGCCAATCCTGAACGGCTGGTGTGGGGCGGCGACTGGCCGCATCCGCGGGTCGATGGTGAAATGCCCGATGCCGGCCATCTGCTCGACCTGTTTCACGAATGGACGCCGGATTCGGCGACACGGCACCGCATCCTCGTCGACAATCCCGCACGACTCTATGGCTTCCCAAACTGAAAGCTGCTCGAAGACATGACCGTCAACAACAAGCGCGTGTTCTACGTCAAATACCTCGCCCACGAGATCTACGTCGATATCCTGAAGAAGCGGCCGGACGTCCGGCTCGATCGTTTGGAGAACGAGACGCCGGAGGCGACATTCGCGCCGGTTCTCGCCGACGCGCATGCCTATCAGATCGGCGCGGCGCGCGATGAGCTGGCGCCGCATTTCCATGCCCATGCCGAGCTGTTGAAGCGTGCGCCTAATCTTCTGATCGTGTCGTCGAATGGTGCCGGCTTCGATCCCGTCGATGTCGATGCCTGCACCGCGGCGGGCGTGCTTGTCGTCAACCAGTCCGGCGGCAACGCCAATTCGGTCGCCGAACACGCGCTCGGCATGATGCTGACGCTGTCGAAGCGGATCATCCAGTCCGACCGCAGGCTGCGGCGTGAGGCCAACGTCAACCGCAACGATCTGATTGGCAATGAGCTGAAGGAGAAGACCGTCGGCATCGTCGGTCTCGGCAATGTCGGCCGCCGCATCGCCGAACTGTGCAAGGGCCTCCTGCACATGAAGGTGATCGCCTACGATCCCTATCTCACGGCGGATGAGATGGCGAAGCGGGGCGGGGAGAAGGTCGAGCTCGACGATCTCCTGCGCCGCGCGGACTTTGTTTCGATCTCGTGTCCGCTGGACAAGAACAGCCGCGGCATGATCGGCGCGCGCCAGTTCGCGCTGATGCAGCCGCACGCCTATTTCGTCACCACGGCGCGCGGCTTCATTCACGACGAGAAGGCGCTGGAGGAAGCGCTGCGTGACAAACGCATCGCCGGGGCCGGGCTCGACGTCTGGGACAAGGAGCCGCCGCCGCCGGATCATCCGCTCTTGCAGTTCGACAATGTGCTGGCGAGTCCGCACACCGCCGGCGTCACCCGCGAGGCGCGCATCAACATGGGCCGGATTGCCGCCGAGCAGATCCTCGACGCCCTCGACGGCAAGCGGCCGCCGCGCATCATCAATCCCGAGGTGTGGCCGGTCTACGCAAGACGGTTCGAGAAGGCGTTCGGGTTCATGCCGGGGTAGGGTCAGCCCTGCCCCTGCGGGGGCCGCGGCTGCGCGCGCCCAAAAATATCGAAAACAACCCCATGCAAAGGAGCTGGCGGCTGCCGGCGTTCGCGCAGGCAACTTGACGCGTCGGGCAACTCAGGGATACATTTCCAATATTCAGAAATCGTGCAGGCGCCGGCCTTGCGGGAGATATACCGCAAGGCGGAGGGAACTGTTCCGGGGGTGCGTCCCTCACGCAAGCGGCCAGCCGTGCGAGCGTTGTTGCGCGCGCCAAAACACCGGAGAAAATCTCCTTCGTCGTAGTCTCGATCGGAGCAATAAACCCACTGCCAAACGGCCGCCTCACAACACGCCCGTTGTTATTTTCCCTGAGATATCGACGGCTTAGCCCGAAATCGCCATTTTCCCTGGGTGCCCGACCATTCCGGGCACGGAAGGAAGAAGTTCATGCGACAGGTCCAGTCATTGCTTCGCAACGCGCCCGCCAAGATCGGCCGCCGTCTTGCGCAGATCGTCGCGATCGCTGCCGCCAGCCTGCCGCAGGCCGGCGCGTAATTTTCCCCGCTGCGAACAGTCGCACACGTATCAGCCGAATTAACTCACTACCCTTTCGTGTTAGTGCTAGCGTGGTACCCCCGGGCTCTGCCGGTGCAGCAGGGAGGGTTCCATGTCACGCTTCGTCGTTCATTTCATGAAGGACGTGCTCGGCGGCAATGGCCGCGAGCGCGAGGTTTGCCAGGGCGCGCTTGAGATCGACGCCTCGAGCGAGGGCCAGGCCACCGAGATCGCCAAGGTCAAGTTTTGCCAGGAACAATCGCTATGCGACTGGTCACTGCATGCCGACCGCATCCGGATCGAGGCGGCCGACTTGCACGCCTGAACCAGATGGACCGCGATGACGCCATCCGACCTCCCCCTGTGGGAGTTTGGGGCGCGACCCAATGGTGCCGTCATTGCGAGGAGCTCGCGACAAAATTGCAGAGCAATTTTGCGCTGAAGCGACGAAGCAATCCATGGTTCCGCATGTGCGGACAGATGGATTGCTTCGCTGCGCTCGCAATGACACAAGAGAAGCTAACTCGCTCTTGCGAAGTGGACGGCCGAGTTCAGCTCGCCCCGATCACTCCGGCAGGATGCGAACCGCACCCTTGGCCGCGCTGCTGGCGAATGCCGCATAGGCCTTCAGCGCGGTCGAGACGGCGCGCTTGCGCGGCGCTGCCGGCTTCCATGCCGCGTTGCCCTTGGCTTCCATCGCTGCGCGACGGCGCTTCAGCTCGACATCGTCGACCTTGAGGTTGACCTTGCGGTTCGGGATGTCGAACTCGATGACGTCGCCTTCCTCGACGAGGCCGATCAGGCCGCCTTCGGCGGCTTCCGGCGAGACGTGGCCGATCGACAGGCCCGACGATCCGCCGGAGAAGCGGCCGTCGGTGATCAGCGCGCAGGCCTTTCCGAGACCTTTCGACTTCAGGTAGCTGGTCGGGTACAGCATCTCCTGCATGCCGGGGCCGCCGCGCGGACCCTCATAGCGGATCAGCACGACATCGCCGGCCTTCACCTTGTTGGTGAGGATGGCGTCGACCGATGCGTCCTGGCTCTCGAAGATCCGGGCGGGGCCGGAGAACTTCAAAATGCTCTGGTCGACGCCGGCGGTCTTCACGATGCAGCCGTCCTCGGCGAGGTTGCCGAACAGCACGGCGAGGCCGCCGTCCTTGGAATAGGCATGCTCGGCGTCGCGGATGACGCCCTTTTCGCGATCGAGATCGACCTCGTCAAAGCGGCGGTCCTGGCTGAAGGCCTCCTGGGTCGGCACGCCGCCCGGTGCGGCGCGGTAGAAGTTGCGCACCTTGTCGCTCGTGGTCCGCACCACGTCCCAGCGGTTCAGCGCATCGTCCAGTGTCGCGGCGTGCACGGTCGGCCCGTCGGTCGTGAGCAGCTTGGCGCGGTCGAGCTCGCCGAGGATCGCCATGATGCCGCCGGCGTGATGCACGTCCTCCATGTGGACGTCCTGCACCGAGGGCGCGACCTTGCAGAGCACCGGCACCTTGCGCGACAGGCGGTCGATGTCGGTCATCGTGAACGGCACTTCGCCCTCGCGTGCGGCGGCGAGCAGATGCAGCACGGTGTTGGTCGAACCGCCCATCGCGATGTCGAGCGTCATCGCGTTCTCGAACGACTTGAAGTTCGCGATATTGCGCGGCAGCACCTTGGCGTCGTCCTGCTCGTAGTAGCGGCGGGCGAGGTCGACGATCAGATGGCCGGCCTCGACGAACAGGCTCTTGCGGTCGGCGTGGGTCGCCAGCACCGAGCCGTTGCCGGGCAGCGCGAGGCCGAGCGCCTCGGTCAGGCAGTTCATCGAGTTCGCGGTGAACATGCCGGAGCAGGAGCCGCAGGTCGGGCAGGCCGAGCGCTCGATCACCTCGACCTCTTCGTCCGACACGTTGGAGTCGGCGGCCGCGACCATCGCGTCGATCAGGTCGACCGCGCGCTTCTTGCCCTTGAGCAGGATCTTGCCAGACTCCATCGGTCCGCCCGAGACGAACACGGTCGGGATGTTGAGCCGCAGCGTCGCCATCAGCATGCCGGGCGTGATCTTGTCGCAGTTGGAGATGCAGACCATCGCGTCGGCGCAATGCGCGTTGACCATGTATTCGACACTGTCGGCGATCAGCTCGCGCGAGGGCAGGCTGTACAGCATGCCGTCATGACCCATCGCGATGCCGTCATCGACCGCAATGGTGTTGAACTCCTTGGCGACACCGCCCGCCTTCTCGATCTCGCGAGCCACGAGCTGGCCGAGATTCTGCAGATGAACATGCCCGGGCACGAACTGGGTGAAGGAATTGACCACCGCGATGATCGGCTTGCCGAAATCCTCGTTCTTCATGCCGGTGGCGCGCCAGAGGCCGCGTGCACCCGCCATGTTGCGGCCGTGGGTGGTGGTGCGGGAGCGATAGGCGGGCATCGTAAATCCTTCTCAAATCCTTGGGCTAAGGGCATTTTTTAGGGGAGTTGGCGCTCCTTATGCCTGCCCGTGGATGCGGATTCAAGCGCGGAACCGCATGGCTGAACCCCGCAATTCGGGCAATGTCGAGCGGCCGGCTTGATCTCGGCCGGCCCGGTGCATTAGCTGGGCGCATCGACGGCAAGAACAACGAACAAGCGCAAAAAGGGAGAGACGCGTGGCAAGGCTGCCCCTGATTGATCCGGACACGACGGGCGGCGACATCCGCGCCGCGTTCGACCGCATGCCGGTCAGGCTCAACATCTTCCGCATGATGGCCCATGCCGAGGCCAATGCGATTCCGCTGATGCGGCTCGGCAATTCGATCCTGCACAAGCAGAAGCTGTCGGCGGTCAACCGCGAGCTCCTGATCCTGCAGGCCGCGCAGCTCGAGGGCGGCGCCTATGAATGGCGGCAGCACGTGCCGATTGCGCTCGGCGTCGGCGTCACCCAGGCGCAGATCGATGCCGTCGAGCGCGGCAACTACGACGATACGGCGCTGAACGCGGCGGAACGCGCGCTGCTCGGCTTCGGCCGCGAGGTGGTCGAGAAGGTGCGCGTCGGCGATACCGCCTTCGCCGGCATGCGCGAGCATTTCAGCGATCAGGAGATCGTCGAGGCGATCGTCGCGCTCGGCTTCTACATGATGATGGCGCGGCTGACGGAGGCAACCGAGACCGATCTCGATCCGGCCGCCGGCATGGCGGTCTATGAGGGTGGCAAGAAGCGGGGTTGAATCGGATGTCGGAGATTTCGCAAGCGACCTCGCAAGACTCTAAACCGGAGCGCTATGTTCGTCCGCTGAGCGCGGAATCGTCCGGCACCGCGCCCGGCAGGGGACGCCTCAACGGCCGCCGCATCCTGGTGGTCGGCGGCGGCCAGCGGGTGTTCGATGCCGCGACCGATCCGATCGGCAACGGCCGCGCCATGAGCCTGCTGTTCGCGCGCGAGGGCGCGCATGTCGCGGTCGCCGATCTCAACCGCACCTCGGCCGTGGACACGGTTGCGCGTATTGCAGCTGACGGCGGCCGCGCTTTCGCGATCGCCGCCGATGTCACCAAGGAAGCCGACGTCATCAAGATGGTTGATGAAGCGCATCGCACGATGGGCGGGCTCGACGGCATGGTGCTGAACATCGGCACCTTCGGCAAGACCGGGCTCGACAATGTCAGCGCGGAGGAGTGGAACAGGATCTACGACGTCAATGTCCGCGGCCCGATGCTGTGCTGCCGCGCGGCGGTGCCGAAATTCGAAGATGGCGGCTCGATCGTCTTCATCTCCTCGATCGCGGCGCTGAAGGCGGGATCGCAGATGGCGGTCTATGATTCCTCCAAGGCCGCGCTCGGCGGCCTGATGCGCAACATCGCACATGCGGGCGCGCGGCGCGGCATCCGCGCCAACCTGGTCTATCCCGGGCTGGTCGACACCCCGAACGGCCGCGAAGCCGGCGCGGGCCGGCCGTCGCGCGGCAAGGGGCATATCCCGTTCGGCCGTCAGGCGACGGCCTGGGAGATCGCCTATGCCGTGCTGTTCTTCATGTCGGATGAAAGCGTCTATGTCACTGCGCAGACGCTCGCGGTGGATAGTGGGCTGAGCGGGCTTTAGCGGTGTGCTGAAGCTTGGTTCCATCGGTGTGTCCGCAGATTCGCTTTGCCTCTCCCGCTTGCGGGCAGGGCAATCGCATATGGAAAGAAATCTGTCGGGCAGCGTCCTCGCGGCCATCCTTCGAGACGCCCGCCCTCGGCGGGCTCCTCAGGATGAGGATATTGTTTGCGGCGCAATAGTAGACCCTCATGGTGAGGAGCGCCGCTTGCGGCGCGTCTCGAACCACGAGGCCGAGTTACTTCCACAGCCGCCGAAGGGTCATATGCGATTGCCCTGCGCTTGCGGGGGAGGCCGACGCGCGAAGAGCGACGCGAAGCGTCGTCCGTAGCGCGGCGGGTGGGGGCTCTCTCCACGATATGACTCGCGGAGAGAGCCCCCACCCCAGCCCTCCCCCGCAAGCGGGAGAGGGAGCCCACCGCCTTTGCGGCTCGATAGCGCGCCGCTATTCCGCGGCGAGGCTGGTCGGAAGCGGGATGCCGACCTTGGGGCGCGCTTTGGCCGCGCGCCGATTCTTCTTGCCGAACTGGCTGCCGGCCAGCAGCGCCGCGGCCGCGCGCAGCTGCTCGCGCAGCCATTGATTGGTGGTGTCGTCCTCGGCGGTGGCGTGCCAGTAGAGATAATTGACGTGCGGGCTGATCGGGAACGGGCAGGGGAAGCACTGCAGCAGCCCGGGGTCTTCCAGCACGGAGGCGGCGCTCTCCGACGCGGTCAGCAGCATGTTGCTGCGGCTCACGACGTGGCAGGCGGTTGCGAAATTCTGACAGGTCAGGCGAACAGTGCGGGTCAGGCCGAGGCGCTGGAGCTGAAAATCCTCGAACGACAGGCCGCTGCGCCGCGACGTCACGCAGACATGCTCCATGCGCAAATAAGCCTTCTTGTCGAGCCGGGTGCCGAGCTCGGGATGGCCGCGCCGCGCGAACACCGCGATATGCTCGGTCAGGATCTGCTCGCGCCGCACCTCCGCCGAGAGCGGCAACAGCGTATCGATCGCGACGTCGAGGGTGCCGGCGGCCAGCTCGCGCTCGAGATTGTTGCGCTCGCTGCGCACGGTGGCGATCTCGACCAGCGGCGCCACCGTGCTGATCCTATTGACCAGCGCGCTCAGCATCGGCGCCTCCAGATTGTTGCGCAGCCCGATCACGAACCGCTTCGGCGTCTTCGCCGGATCGAACCGATGGGTGTGGGTCAGCGTCGTCTCGAGGCCGTTGAGCGCCTGGCGCACCGTGGTGATGATCTGGCGGGCCAGCGGGGTCGGCGTCATCACGTGGTTGCGCCGCACGAACAGCGGATCGTTGAACATCGCACGCAGCCGGCTCAGCGCATGGCTTACCGCGGGCTGGGTCAGGTTGAGGCGAAAGCAGGCGCGGCTGACGCCGCCCTCGGAATAGATCGCGTCGAACACGACGAACAGGTTCAGATCGACGTCGCGTACATGCATGGAAATGATCAATCCGTATCCGCCGAATGCATTTGACGAATACTAATCGGCACTCTTAAAGTCTCAAGCAAAATAATACCTGGAGGAAACGATGAGCGTGCAATCGCCATCGCGCGGCGTTGCTGTCCCTGCGGCATCATCTCGCCTGGGCGCAATGTTTGCAAAGCCGAGCCAGGAGCAGATCGTGCTCCTGATCACCATCGCGCTCCTGATCGTGTTCGGCCTGACGCTGAACGGCTTTGCCACCGTCTCCAATCTCCTGAATCTGTTGCGGAGTATTTCCATCCTCGGCGTGCTCGGCCTCGGCATGGGGCTGATCGTGATCAGCCGCGGCATCGACCTCTCCGAGGTCGCGATCATGGCGGGTTCCTGGGCGATCGCGCTGATCTACATGCAGAACGGCATGCCTGTTTTCACGGCAGTGCTGCTGGCGCTGGCGGTCGCGGTGCTGATCGGCGTCGTCAACGGCGTGATGGTCGCTTTCGTCGAGGCGCCGGCGCTGTTCGTGACGCTGGCTGCCGGCTTCGTGATCTATGGCCTCGCCTTCTGGATCGCGCCGGCCTGGGTGGTCTATGCGCCGAAAGATGCGCCGGGCCTGATGTATCTCGGCGCCGGACGGCTGTTCGGCATCCCGGTTCCGATCCTGGTGTTCGCGGCCTGTGCAATCGCGATGCATTTGTTCCTGTCGCGCACCTCGATCGGCCGCTTCATCTATTCGCAGGGCGACAATCCGGAGGCCGCGCGGCTGACCGGCGTCGCGCTGCGGCCGCTGATCGTGCTCGAGCACGTGCTGGTTGCACTGCTCGCCTGGATTGCGGGCCTGGTCTGGGTCGGCACCACGGGCAGCATGCAGATGGCGATCACCCAGGGCACCATGATCTTCGATGTCGTGCTCGTCGTTGTGATCGGCGGCATCAGCCTGATCGGCGGCCGCGGCAGCGTGTTCAGCGTCGTGGTCGGCTGCATCCTGATCGGCACGCTGCTCAACGCCTTCACCATCATGGACGTCAACAGCGAGGTGCAGAACATCATCAAGGGCGTGGTGCTGCTGGCCGCCATCGTGCTCGACAACTGGCTGCACCCCCGCGACGAGGAGACCGCGCGGCAAGGCGACTGAAACAGGGCGACCGAGCCGGCCGCCGCGCCAAATGAATCAATCAAAAGAAAATGCTTTGTGGAGGGAGACGATGAAGACGACGACAAAATTCTGGACGATCCTGCTGGCCGGCGTGACGCTGGCCGCGATGCCATTTGCGGCATCGGCGCAGGAGGAAGGCACCAAGACCGCGCGCGAGCTGCGTGCCGTCTACGACAAGGCGCTGCAGGGCAAGACGATCGCCTATCTGCCGATCGCGCTCGGCGTGCCGCTGTCAGACGAATGGGGCCGGGTGGTGCAGGAGGAAGCCGAGTGGCGCGGCATGAAATATGTCGTGCGCGATCCCAACAACAACCCCTCGGCGATGCAGCAGGCTTTGACCGCGCTGGTCGACCAGAAGCCCGACGTGCTGATCGTGCAGAATCCGAGCGTCACGCTGTTGATGAAGGATCTGAAGCGCGCCGAAAGCCAGGGCACGCACGTGATCCAGATCAACATGTCCTCGAACTACAAGTCCGGCGCCTTTGTCGGCGCCGACTGGCGCGAGATCGGCAAGATGCTGGCGAACGAGGCCGTCAAGGCCTGCGGCACCGGCTCCGGCAAGTCGGGCAAGGTCCAGATCGTGCAGGGCGAACTGACCGCGGCCGCCAGCGTCGATCAGGTCGGCGGCATCATGGAGGTGTTGAACAAGGATCCGAACATCAAGGTGGTCTCGAACCAGGCCGCGAATTGGGACGCCAACACCGCGCTCAACGTCACCGCGACGGTGATCCAGCAGCATCCCGACCTCTGCGCCTCGATCGGGTTCTGGGGCATCATGGAGTCGGGCGCGGCGCAGGCGATCCGCAATGCCGGCAAGATCGACGATGTGAAGGTGTTCGCCTCCGGTGAAGGCTCGCAGCTCGATTGCGACCAGGTCAATTCGGGCAACTTCTACAAGTTCCTGAGCTACAAGGCGACCGAGCAGGGCCACGACCTGATGTTCGCGGCCGAGACCCTGCTGGTATCGGGCGAGAAGCCGGGCAGCCGCAATCTCGTCTATTACACGCGGCCGATCTGGCTCGATAAGTCGAACGCCTCGGGCGCCAACTGCTTCGCGCTACCCAAGAAAAATTAACAAGGCGCGGACAGCCGGCGCGGGGGGCATTCCCGCGCCGGCTGTATCAAAGAGCACGATCCGGCAAGGCGGAGCCGGTTTTTCTCCGACCGACGCGCAGCGTTCGCGGAGAGCGTGTTCATCAAGGGACGAGGTCGCGATGCGATGGCCGATCGCATCATGACCAGGAGCATGATCCGGGACGTGCAAGTCGGCTCTCCGCAAGATCGTGCGCGATCACGAGCACGATCCGGAAAAGTGGAAGCCGGTTTTCCGCAAGATCGTGCTCAATCAAGAGGGTGCTTTGGCGATGTCGATGGCCGTTGATTCCTTTGCCGCATCGGTGCGGCGATTTTCACCCCGGCTCCTGCTGTCGGAGCTGCTGCTGAAACAGTGGTTCGAGCCGGTGGTTCCCTTCACCGTGATGATCGGGCTGTGGACCTATTTCGCGCTCACCATTCCCGACTACGCCTCGGTGCAGAACTCGGTGTCGCTGCTGCGGCTGTTCGCCGAATTCGGTTTCGTCGCGCTCGCGATGGGCTTCTGCCTGGTCACCGGCGGCATCGACCTCTCGGTCGGCGCGATCTTCGCGCTGTGTAATTTCGCGGCGCTGTATTTCCTCCTGGTGCGCGAATGGCCGGTCGGCCTCGCGGTGCCGGCAACGCTTCTGGTCGGCGCGCTGCTCGGCAGCATCAACGGCTTCTTGATCGGCTTCCTGAAGACGCGGCCGTTCCTGACCACGCTGGTGACGCTGATCATCCTGCGCGCCTCGGTCAATCTGCTCAACACCAGCTACGCCCAGGTGTTCGCGACCAACTCGGTCGAGAGCGACGCCTGGGATTTCATCGGCGGCGGCAGCGTGCTCGGCATTCCCGTCAATGCGGCGACGCTGTTCGTGGTGCTGTTGATCTGCCACATCTTCCTGTCGCGCTCGCGTTACGGCTGGCATCTCACCGCGATCGGCGCCAGCCGCAAGGCGGCGCGCCACGCCGGCATCCGCGTCCGCGTGATGCTGTTCATGACCTATGTGCTGTCAGGAACGCTGTGCGCGGCGAGCGGCATCTTCTACGCCGCGCGGCAGGCCTCGACGGATTCCACCACCGGCGTGGGTTGGGAATTCCAGGCGCTGACCGCCGTCGTGCTCGGCGGCGTGTCGCTCGCCGGCGGCAAGGGTACGGTATGGCGGGCGATGATCGGCGCGCTGATCATCTTCCTGTTGATCAACGGCCTCGTGCGGATGGGCATCCCGGGCTACGTCACCTCGGCGGTGACGGGCATGATCCTGCTCGCCGCCGTCGGCATCGACGTCAAATGGTCGAAGAACCGCGGCAAGGCGATCCAGAAGATCTATGTCAATCCGGCCTTCGTGCCGCTCGCCTCGGCGCCCGCGGTGCAGCCCGGCGCGGCCTCGCCCTACGCGCAGAACGACCGGCTGATCAACGCGCAGGCGATCGGCGTCGATCAGGTCGAGGGGCCCGAGGACGTCATCCTCGACCGCCAGGGCCGGCTCTACGGCTCGACCCGCGACGGCAATGTGATCCGCTTCTCGGGGCCGAATTTCGAGACGCGCGAGGTGTTCGCACATATCGGCGGCCGGCCGCTCGGCATGCAGTTCGATCGCGACGAGAACCTGATCGTCGCGGTCGCCGGCATGGGTGTCTACGGCGTCGCGCCCGATGGCCGCATCTTCAAGGTCACCGACGAGACCAACCGCACCTGGTACAAGCTGAACGACGATTCACGCCTGCGCATGGCCGACGACCTCGACATCGCACCCGACGGCAAGATCTATTTCAGCGACTGCACCACGCGCTACGAGATGACCACCAACACCCTCGACATCCTCGAGGGCCGGCCGAACGGCCGCGTGGTCTGCTACGACCCGGCGACCAAGACCACGCGCACGGTGATCAACCACTTCTATTTCCCGAACGGGATCTGCGTCTCGCACGACGGCAAGTCGATCCTGATCGCGTCGACCTCGCTGTGCAAGGTGTTCCGGCACTGGATCGACGGGCCGAACAAGGGCAAGACCGAAGTGCTGATGGACGAGCTGCCGGGCAACCCCGACAACATCAACCGCGCCTCCGACGGCACCTACTGGCTGGCGCTGGTCGGCATCCGCACCCCAACGTTCGACCTTGCCGCGCGAAAACCCGGCTTCCGCCTGCGCATGGTGAAGCAGGTGCCGACCGACGAATGGCTGGCGCCGGCGCTCAACCATGGCTGCGTGCTGAAATTCAACGAGAAGGGTGAGGCGCTGGAATCCTGGTGGGACCCGACCGGCATCTCGCATTCGACCCTGACCTCGATGCGCGAGCACCAGGGCTATCTCTATCTCGGTGGGCTCGAGAACAACCGGATCGGCCGCATCAAGCTCGACGGCGTCGACGACAGCTGGACCGGCTACGACGCCTATTGGGGCGCAAAGAGCAGGGTGACGACGTAATGGGATTCTTCGATCATCTGCTGCGCGACATCCGCAGCGTCATCGACCGCGACGGCGGCCAGAACGCGATCCCGCCGCTCGACGGCGCGCTGAGCCCGAACGACCGGCTCGACACTGCTGTGCCGATCGGCGAGCCACTGCCCGGCATCGACGACGTGATCGCCGCCGGCGACGGCGCGGTCTATGTTTCCGCAGGACGCCGGGTGCTGAAGCTCGGCGGCAATGACTTGTCGACGCGTACAGTCGTCGCCGAGTTCGAGGATGATGCCGGCGGGCTCGCGCTGCATCCGGACGGCCGCCTCCTGGTCTGCGTCGCGGGCAGGGGCCTTGCCGCGATCGATCCCGCAAAACCCGATCCGCGCTGGCTGGAGTCCGTCGGCGGCAGCGCGCTCACGGGGCTGTTGTCGGTGACGGCGGCGCCCGATGGCCGCATCTATGCCGCTGAAGGCAGCGCCGGCCGACGCCCGGGCGAATGGCGGCACGACCTGATGGAAAAGCGCGCCAATGGCCGCCTCGTCAGCTGCGGCGCCGGCCTCGACAATCCGCAGGTGCTGCTGCGCGATCTGCCCTATCCCTATGGCGTGAGCGTCTCGACCGACGGCAACAGCCTGTGGCTCACCGAAAGCTGGGCTCATCGTCTCAGCCGGTTCGCGCTCGGCGGCAACGGGCTGGGTCCGCGCGAGACCGTCGCCGCCAACATGCCGGGCTATCCGGCGCGGCTGCATCCGGACGGCCACGGCGGCATGTTGCTCGGCATCTTCGCCCGCCGCACCCATCTGATCGAGTTCGTGCTCAAGGAAGACGATTTCCGCGAGGAGATGATGGCGACGATGCCGCCGGATTACTGGGTCGCGCCGGCGCTCGCCGGCGGCAGCGATTGCCTCGAGCCGATGCAGATCGGCAGCGTCAAGGCGCTCGGCATCCAGAAGCCATGGGCGCCGCCGCGCTCCTACGGTCTGCTGGTGCATCTCGATGCCGAGGGCGATGCGACCGACAGCCTGCACAGCCGCGCCGGCGGCCGCTTCCACGGCATCACCGCCGCCTGCGCCACGCCATCGGGCGTCGTGATCGCGGCGCGCGGCGCCGGACGCCTGCTGCGCACTACGGGAGAGCTGCGATGAATGACGGTGTGATGCAGGCGGCCCCCGGCGCCAAGACGGCAGAGACCTCCGCAACCCGCGAGCCGGTGTTGCGGATCACCAACGGTTCGAAAATCTACGGCGGCGTCCACGCCATCGAGGGCGTCAATTTCGACCTCTATCCCGGCGAGGTGCATGCGCTGGTCGGCGAGAACGGCGCCGGCAAATCGACGCTGTGCAAGGCGATCGCGGGCGCGATCCAGCTCACCTCCGGCGACTATCTGCTCGACGGCAAGCCGACCGGTTTCGAGCAGCCGCGCGACGCGCTCAATGCCGGCATCTGCATGGTCTATCAGGAGACCAGCCTGGTGCCGACCCTGACTGCCGCGCAGAACATCGAGCTCGGCAACGAAAAGCTGCTGACGCGCTTCCGCACCCTGAACATCCAGGCCCAGCAGCTGTTGCAGTCGCTCAACTTTCACGTCGATCCGGCGACGCCGGTGGCGCTGCTCGGCACCGCCAAGAAGCAGATGGTGGAGATCGCGCGCGCGATCTACAACAAGGCGCGCATCATCATCTTCGACGAACCGACCGCGTCGCTGACGCCGGAAGAGATCGTCCACTTCTTCCATCTGGTGCGCGACCTGCGCGCCCGCGGCGTCTCGATCATCTACATCTCGCATGCGCTGGAGGAATCGCTGCAGATCGCCGACCGCATCACGGTGCTGCGCGACGGCAAGCTGGTGATCACGGCGCCCGCCAGGCAGCTGACCCGTGACGCGCTGGTGCAGCACATGGTCGGCCGCGAGGTGGCGCAGGCGGTCTATGGCGGAAGAGAGAAGACCCATCAGCGCCGCGAGAAGGTGCTGACGGTCGAGAACGTCACCATGGGCATGGCGGTCAAGAACATGTCGTTCTCGGTCTATGCCGGCGAGGTGGTCGGCATCGCCGGCCTGATCGGCTCAGGCCGCACCGAGATCGCCAAGATCATCTACGGCGCACTGAAGCGCAACCTGGTCAATGGCGGCACCATCCGGCTGCGCGGCAAGCCGATCCGCTACCGCGTGCCGCGACAGGCGATCAATGACGGCATCGCCTACATCACCGAGGACCGCAAGGCCAACGGTTTCTTCGAGACCATGGTGGTCGACGACAACGTCTATATCGGCAGCCTCGCCACCGGGAAGGGCTGGAGCTTCCTGCTGTCGCGCGCGCGGCGCAGCAAGCTCGCCAGCTACTGGGTCGATCGGCTCAAGATCAGCGCGTTGCAGCGCAAGGCCAGGATCATCGAGCTGTCCGGCGGCAACCAGCAGAAGGTGGTGCTGGCCAAGACGCTGGTGCAGGACCCCTCGATCATCATCTTCGACGAGCCGACGCGCGGCGTCGACGTCGGCACCATCCCGCACATCCACGGCGAAATCCGCCGTCTCGCCGACGAGGGCAAGGCGGTGGTGGTGATCTCGTCCTACCTGCCGGAGATCCTCGCGGTGTCCGACCGCATCCTGGTCGCCCGCACCGGCCGCATCGTCGCCGAGTTCGACGCGGCGGATGCGACGCAGGACAAGATCCTGTACGCCGCGGTGCATTGAGGGCGCGTGCAGTGGGCACGTCCTCGGCGTAGGGCGGATCAGCGCAGCGCAATCCGCCGTCTTGCCACGTCGACGGGCAAATCAGCAGCAACAAGTTCAGTGTCGTCCCGGCGCAGGCCGGGACCCATAACCACAGATTGTCATTGTTGCACGTCGTTGGAACGACGAGTCCCGTCGACAATTTCTGCTGCGGCGTATGGGTCCCGGCCTGCGCCGGGACGACGCTGCGGGTGGGGCCGAACCGCCCTTGACAATTATTTTAAGTATAAAATAATATCCCCCATCGGCTCCGATGGGGAAATGCCCCCGGTCGCCGAAGCCAGAGCATGATCCGGAAAAGTGGCACCCGGTTTTCCGAGGCGATCATGCTCAAACGGAAAGGCGAGAACGCCATGCGTATCGTTTGCATTGGAGGCGGGCCGGCCGGGCTTTATTTCGGTATCCTGATGAAGATGCTGGATCCTGCGCACGTCATTTCGGTGGTCGAGCGCAACCGGCCTTACGACACCTTCGGCTTCGGCGTGGTGTTCTCGGATGCGACCATGGACAACATGCGCAAATGGGATCCGGTCACCGCTGATACGATCGAGCAGGCCTTCAACCATTGGGACGACATCGAGGTCCTGATCAAGGGCCGCCGCATGCGCACCACCGGCCACGGCTTCGTCGGCATCGGCCGCAAGCGACTGCTCAACATCCTGCAGGCGCGCGCCGAGGAGCTCGGCGTCGAATTGATCTTCGAGCGCGAGGTGAATTCCGATCTCGAATTCCCCGACGCCGACCTGATCGTGGCGTGCGACGGCGTCAACTCGAAGATCCGCACCAAATACACCGAGGCCTTCCAGCCCGACATGCTGATGCGGCCGAACCGTTATATCTGGCTCGGCACCAACCGCCCGTTCGACGCCTTCACCTTCGACTTCCGCAAGACCGAGCACGGCTGGTTCCAGGCGCACATCTACAAGTTCGAGGAGGGCGCGGCGACCTTCATCGTCGAGACCACCGAGGAGGCCTATCTCGCCCACGGCCTCGACAAGATGGAGCAGGGCGACTCCATCGCATTCTGCGAGAACGTGTTCGCGGAAATCCTCGAGGGGCATCATCTGGTCTCGAACGCGCGACATCTGCGCGGCTCGGCCTGGCTGTCATTCCCCAGGCTGATCTGCGGCAAATGGACCACGTTCAACGGCAACAGCCAAGTCGTGCTGATGGGCGATGCCGCCCATACCGCGCATTTCGCGATCGGCTCGGGAACCAAGCTCGCGCTGGAGGATGCGATCGAGCTGACCAACCAGTTCAAGATCCACGGCGCAGCGCGGGACAGTATTCCCGCGGTGCTCAAGGCTTACGAGGAGCTGCGCCGGGTCGACGTGGCGCGGATCCAGAACGCCGCGCGCAACGCGATGGAATGGTTCGAGGTGGTCGGCTCGCGCTATGCCGATACGCTCGAGCCGGAGCAGTTCATGTATTCGCTGCTGACCCGTTCGCAGCGCATCAGCCACGAGAACCTGCGGCTGCGCGACAAGACCTGGCTCGAGGGCTATGAGCGCTGGTTCGCGGAGCGCAGCGGCGTGGCCGCGACCAACGACCGCGTCACGCCGCCGATGCTGACGCCGTTCCGGATCCGGGGCCTGTCGCTTCATAACCGGATCATCGTCTCGCCGATGGCGATGTATTCGGCGGAGGAGGGCGTGCCGACCGACTTCCATTTGGTGCATTTCGGCTCCCGCGCGCTCGGCGGCGCCGGCCTTCTCTTTACCGAGATGACCTGCGTCTCGCCGGAGGCGCGGATCACGCCCGGCTGCTGCGGCCTCTGGAATGACGCGCAGGCGGCGGCCTACAAGCGCATCGTCGACTTCGTGCATCGGAATTCGCAAGCCAGGATCGGCATCCAGCTCGGCCATGCCGGCCGCAAGGGTTCAACGCGCGTCGCCTGGGAAGGCATGGACGAAGCGCTGCCGGACCATAACTGGCCGCTGGTGTCGGCTTCGTCAGTGCCTTATCTGGCCGACGGCCAGATCCCGGAGCCGATGAACCGCGCCGAGATGGACGAGGTACGCGACCAGTTCGTCGCGGCGGCACGGCGCGCTGCGGCCGCGGGCTTCGATATTCTGGAGCTGCATTGCGCGCACGGCTATCTGCTGTCGAGCTTCCTCTCGCCGCTGACCAACCGTCGCACCGACGACTACGGCGGATCGATCGAGAACCGCGCGCGTTATCCGCTGGAGGTGTTCCGCGCCGTCCGCGCGGTGTGGCCGGAGGACAAGCCGATGTCGGTCCGCCTGTCGTGTCACGACTGGGCCGAGGGCGGCAACACGCCCGAGGATGCGCTGGCCTTCGCAAAACTGTTCAAGGCGGCGGGCGCCGACCTGATCGATTGCTCCTCGGGGCAGGTCTGGGCCGACGACCATCCGGTCTATGGCCGGCTCTACCAGACGCCGTTCGCCGACAAGATCCGCAACGAGGTCGGCATCGCCACCATCGCGGTCGGCGCGATCTCGGAGGCGGATCACGCCAACTCGATCATCGCCGCCGGCCGCGCCGATCTCTGCGCCATCGCGCGGCCGCATCTCGCCGACCCGGCCTGGACGCTGCATGAGGCCGCGAAGATCGGCGTCAAGCAGATCGCCTGGCCGAAGCAGTATCTGTCGGGCAAGTCGCAATACGAGGCCAATCTCGAACGCGCCGCTGCGGGAGTGAAGGCATGATGAGGTTCTGGCCCAACGCACATGCGCTGGTGACCGGTGCCGGTTCCGGCATCGGCGCCGCGACGGCAATCGCGCTGGCAAAAGCCGGCGTGCGCGTCAGCATCGCCGGGCGGCGGATCGACGCGCTGAAAGCGACGGCGGCATCGCTCGACAAGCAGGCCGGCGCCATTGTTTCGATCGACGTGACGGATGAAGCTGCGGTGAGCAAGGGTGTCGCGCAGATCGAGGCTGAGGCGGGGCCGATCGATATTCTCGTCAACAATGCCGGCAGGGCCGCGAGCGCGCCGTTCGACAAGACCGACGCGGCGCTGTGGGCCGACATGCTGGCGAGCAACCTCTCCAGCGTGTTCCTGGTGACGCATGCCGTGTTGCCCGGCATGGCGCAGCGCGGCCGCGGCCGCGTGATCAATGTCGCCTCGACCGCGGGTCTCACCGGTTACGCCTACGTCTCGGCCTATGTCGCGGCCAAGCACGGCGTCATCGGCCTCACGCGCTCGCTGGCGCTGGAATATGCACGGCGCGGCGTCACCGTGAATGCGGTCTGCCCCGGCTACACCGATACGCCGCTGGTGGCGGATGCCGCCGCGAACATCGTCGCCAAGACCGGCCGCAGCGAACAGGAAGCGCGCGCCGCGTTGGCAAAAGTCAATCCGATGCAGCGGCTGGTCACGCCCGAGGAGGTCGCCGACGCCGTCCTCTGGCTTGCCTCCGAGACTGCATCGTCAATCAACGGACAAGCCGTCGCGGTCGCCGGCGGCGAAGTCTTTACCGGGTGAAGGAACACGTCATGTCCGAGATGAAAGCAAAGCTCCGGCCGTTCAAGGATTATCCCGCAAAGCACTTCCGCTGGCAGGTCGATGCGAGCGGCCGTGTCGCGACCATCACGCTGAACCGGCCGGACAAGAAGAACCCGCTGACTTTCGAGTCCTATGAGGAGCTGCGCGATCTCTTCACCAATCTCAAATACGCCTCCGATGTCCGCGCGATCGTGCTGACCGGCGCCGAGGGCAATTTTTGCTCCGGCGGCGACGTGTTCGAGATCATCGAGCCGTTGACGCGGATGGCGATGCCGGACCTGCTCGCCTTCACACGGATGACCGGCGAGGTGGTGCGGGCGATGCGCAAATGCCCGCAGATCATCGTCGCAGCGATCGACGGCATTTGCGCCGGGGCCGGTGCGATGCTGGCGCTGGCGTCCGACCTGCGGCTGGCGACGCCGCAGGCCAAGACCGCGTTCCTGTTCACCCGCGTCGGCCTTGCCGGTGCCGATATGGGCGCGTGCGGGCTGTTGCCGCGCGTGATCGGGCAGGGCCATGCGGCCGATCTGCTCTACACGGGGCGTGCGATGAGCGCCGAGGAAGGTTTTGCGTGGGGCTTCCACAACCGCCTGGTGCCGCCGGCGGAGCTCGCCGGTGCCGCGCAGGAGCTGGCGCGTTCGCTCGCGGATGGGCCGTGGTTCGCGCATGGCGTGACGAAAACGATGTTCAACCAGGAATGGGCGATGGGCGTCGACGAGATGATCGAGTCGGAAGCGCAGGCGCAGGCGATCTGCATGGTCACCGGCGATTTCCGCCGCGCCTTCGAGGCGTTCGCCGCCAAGCAGAAACCGGCCTTCGAGGGCAATTGAGATGATCGAGATCCTGCAACCCCAGGGATGGGCCAAGCCGATCGGCTACGCCAACGGCATGGCCGCGCGCGGCAAACAGCTGTTCATCGCCGGCCAGATCGGCTGGAACGGGCAGTGCGTGTTCGAGACCGACGATCTCGTGGGGCAGATCGGCCAGACCCTGCGCAACATCGTCGCAGTCGGCGCCGCCGGCGGCGCCGGGCCCGAGCACATCGTGTCGATGACCTGGTACTTGCTCGACCGCAAGGAATATTCCGCGCGGCTGAAGGAGATCGGCACGGTCTATCGCGACATCATTGGCCGGCGCTTTCCGGCGATGACCGCGATTCAGGTTGCCGGCCTGATCGAGGACCGCGCCAAGGTGGAAATCCAGGCCATTGCGGTCGTGCCGGATTGAGGGTGACGCCATTGGTAGACCCGTCATCCTGAGGTGCGAGCGGAGCGAGCCTCGAAGGATGCACGGCCCGGGTAGTGGCCGTCGACCCTTCGAGACGCCGCTACGCGGCTCCTTCAGCGACAAAGGCGAAGCCTTTGCGCGGGGATGACGGGGATAGATCGGAGTACGCTGAAGCAATGTTAAGGCTAAGCCCAATCGTCGTGGGCCAGTCCTCGTCTCGGGCCGCAAACCCGCTTGCGGCCGGGCGAGCGGGCATGCGACCCTAGGCCAAAGCGTAAAAGCGTCCTGGTATGAGTGGAGGTGAGGACGATGAAGGCGATTATCGTCGGAGGCGGAATCGGAGGCCTCACCACTGCGCTGATGCTGCGCTCGCGCGGCATCAGTTGCGAGCTGTACGAGCAGTCCGAGACGATCCGCGAGCTCGGCGTCGGCATCAACACGCTGCCGCATGCGATCCGTGAGCTGGCGGGGCTTGGTTTGCTCGACAAGCTCGACGAGGTGGCGATCCGCACCTATGAGCTGTTCTATCTGACGCGGCATGGCCAGCAGGTCTGGCACGAGAAGCGCGGGCTCGATGCCGGCCACGACGTGCCGCAATTCTCGATTCATCGCGGCCGTCTGCAAAGTGTGATCCATCAGGCCGTGATCGATCGGCTTGGCGCGGATGCGATCCACACCGGCTGCCGGCTCGGCTCCTTCACCCAGGACGAGGGCGGCGTCTCGGCCTATTTCTTCGATCGCAGCGGCGCCCACGTGCACACCGCGCGAGGCGACATCCTGATCGGCGCCGACGGTATCCATTCGAAAGTGCGGCAGACGCTGTTTCCGGACGAGGGCGGGCCGTGCTGGAACGGCCTGATGCTGTGGCGCGGCGCCACCGATTGGCCGGCGTTCCTGACCGGGCGCTCGATGATCATCGCCGGCGGCCTGAACGCCAAGGCCGTGATCTATCCGATCGCGCCGGGCTCGAGCCCGGCAAGCCGCCTCACCAACTGGGCGGTGCTGGTCCGGATCGGCGACGGCACCTCGCCGCCGCCGCGCCGTGAGGGCTGGTCCAATCTCGGCCGGCGCGACGAGATGATGCCCTATGTCACGAGCTTCACGATCCCGCAGGTCGACTTTACCGGCCTGATCAACGCGACGCCGGAGTTCTGGGAGTATCCGTGCTGCGACCGCGATCCCTTGCCGTATTGGTCGAGCGGCCGCGTCACGCTGCTCGGCGATGCCGCCCATCCGATGTATCCGGTCGGCTCGAACGGCGCTTCTCAAGCCATTCTCGATGCGCGCTGCCTGGCCGACATGCTGGCGCGATCGGAGCATCCGCGCCAGGCGCTGGCGGCCTATGAGCGGCAGCGGCTGCCGATGACCGCCGACATCGTCGCCTCCAACCGCCGCGGCGGGCCGGAAGGCGTGATCGACGCCGTCGAGCAACTCGCGCCGCAGGGCTTTACCGACGTCGACACTATTCTCAATTACGAAGCGCGCGAGGCGATCGTACGCGGCTATGCCGCCAAGGCCGGCTTTGCCGCGCGCGTGGTGGCGCGGCAGTAGCCTGGAAAGGAGCGGACGTTTCGCAAAGTCGGTTCGCTTCATTACCCCCTCATGGTGAGGAGGCGCGCATGCGCCGTCTCGAACCATGAGGCCCGGCCTGCGGCCTCATCCCTCGAGACGCGCGTTCGCGCTCCTCGGGATGAGGGGACAGAGCTGGTGATGCTGTTACGCCGGAGGCGGCGGCAGGAAGTGGATGTTGTGCTCGGCGGCGAGCCGCACCACGTCATCCGGGTTCTGCTCCTTCATGTTGTGGATCGCCCAGAACAGGTCGTAGAGCCTCCGCGTCGGCGACACCCAGAACAGCGTCTTGGCCGGCTGCTGCGACTTGTTGAAGATGCCGTGCGGCTTGCCCATCGGCAGGCGCACCAGATCGCCTGGAGTTGCGGATTCGTCGGCACCGTCGAGCATGAAGTCGAGCTTGCCCTCGAGGATGTAGAGGTACTCGTCCTGGTCGGGGTGGATATGCGGAGGAACGAAGGTGCCCGGCGGGAAGGTGGCGTGCCAGGAGAATGAATGCTCGGTGCGGCTCTTCGGCACGTAGGTCTGGCCGAGGATGCTCCAGGAAATGCCCTGGATGCCTTCATTGGCGCGGGTGATGCCGGCGATCTCGTCTTTTATGCTCATGCTTGCTCCATGTTTCCATTTGACGCGTTTTCTTCACGCGAACCGGTATCCACTTCGCTCGAAAACGCTTTGAACGCCTTACTTTGCCGCGCAGTCCTTGGCGTAGCGGTCGCCATAATTCGAGAACACCTTTTCGACGATCTCGGTCTGGAATTTGCCGTCCGGCCGCTTCGCGACCTTGGTGAGGTAGAAATCCTGGATCGGATAGCCGTTGTTGCTGAACTTGAAGTTACCGCGCAGCGAGGTGAAGTCGGCCTTTTTCAACGCGGCGGCGACCGCGTCCTTGTTGGAGAGGTCGCCCTTCACGGCCTTGACCGCGCTGTCGATCAACAGCGCGGCGTCATAGGCCTGCATGGCGTAGGTGCCAGGCACGCCGTTGTAGGCCGCCTCATAGGCGGCGACGAACTTCTTGCTTTGGGGATTTTCGAGGTTGGGCGCCCAGTTCGCCCCGCCGAACATGCCGACCGCTGCGTCCTGCTGCGCGGGCAGGGTGGATTCGTCGACGGTGAAGGCGGAGAGCACCGGCACGGTGGCGCCGGCCTGCTTGTATTGCTTCACGAGGTTCACGCCCATGCCGCCCGGCATGAAGGTGAACAGCGCGTCCGGCTTCAGCGCGGCGATCTTGGACAACTCGGGCTGGAAATCCAGCGTGTTCAGCGGCGTGTAGGATTCCTCGACGATCTCGCCCTTGTAGTCGAGCTTGAATCCGGCGACGGAGTCGCGGCCGGCCTGATAGTTCGGCACCAGCAGGTAGACGCGCTTGTAGCCGCGGTCCTGGGCCACCTTGCCGAGGATCTCGTGCACCTGGTCGTTCTGGTACGACGTCACATAGAAGAACGGGTTGCACTCCTTGCCGGCATAGCTGGAGGGACCTGCGTTCGGGCTGATCAGGAAGGTCTTGCTGTCGGTGACCGGGCGGTGGATCGCCTGCAGGATGTTGGAGAAGATCGGGCCGACCACGAAATCGACCTTGTCGCGCTCGAGCAGGCCGCGCACCTTGACCACCGCGCCGTCGGGCTTCAGTTCGTCGTCGGCGTTGACGATCTCGACATCGCGGCCGGCCATCTTGCCGCCGAGGTCCTTGATCGCGAGCGCAAAGCCGTCGCGGACCTGCTGGCCGAGCGCCGCGGCCGGGCCGGAGGTCGTGACCAGCACGCCGATCTTGATCTTCTCCTGCGCGGTCGCCGGGGTGACCGCGACACCGAGCAGCGCCGCCAATCCCGCGAGCTTCGTCAATTGCTTCATCTCACTCCCCCAACCATTGGCCTGATGCTTCGGCGGCCGATTTGGCTTCAGCTTAGTCTGACGCGCGCGACCGCTGCAAGCGATGTGGCATTGCGTCAGGATGATCGCCGCGGACCATGCGGGCGTCGCACATGCAAGCGCCGCGCCAATTGCTTGAAGTTTAAAGAAATTGCAGGATTGCCCGGGCGTATCAGGCGCGATTCGCAATTGTCCTTGCGGGACGCCGCGAATTGCTTGAAGCTCAAAACAATTGGTCCGACCGGAACCCGCCGCGGAGGCACGATCGCCGCATGATCCTCGATTCCGAAACCAAAGCCGTCGAACTGCCCGACGATCACGGCACCGAGCTGCGGCTGTGGCTGCGCCTCTTGACCTGCACCACGCTGATCGAAGGCGAGGTGCGCAGCCGGCTGCGCGAGAAGTTCGACGTCACGCTGCCGCGCTTCGACCTGATGGCCCAGCTCGACAAGGTGTCCGACGGCATGACGCTGTCGGACCTGTCGAAGCGGATGATGGTATCCAACGGCAACGTCACCGGGCTGGTCGAGCGCCTGGTTGAATCAGGCCATCTCGATCGCCGCACCTCGGAGACGGACCGCCGCGTGCAGTTCATCCGGCTCACAAAACTCGGCCGCGCCGAATTCCGCAAGATGGCCGCCGAGCACGAGAAGTGGATCGCCGATATCTTCGGCGATCTCTCGCCGAAGGATATCCGCGAACTGATGCGGCTGCTCGCCAAGGCCAAGGGCTCGGCGCAGCGCTCCGCCAAGGCGAGGAACGCATAGCGCTGTGACCGAGGTCGATTACGAGGTCGAATACAACAACCGGGCGCGGGTGCCGGAAAATCCGGCGCTGATGGCCGGCTGGGCGAGGGACTCCGCTGCCTATCGCGAGCAGCACCCGCCGCGGCGGCTGACCTATGGTCCGGGCAGCCGCAACGTCATCGACCTGTTCGAAGGCGATCGTGACGGGCCGCTCGTGGTTTTTATCCATGGCGGCTACTGGCAGGCGCTCGACGGCTCGTCATCGAGCCACTGCGCGCGAGGGCTCAATGGCCACGGCATCAGCGTCGCGGTGCCGAGCTACGATCTCTGCCCCAATGTCACGGTCGGCGACGTCATCGGCGAGATGCGTACGGCGTGCCGCGAACTGGCCAAGCTCGGCCGGCCGCTGGTCGTGTCGGGACACTCCGCAGGCGGACATCTTGCCGCATGCATGCTCGCGACCGATTGGCCGGCCCATGATGCGTCGCTGCCGAAGGACCTGGTCAGGGCTGCTTACGCGATCTCCGGCCTGTTCGAGCTTGAGCCATTGGTCGGTACCTCCGTCAACAAGGCGCTTGGCCTCGACCGCGCCGCAGCACGGGCGGCGAGCCCGCTGTTCTGGACGCCACCTGCGGGCGCAACGCTCGATGCCGTCGTCGGCGGCGCCGAGAGCGCGGAATATCACCGGCAGAGCCGGACCATCGTCGATGTCTGGGGCAAGGCGGGCGTTGCAACGCGGTTCGGCGTTGTGCCCGACGCCAATCATTTCACCGCGATCGCGCCGCTCGCCGACCCCGAGTCGGCGATGGTCGCGCGGCTGAAGCAGCTTACGCAAATCTGAGGTTCTGACGGGCCGGCGAGCGATTGCCACGCGATTTCCACGCGATTTCCGCCCTTGCGCCAAATTATTTTAAGTATAAAATGATTGGCAATTGGAACGCTGCCGGGCGTCCTCGATATTGATTTTGGTCTTCTCGATATTGGTCTTGGCCTTTCTGGACGGAAAGCGAGGGGCGATCGAATGTCAGGTGAATTTCCCGGGCTCGGCCCATCCGGGCATGTCGACGACTTCGCACGGCGCAACCTGCCGCCATCAGCGCAATGGCCGCAGCTGCTGCTCGACCGGCCGGAATTTCAATATCCGGATTATCTCAACGCCGCGGTCGAACTGACCGACCGCATCGTCGAGCAGGGGATGGGCGATCGCATCGCGCTGATCGGCAACGGCCGCCAGCGCACCTACAAGGAACTGGCCGACTGGTCGAACCGCCTGGCGCACGCGCTGGTAGAGAATTACGGCGTCAAGCCCGGCAATCGCGTGCTGATCCGCTCGGGCAACAACCCTGCGCTGGTCGCGGCCTGGCTCGCGGCGACCAAGGCCGGTGCCGTCGTCGTCAACACCATGCCGATGCTGCGCGCCGGCGAACTGGCCAAGATCGTCGACAAGGCCGAGATCTCGCTGGCGCTGACCGACAGCCGCATCGCGGACGAGCTGGTGGCCTGCGCCAAGACCAGCAAATTCCTCAAGCAGGTAGTCAATTTCGACGGCACGCAGAACCACGATGCCGAGCTCGACCGGATCGCGCTGAACAAGCCGGTCAAGTTCGATGCGGTGAAGACCGGCCGCGACGACGTCGCGTTGCTCGGTTTCACGTCGGGCACGACGGGCGAGCCCAAGGCAACCATGCACTTCCACCGCGATCTCCTGATCGTCGCCGATGGTTATGCCAAGGAAGTGCTCAAGGTGACGCCGGACGATGTGTTCGTCGGCTCACCGCCGCTCGCGTTTACGTTTGGCCTTGGCGGGCTCGCGATCTTCCCGCTGCGCTTCGGTGCCACCGCGACGCTGCTGGAGAACGCGGCGCCGAGCGAGATGGTCCGGATCATCGAGACCTACAAGGCGACGATCTGTTTCACCGCGCCGACCGCCTATCGGGCGATGATGGCCGCGATGGACAAGGGCGCCGATTTGTCGTCGCTGCGGCTCGCGGTCTCGGCCGGCGAGACGCTGCCGGCGCCGGTGTTCGAGAGCTGGACGAAGAGGACCGGCAAGCCGATCCTCGACGGCATCGGCAGCACCGAGCTGCTGCACATCTTCATCACCAACCGCACCGGCAGCGCCGTCGGCGGCACCACGGGCACGCCAGTCTCGGGATACGAGGCCAAAATCGTCGACGAAGACATGAACGAGCTACCGGCGGGCCAGGTCGGCAAGCTGGCGGTGCGCGGTCCGACCGGCTGTCGTTATCTCGCGGACTCCCGACAGACCAAATATGTCCGCGACGGCTGGAACATCACCGGCGATGCCTTCGTCAGCGACGAGAACGGCCGGCTGTCCTTCGTGGCGCGGGCCGACGACATGATCATCTCGGCGGGCTACAACATCGCCGGTCCCGAGGTCGAGGCCGCGCTGCTCGGCCATCCCGATGTCGCGGAGTGCGCGGTGATCGGCGCACCCGACGAGGAACGGGGACAGATCGTCTCGGCGTTCATCGTGCTGAAGCAGGGCACGCGCTGCGACGATGTCGAGATCAAGCTGCTGCAGGATCACGTCAAGGCGACGATCGCGCCATATAAATATCCGCGCGCGATCGCCTTCGTCGAGGCGCTGCCGAAGACCCAGACCGGGAAGATCCAGCGCTTCAAGCTGCGCGAGGCAAGCTGACAAGCAAAAAGGGAGGGCGACGGCCCGCGGCCGCCGCCCGACAAATCAATGTGCCGCGCCGCCGCCGGCCGCGTTCTTCGGCTTGCCGGTCAAGAGGATCGCGATCGCGGCGAATACCAGCACGATGCCGATCACGGCAAAGGTGTCGCTGAAACCAAGCACCAGGGCCTGGCGCTTCACGATATTGCCGAGCGCCACGATCGCCTGGTGGTGCGCGGTCGCCGGATCGGAGATGCCGTGGCTGAGGAAGTAATTGGTGACCTCGGCGATCCGCGTGCGCACCTCCTCGCGGCCGAGGTCGACCGACTGGCCGATGATGTTGGAGTGGAACTGCTCGCGCTTGGTGACGATGGTGGCGAGCAGGGCCGTGCCGATCGCGCCGCCGAGATTGCGCATCATGTTGGAGATGCCGGAGGCCGCCGCGGCATCCTGCGGGGCGACGCTGCCGAGGCTGACCGCCGATAGCGGCGCCAGCATGATCGCCTGGCCGATCGCACGGACGATGTTCGGGACGAAGAACTGGTCGCCGGAGTAATCGAGCGACATCGCGATGTTCATGAAGGAGGAGACCGCGAACAGGATCATGCCGGTGAAGGCGATGAAGCGCGGATCGAAGCGCTGCATCAGCTTCGGCACCAGCGGGATCAGGATCAGCTGCGGCAGGCCGGTCCAGGCCAGCACCTGGCCGATCTGCTCGGCGTTGTAGCGCTGCACCTGGCCGAGATAGGCCGGCAGCAGGTAGACCGAGCCGAACAGCGCGAAGCCGACGAACACCGCCGAGATGGTGCCGAAACCGAAGCTGCGCTGGGTCAGGAGGCGCAGCCGGATCAGCGGCTTCTCGACGACGAGTTCGATCCAGATGAACAAAGAGAGGCTGACGGCAGCGATCACCGCGAGCTTGACGATGAAGGGCGAGCCGAACCAGTCGTTCTTGTTGCCTTCCTCAAGCACGGCCTGCAGCGACGACAGACCGATCGCCATCGTGACGATGCCGAGCCAATCGCCCTCACGGAGCAAATGCAGCTGCATCGGCTGGCGTTCCAGCGTGAAATAGAGGGTGATGACCATCACCGCGGTCGGGATCACATTGACGAAGAAGATGGTCTGCCAGCCGTAATTCTCGGTGAGGTAGCCGCCGATGGTCGGTCCGATCGCGGGGGCAAAGGTCACGGCGAGCGCGAACATGGCAAGGCCGACCGGCTGCTGGGCCTTCGGCAGCTTGGTGAAAACCAGCGTGAAGGCCATCGGAATCAGCACGCCGCCGAAGAAGCCCTGCAAGCCGCGCATTGCGATCATCGAAGGCAGGTCGTGGGTGAAGGCACAGGCGACCGAGAAGATCGCAAACAGGGTGGCGAAGCCGATGATGATCTTGCGGAAGGAAAACACCCGGCTGAGATAGTCGGTCAGCGGGATCACCACGATCTCGCCGATCAGATAGGAGGTCGAGATCCAGGAGCCGTTGTCGACGCCGGTTCCGATGCCGCCCTCGATGTTGAGCAGCGAGGCGTTGGTGATCTGGATGTTGAGGATCGCCATGAAGGCGCCGATCATGGCGGCAACGATGGAGATCCAGACGGCCATGCTGGCGCGGTTGGGATCGACTGCCACCGCTGCCGCGCGAGGCGCAGCAGAAGGGGAGGAGAGCGCGAGATCGGACATGACATCACCTATTTGAAGGAGGCGACAGCGAGCTTGGGAGCGGCGCCGGAGCGCGGCGCCTCGCCGGGTTGCGACAAGGTTGCGATGGTGGGGATGACCGACATGCCGGGCCGCAATTCGACCGCCGTCGCGTCGAGCTTGATCTTCACCGGAATGCGCTGCACCACCTTGGTGAAGTTGCCGGTCGCATTGTCAGGCGGCAGCAGCGCGAATTCCTGGCCGCTGGCGGGCGCGAGACTGTCGACATGGCCGCGCACCACCTGTCCCGGGAACATGTCGACCGCGATCTCGACCGGCTGACCCTTGCGGACATTGGTGAGCTGCGTCTCCTTGTAGTTCGCGATCACATAGGCGCCGGTGGCGGGCACCAGCGACATCAGCTGCGTGCCGGCCTGGACGAACTGGCCGGTGCGCAGGGTGCGGTTGCCGACCACGCCGTCGATCGGGGCTGATATGGTGGTGTAGCCGAGGTTCAGCTCGGCCTGATGCTGGAGCGCGGTTGCGCGCGCCTGTGACGCGACGGCCTGGGCAATGTCGGCCTTGAGCAGCTCCACCTGGCGGAGTGCGGAGGCGAGGTTCGCGGTATCGCGGGCCACGGCGGCCTGTGCGCTGGCATAGCGCGACTGCGCCTGCTGCGCGTTCTGCACGCTGCCGAAGCCGGTGCCGGCGAGGTCGGTGTAGCGCTTGTTCTCCTGCTCGGCGAAGGTCTGCGTCGCGGTGTCCACGGCGAGGGTCGCGCGTGCCGCTTCGATCACGGACTGCTGCACATCGAGTTGCGCATGCTTGCTGGCGATCGCGGCCTCGGCGGCGGCGACGTCGGCCTTGGCCTGATCCAGCGCGACCCGGAAATCGCGATCGTCGATCCGCGCCAGCATCTGGCCGGCGCGCACGTGCTCATTGTCGCCCACCAGCACCGCGCTGAGATAGCCGGAGACTTTTGGCGCGATCGTCGTGTTGTCGGCCTTCACATAGGCGTCGTCGGTCGAGACCTGAAAACGGCCGACCGTCCAGTAATCCCAGCCGTACCAGGCTCCGCCCGCGAGGACGGCGAGCGCCGCGCCGGCCAGCAGCAGGCGGCGAAGCCTGCCCTTGGCGGCGGGCGGCCTGGCGGCCTCCGGATTTGCGATCAATTGCCTGGCGGTCTCGGCCGGAACCTGGCTCTCGGCCTTGAATGATGTCTCATGCTGGCTCATGGCGGTGCTCCTGATCCGTTCTATCCCGCTGGAAAACCTCACCGATTTCGGCCGATGCCTGCGGGACTAATTAGGAAACTTGATGTTTTCCAAAATAGAGTCCATATTGGGAGTGTCAATAGAATGACAGGCATCATTTAAAAGCATGGCTCGCGGATGAACCGGAATGACAAGGATCAGACTGAGCAAGGCGCACCGGCGCGGCGCGGCCGCGGGCGGCCGCAGCTACGTTCCGACGACGAGACGCGTGCGCTGATCTATGACGCCGCACGGCGCGAGTTCTCCGAGCGCGGCTTCGCTGCGGCCAACATCGCCGACGTGGCCTGCCGCGCCGGCGTCTCCACCAAGACACTCTATCGGCTGATCCCGACCAAGCTGGCGCTGTTCGAGGGCACGGTGACGGACCGGATGGACCGATTCATATCCGCCGTGAATCTCGGCGCCTGCGACGGCCGCGATATCGCGGCGGCATTGGAGGCGGCGCTCTCGAGCTGTGGCGAGCTGATCCTCGATGCCGAGGTCATCGCGCTCCAGCGCATCATCCTGGCCGACAGCGACAAATTCCCCGACATTGCCGAGATGTTCTACGAGAAGGCGATGCAGCGGACCCTTGGCGCGCTGGCTGCGTGGCTCGGTGTGCAGCAGCGGCGGGGACGGATCGCGGTGGACGACGCGCAGGCCGCTGCGGGCATGCTGCTCGGCATGCTCGTGTTCCAGCCGCAACGCGACGTGATGTACGGCCACAGGCCGCCGCCGTCGCGGGCGCAGATCGAGGCCCGCGCCATGGCCTGCGCGGCGCTGTTCCTGTCCGGATGCGCCGCACCGGCCGACCAGACCAAGAAGCAGGGCGGAGAGGCGTGATGCCGCTGCAGCGTTACTTGCCCATTGCCGCCGCCGGCGGCTGGGCCAGCACCTGCCGGATCATCCGCGCGAGATCGGATTTGCGGTAAGGCTTCGGCAGCAGCGTCACATCCGGGTCGAGGCGGCCGTGGTGGATGATCGCGTCCTCGGTGTAGCCGGAGGTGAAGAGCACGCGCACCGAGGGCAGTTTGGCGATCACGGCGTCGGCGACCTGCCGGCCGTTCATGCCGCCGGACATGATGACGTCGGTGAACAGCACGTCGCAGACGAATCCGTTGTCGACCGCAGCCAATGCTTCCGGGCCGTTGGCGGTGACCATGGTGCGATAGCCGAGCTGCTCGAGCTGGGCGCTGACGTAATTGCGCACCAGCGGATCGTCCTCGACGACCAGGATGGATTCATTGCCGCCGCGCGTGTCGACCGGAGGAGGCGGCTCGACGTCGATCATGTCGCCGCTGCTGCGCGGCAGATAGAGCTTGATCGAGGTGCCGTGGCCCTCTTCGGAATAGATCTTGAGGTGTCCGTTGGACTGCTTGATGAAGCCGTACACCATGCTGAGCCCGAGGCCGGTGCCCTTGCCGGTGTCCTTGGTCGTGAAGAACGGCTCGAACACCTTGTCGCGGATCCCCGCCGGGATGCCACCGCCGGTGTCGCTGACCGCGACCATCACGTATTCACCCGCCCGCACGTCGGGGTTGGCGACGGCATAAACCTCGTCGAGGATGACGTTGCTGGTCTCCAGCATCAGCTTGCCGCCATCGGGCATCGCATCGCGGGCATTGACGGCGAGATTGAGCAGCGCGGTCGCCATGTGGTTCGGATCGATGAAGGCCGTCCAGGCGTCGGGTTCGAGCGCGGTATCGATCTCGATCTGCTCGCCGAGCGAGGGGCGCAGCAGCCGCGCGGTGTCCTGCACCAGGGTGTTGAGATTGGCTTCACGCGGTTGCAGCGGCTGCAGCCGCGAGAAGGCCAGCAGGTGCTTGGTCACTTCGGCGCCGCGAAATGCGGCGTCGGTGATCATCTTGGCGACAGACGACAGCGCGGGATCATGTTCAACGGCTTCGGCGAGGATGTCGATCAGGCCGGTGATGACGGTCAGGATGTTGTTGAAATCATGCGCGATGCCGCCGGAGAGGTGCCCGACGGCCTCCATTTTCTGCACCTGGCGGAGCTTTTGCTCGGCTTCGAGCTGTTCGCGGGCGGCCTCGACTTCGCGGGCGCGCATGAAGATTTCCGCTTCCATCTGCTCGGTGCGCTCGCGCAACCGGTCGGTCAGCTGGTCCTGCTCGGCACCGCGCTGCTTCAGCTGGATGAAGCTGGTGACGTCTTCGACCCGATGGATGATGTAGGTGAACTGCCCGTTCGGCCCCAACACCGGCGAATTGCGCGGGCTCCAGTAGCGTTCCTCGAAGCCGCCGCCCTCGGACTCGGGCTTGCGGATATCGTATTTCTGCACCGTCATGGTGTCGGGGCGGCGGAACTGGACCACGCGCTCGAGCGAGGCGCGCAGGTTCCGCACGCCGTCGGCGGCCGGATCGTCCGGATTGTCGGGAAACACCTCGAACAGCCCACGCCCGAGGATCGCGGCGCGCTCGGTCTTGGTGGCACGCAGATAGGCGTCGCTCACTGCCGCGATGCGAAAGTCGGGCTGAGTCAGCACCAGATAAAGGCCGGGCGCCGCCTCGAATAACGCCTTGAAGTCGGGCGTCGGCGGGGACTGGTTCTGCAGTTCAACCTCCCTCGCAGGGTGCGGTCCGCCGGGTGACCGCAGTCAAGATGTGACATGCGTTTCGTGGAACTTCAATGCCTAACATACGGCACTGGCTCGATTTTCTCGACCGATCGGGCGTCGTGGCGGCTCCGGGCCGCTAGTGCGAATTCGGCAGATAGCGCCAGCCCTCCTTGCCGAGGAAATCCAGCATGGCCTGCGCGGGCGGCAGCAGGATCTTGTCGGTGCGCCTGATCGCGTGCCACTGCCGGACGATCGGCAGGCCCTTCACCTTCAGCACCACCAGCCGGCCGTCCTCCAGCTCATGGAACACCGTGTGCTGGGAGATGAAGGCGATGCCGAGCCCGGCCATCACAGCCTGCTTGATGGTCTCGTTGCTGTCCATCGCCATGCCGAGCTTCGGCTCCAGCCCGACCCGCTCGAAATATTGCTGCATCAGCATCCGCGTGCCCGATCCTTGCTCGCGGGTGATGAAGGTTTCGTTGGCGAGCTCCGATGGGGCGACGTGCCGCCGCCGCGCCAGCCGATGGTCGGGCGCGGCGATGATGAAGTGCGGATGCCGGCCGAGCGGCTTCATCTCCACCTCGACATCGGCCGGCGGCCGGCCCATCACCGCGATGTCGAGATCATAGCCGCGCAGCGCGTCGCGAATCTCCTCGCGGTTGCCGATCCTGAGCGTGACCTCGATCTTGGGAAAGCGGCGCGAGAACGCCGCGATCGCAAACGGCACGAAGTATTTGGCGGTCGAGACCGCGCCCATCGCGACGCGGCCGCCGCTGCGGCCGGCGATCATGTCGAGCGACTGCTCGCAGTCCTTCAGCGCCGCCTCGATCCGCTCGACCAGCGTCAGCACATGCGCGCCGGCATCCGTCAGCGCCATGCCGTCGCCGGTGCGCTGGATCAGCGGCAACCCCGCGAGCGCCTGCAGGTTGCGGAGCTGCAGCGTCACCGCGGGCTGGGTCAGGTTCAACCGGTTGGCGGCGGACGTGATCGAACCAGCCTCGTGCAAGGTCGACAGTGCGCGCAGCTGGCGGATGGTGAGATCCCGCGAGAAGTTGCCGGCCATGACAAGCTCCATAAGAAATACTTTGCCCGGACCAAAGATAATAAAATTTCCCTAATTGGGCAATTCGCGCGTTGATAGGACGAAGGCGACTCCCCTGAGGTCGCCTCTCGAAGCCTCGGGACAGAGGGCGCGATCATAGGGAGAGGCCGGTGGAGATTCGTCCTGCATTGCATGCCCATCTGGAGTGGCCGACGCAGCACAACCCGTTGCGCGCCGCGACCGTTGTGGTGATCGAGGCCCTTGCGGGCGCTGCGATCGAGCTCTCGCGCATCATTGCCGCCGGGCCGCTCGCCGGCATCGGCGGCGAGAGCGGCGGGGTCAATCCCGACGGCGACCGGCAGAAGACCATCGACATCGTCGCCGACGATCTGATGCGGAACGCTCTGCGCACCGCGCCGGTCGCCGCAGTGCTGTCGGAGGAGGTCGAACTGCCCGAGACGCTCGATCCCGACGCGCCGCTCTGCGTCGCGATCGATCCGCTCGATGGATCCGCCAATCTCGAAAACAACATCTCGATCGGCACGATCTTCTCGATCCGACCGAAAGGAAACGACGTCATCTCGACTTTCTTCGAGCCCGGCACGGCACAATGTGCCGCCGGCTGCTTCATCTACGGTCCGCAGACCGTGCTGGTGCTGGCGCTCGACCAGCGCGTCGACTGCTTTACGCTGGACCCGCGAACCGGCGAGTTCGTCCTGACCGCGCGTGACCTGCGCGTGCGGCAGGATGCGTCGGAATTCGCCATCAACGCCTCGAACCGGCGGCACTGGAGCGGCCCGGTGCGCAGCTACATCGACGACTGCCTCGCCGGGGTGAACGGCGAGCGCGGGCAGGACTTCAACATGCGCTGGATCGGCTCGCTGGTGGCGGAGGCCTACCGCATCCTGATGCGCGGCGGCGTGTTCCTGTATCCGGCGGATGCGCGCCAGGGCTACCGCGAAGGCCGGTTGCGTCTGCTGTACGAGGCGCATCCCATCGCACTGATCATGGAATGGGCGGGCGGCGCCGCCTCGAACGGCCGGTCGCGCATTCTCGAACTGTCGGCACGTACGCCGCATCAGCGCGTGCCGCTGATCATGGGATCGACGCGCGCTGTGCGCGACGTCGATGCGATCCACCTGACCGTCGAGCCGTTGTTCGAAAGCAGCGATGCCCCGCTGTTCGCGCGGCGCGGCCTGTTCCGCTGAGGAGGACCGCATGTCACGTCGGCATCCCATCATCTCGATCACCGGCTCCTCCGGGGCCGGCACCACTTCGGTGAAGAAGACGTTCGAGAACATCTTCCGCCGCGAGAACGTGGTCGCCGCCTATATCGAGGGCGACGCGTTCCACCGCTACGACCGCGCCGAGATGCGCAGCCTGATGGCGGAGCGGGCCGAGCGCGGCAACAAGCACTTCAGCCATTTCAGCCCCGAGACCAATTTGTTCGAGGAGCTGGAGAAGCTGTTCAGCGACTACGCCGAGACCGGCACCGGAACCACGCGACACTATGTGCACGACGAGGAGGAGGCGCGGCTCTACGGCGCCAAGCCCGGCACCTTCACCGCTTGGGAGGCGCTGCCGGAGAATTCCGACCTGTTGTTCTACGAGGGCCTGCATGGTGCCGTGGTCACCGACAAGGTGAATGTCGCGCAGCATGCCGACCTCAAGATCGGCGTCGTGCCGGTCATCAACCTCGAATGGATCCAGAAGCTGCATCGCGACCGCAGCCACCGCGGCTACTCCACCGAGGCGGTGACCGACACCATCCTGCGCCGCATGCCGGACTATGTGAATTACATCTGCCCGCAGTTCACCGAGACCGACATCAACTTCCAGCGCGTGCCGACGGTCGATACGTCGAACCCGTTCATCGCGCGCTGGATCCCGACGCCGGATGAATCGATGGTCGTGATCCGGCTGAAGAACCCGCGCGGCATCGATTTTCCCTATCTGCTCTCGATGATCCCGAACAGCTTCATGTCGCGCGCCAATTCGATCGTGGTGCACGGCGCCAAGCTCGACCTCGCGATGCAGCTCATCCTGACCCCGCTGATCCTGCAACTGATCGAACGAAAGAGGCGAACGATATGACCGCACTTGCGTCCGTTGCCAGCCGCCCCGAAATCAGCCACGACGAGATGGCGAACGCCATCCGCTTTCTCGCCATCGACGCGGTGGAGCAGTCGAAATCCGGTCATCCCGGCATGCCGATGGGCATGGCCGATGTCGCGACCGTGCTGTTCACGGACTTCCTGAAGTTCGACCCGGCCGATCCGGCCTGGCCCGACCGCGATCGCTTCGTGCTGTCGGCCGGCCACGGCTCGATGTTGCTCTACGCGCTGCTTTATCTGACCGGCTACGAGAGCATGACGCTCGACCAGCTCAAGGCGTTCCGGCAGTGGGGATCGAAAACCCCGGGACATCCCGAGTATGGCCACACCCCGGGCGTCGAGACCACGACCGGGCCGCTCGGGCAGGGGATTGCGACCGCGGTCGGCATGGCGCTCGCCGAGCGGCTGATGAACGCGCGCTTCGGCGACGACCTCGTCGACCACTACACCTATGTGATCGCCGGCGATGGCTGCCTGATGGAAGGCATCAGCCATGAGGCGATCTCGCTGGCCGGCCATTTGCGGCTGAATCGTCTGGTCGTGCTGTTCGACGACAACCATATCTCGATCGACGGCGCCACCTCGCTATCCTGCTCGGACGACCAGACGGCGCGGTTCAAGGCCAGCGGCTGGAACGTCAACCGCATCGACGGCCATGATCCGCAGGCGATCACCGCGGCGATCAGGCAGGCGCGATCGAGCGATCGTCCGTCGTTGATCGCCTGCCGGACGGTGATCGGGTTCGGTGCGCCGAACCGGCAGGGCAGCGAGAAGGTGCATGGCGCGCCGCTCGGTGCCGATGAGGTGGCGAAGACCCGTGCCGCGCTGCGCTGGCCGTATCCGGCATTCGAAATTCCCGACGCGGTGCTGGCGGAGTGGCGCGAACTTGGCGGCCGCGGCCGCGACGCGCGGCGGGCCTGGATCGAGCGTTCGCGCGGCGCCTGCAAGGGCGACAAGGCCGAGCGGTCTCCGTTCCACGACGCGCTGAACCGGAGATTGCCCTGCGCCTATGCCGAGGCGATGGCGAAGTTGGTGGCGCAGTTTGCGACCGAGCGGCCGAAGCTTGCCACGCGGCAGGCCTCGCAGCAGGTCATCGACGTGATCGCGGAGGCGTTGCCCAATCTCCTCGGCGGCTCGGCCGACCTCACGCACTCCAATCTGACGCTGGCGAAGTCGCAGGTTTCGGTGCGGCCGGAAACGCTCGACGGCAGCTATATCCATTACGGCATCCGCGAGCATGGCATGGCCGCGGCGATGAACGGCATCGCCCTGCACGGCGGGTTCATTCCCTATGGCGGCACCTTCCTCAGCTTCGCCGATTACAGCCGGCCGGCGATCCGCCTCGCGGCGCTGATGGGTATCCGCGTCATCCATGTGATGACCCACGATTCCATCGGGCTCGGCGAGGACGGGCCGACGCATCAGCCGGTCGAGCATCTGGCGGCGCTGCGCGCGATCCCGAACGTCCTGGTGTTCCGCCCGGCCGATGCCGTCGAAACCGCGGAAGCGTGGGACTGCGCGCTGAGGGCAGAGACCTCGCCGTCGATCCTCTGCCTGTCGCGGCAGGCACTGCCGACGGTTCGCGACGGCAGCAAGGACAACCAGGTCGCGCTCGGCGCCTACGTTCTCGTCGAGCCGGCCTTCGCGCGTGACGTCACCCTGATTGCAACGGGTTCGGAGGTGGCGATCGCGCTCGAAGCCGCAAAGCTGCTGGCGGAAGACGGGGTACAGGCCGCGGTCGTCTCGGCCCCGTGCTTCGACCTGTTCCGCCAGCAGCCGAGCGACTATCGCGCCCAGGTGCTGGGCAGCGCCCCGCGCGTCGGCGTGGAGGCTGCGGTCGAGGGCGACTGGGCGCGCTGGGTCGGCGAGGACGGTGCCTTCGTCGGCATGACCGGCTTCGGCGCTTCCGCGCCTGCCGACGTGCTCTACCGCGAATTCGGCATCACGCCCGCGGCAATCGCTGCTGCAGCAAAACAGCTCATTCAACGAGCGAATTGAAAGGAGGACGCCACCATGGCGCGGATAACCCTGAGACAGTTGCTGGATCACGCCGCCGAACGCGGCTACGGCGTGCCGGCCTTCAACATCAACAATATGGAGCAGGGCCTCGCCATCATGGAGGCGGCCGCGGCCTGCGATGCGCCTGTCATCATCCAGGCCTCGCGCGGCGCGCGGTCCTATGCCAACGACATCATGCTGGCGAAGATGATCGACGCGCTCGAGGAGATGCATCCGCAGATTCCGCTCTGCCTGCATCTCGATCACGGCAACGAAGAGGCGACCTGCGCCACCGCGATCCGCTACGGCTTCACCTCCGTCATGATGGACGGCTCGCTCAAGGCCGACGCCAAGACGGCAGCCGACTACGACTACAACGTCGATATCACCCGCAGGGTCGTCGACATGGCGCACTGGGTCGGCGCGTCAGTCGAAGGCGAGCTCGGCGTGCTCGGCTCGCTCGAGCATGGCGGCGGCGAGCAGGAGGACGGTCACGGCGTCGAAGGCAAGCTGAGCCACGACCAACTGCTCACCGATCCGGACCAGGCGGTCGATTTCGTTCGCGCCACCAAGGTCGATGCGCTCGCGATCGCGATGGGTACCTCGCATGGCGCCTACAAGTTCACGCGGCGGCCCGACGGCGAGATCCTGGCGATGCGCGTGGTCGAGGAGATCCACAGCCGCCTGCCGAACACGCATCTGGTGATGCACGGCTCGTCCTCGGTGCCGCAGCCGCTGCAGGACATGTTCAACCAGTTCGGCGGCGAGATGCCGCAGACCTGGGGCGTCCCGGTCGAGGAGATCGTCCGCGGCATCAAGCACGGGGTGCGCAAGGTCAATATCGACACCGATTGCCGCCTGGCGATGGCGGCGGCCTTCCGCAAGGTCGCCGTCCAGTCGAAGAGTGAGTTCGATCCGCGCAAATTCCTGAAGCCGGCGATGGATGCGCTGCGCGAACTCTGCCGTGACCGCTTCGAGCAGTTCGGCACGGCCGGCAATGCCGCCAGGATCAAGGTGGTTGCACTGCCGGAGATGGCCCGTCGCTATCGCGCCGGCGCGCTCGATCCGCAAATTGGAAAGATGACCCAGGCCGCCTGAGCAAATGGCGACGAACCACAGGAGATTTCGATGAACATGCAGCAGTCGATGACGGTGCGCGGCAAGGATCGCTACAAGTCCGGCGTGATGGAATACAAGCGGATGGGCTATTGGGAGCCGAACTACGAGCCCAAGGACACCGACGTCATCGCCCTGTTCCGCGTCACGCCGCAGGACGGCGTCGATCCGACCGAAGCCTGCGCGGCGGTGGCGGGCGAATCCTCGACCGCGACCTGGACCGTGGTGTGGACCGATCGGCTGACGGCCGCGGAGAAATACCGGGCGAAATGCTATCGCGTCGATCCGGTGCCGAATTCGCCGGGCAGCTACTTCGCCTATATCGCCTACGACCTCGACCTGTTCGAGCCGGGCTCGATCTCGAACCTGACGGCCTCGATCATCGGCAATGTGTTCGGCTTCAAGCCGCTGAAGGCGTTGCGGCTCGAGGACATGCGGCTGCCGACCGCCTATGTGAAGACATTCCAGGGCCCGGCGACCGGCATCGTGGTGGAGCGCGAGCGGCTCGACAAGTTCGGCCGTCCGTTGCTCGGCGCCACTGTGAAGCCGAAGCTCGGCCTGTCCGGCCGCAACTATGGCCGCGTTGTCTATGAAGCCTTGAAAGGCGGGCTCGACTTCACCAAGGACGACGAGAACATCAACTCGCAGCCCTTCATGCACTGGCGCGAGCGGTTCCTCTACTGCATGGAGGCGGTGAACCGCGCACAGGCCGCGACCGGCGAGATCAAGGGCACCTATCTCAACGTCACCGCGGCGACCATGGAGGACATGTACGAGCGCGCCGAGTTCGCCCATGAGCTCGGCTCCAACATCGTCATGATCGATCTTGTGATCGGCTACACCGCGATCCAGTCGATGGCGAAGTGGGCGCGCAAGAACAACATGATCCTGCATCTGCATCGCGCCGGCCACTCGACCTACACGCGGCAGCGCAGCCACGGCGTCTCGTTCCGCGTGATCGCGAAATGGATGCGGCTCGCCGGCGTCGATCACATCCATGCCGGCACGGTGGTCGGCAAGCTCGAGGGCGATCCGAACACCACCCGCGGCTACTACGACATCTGCCGCGAGGACTTCAATCCGCTGCACCTGGAGCACGGCGTGTTCTTCGACCAGAACTGGGCGAGCCTCAACAAGCTGATGCCGGTGGCCTCCGGCGGCATTCATGCCGGCCAGATGCACCAGCTGCTCGACCTGCTCGGCGAGGACGTCGTGCTGCAGTTCGGCGGCGGCACCATCGGCCATCCCCGCGGCATCCAGGCCGGCGCCACCGCCAACCGCGTCGCGCTGGAGGCCATGATCCTCGCCCGCAACGAGGGACGCGACTACGTCCACGAAGGGCCGGAGATCCTGGCCAAGGCGGCGCAGACCTGCACGCCGCTGCGCGAGGCGCTCGATGTCTGGAAGGACGTCACCTTCAACTACGAGTCGACGGACGCCCCCGATTTCGTTCCCACGCCGAGCATGGCGGTCTGAGAGGAGGTTCTCATGCGCGTTACCCAAGGCTGCTTCTCGTTCCTGCCCGATCTCACCGACGAGCAGATCGCCGCACAGGTGCAATATTGTCTCGACAAGGGCTGGGCGGTGAACATCGAGTTCACCGACGATCCGCATCCCCGCAACACCTATTGGGATATGTGGGGCCTGCCGATGTTCGACCTGCGCGATGCGGCCGGCATCATGAAGGAACTCGCCGACTGCCGGCGGGTCTATGGCGACCGCTACATCCGGGTCTCCGGCTTTGATTCCAGCCCGGGTTGGGAGTCGGTTCGCATCTCCTTCATCGTCAACCGGCCGCAGGAGGAGCCGGGCTTCCGGCTCGACCGCCAGGAGGCCGCCGGACGCAATCTGCGTTACGCGACCCATTCCTATGCAGCGGGCCGCCCTGAAGGCGAACGCTACACCGATCATTGACCGCGTCCGGCTTGCAAACCAGGCGGGTTGCTCCCTCGACCGTCTTGGTCCGGATGCACTTCTCCGTCGTCGCCGCCGCGGCGACGGAGCTTTTCCAGGCGAGAGGATCATGACCCAGGCGCAAGAACAGATCAGCGAACAAATCCGCGAGACCCCGCTCGAGACCATCGACCTTCGTCATGAATTCGCCGACCTCGGCATCGGCGACGTGCTCGACCAGCTCGATTCCGAATTGATCGGCCTGAAGCCGGTGAAGACCCGCATCCGCGAGATCGCATCGCTGCTGCTGGTCGAACGCATCAGGCAGAAGATGGCGCTGGCGACGACGTTTCCGACCCTGCACATGTCGTTCACCGGCAATCCCGGCACCGGCAAGACCACGGTTGCGCTGCGGATGGCCGGCATCCTGCACAAGCTCGGCTTCGTGCGCCGCGGCCACGTCATCAGCGTCACGCGCGACGACCTCGTCGGCCAATATATCGGCCACACCGCGCCGAAGACGAAGGAAATATTGAAGAAGGCGATGGGCGGCGTGCTGTTCATCGACGAGGCCTATTACCTCTATCGCCCCGAAAACGAGCGCGACTACGGGCAGGAGGCGATCGAGATCCTGCTGCAGGTGATGGAGCAGCAGCGCGAGGATCTGGTGGTGATCCTGGCCGGCTATGGCGACCGCATGGAGAAATTCTTCCAGAGCAATCCGGGCTTCCGCTCCCGCATCGCGCATCACATCGACTTCCCCGACTATTCGAACGGCGAGTTGCTCTGGATCGCCGAGCTGATGTTGCAGCAGCAGAATTATCGTTTCTCCCCGGAAGCACGCGAGGCCTTCACCCGGTACATCGGCATCCGCAAGGAACAGCCGCTGTTCTCCAATGCGCGCTCGATCCGCAATGCGCTCGATCGCATCCGGCTGCGCCAGGCCAACCGGATCGTGGCGAAGCTCGACCGCACGCTCACCGCCGACGACGTGATGTCGATCGAGGCCGGCGACGTGCTTGCCAGCCGGGTGTTCGTCAAAGGCGCCGGTGCGCCGGGCGAGGGACAATGAACGAGGCGCTCGCCGTGATCCGGTCCGCCGGGATGCGCGACATCATCGCGAGCGCTCGCGCCTTGATCTTCGATGTCGACGGCACGCTCGCCGAAACCGAGGAGGTGCACCGCCGCGCCTTCAATGAAGCCTTTGCCGAAGCCGGCCTCGATTGGTTCTGGGACCAGGTCACTTACGCGCGGCTGCTTCGGGTGGCCGGCGGCAAGGAGCGCATCCGCGCCTTCGACCAGCGCAACGCGGTCCCAATGCTGACGTTCGCCGGGATCGCCGACCTGCACAGGATCAAGACCGCGCGCTACGCCGCGCTGATCGCCGCGGGCGGCTGCCCGTTGCGTCCGGGCGTCAGGGCCTGGCTCGCCGGCGCGCGCAGCCGCGGCCAGCGCCTGGCGATCGCAACGACCACCTCGCATGGCAATATCGATGCGCTGCTCTCGGTTTCGCTCGGGCTGGACTGGGCCGATCAGTTCGAGGCGATCGTTGCCGGTGACGACGTGCCGCGGAAGAAGCCGGCGCCGGACGTCTATGTCGAGGTTCTGGCGCGGCTCGGGCTCGGGCCGGGAGATTGCGTCGCCGTCGAGGATTCCGGCAACGGCCTTGCCGCCGCGGCAGGCGCCGGCATTCCCGTCGTCATCACCCGCAGCACCTATTTCAGCGACGACGATTTTGCCGAGGCGCTGCTGGTCGTCGACGATCTCTCTGACATCGATGCCTGAAGGCCGCTGCCGCCGGCTGGCAGTTCCGGAAAATTAATTCTGGTTGTGAAATAAATGACGCTTGCGTCCATAGCAGGGTAGGGGCACAATCCCACCGAAGGTTGCCAAAAGTGATGCTGCGCCACCTGGAGGGCTATGGGGCTTGTCGATAATTCCGGATGGCGCCTCACGATCCTCCCTGTCTCCGATCAATTTCTTCTGGCAATTAAATAAATGGCCAGTCGGTGCTTGCATCCGTACAGTGGGAGCAACATCAATCAAAGGGCGCAAAAAGCAATGCCACACCGTCAGAAGTTCTGGCGGATGCGGGCGCTCGCCAACCAATTCCGGGAGACCGGCGCCCCATGATCCTCCACGTCGTTCCTGCGCCTTGTTCGTCCCACGATGTGACTCGCGGATGAACCCGGCATTGCAGGATCGACATGGCCGATCGTGTGGAGTGAGCATTGTCGCTGTTGACGGGTTCGATCGACATTCCGCAATTTCGGTTCGTGACGGTCCCGGCGCCGGTCCGACACCGCCGTAGACCTGCGGTCCGCCCACGAATGATAGCCGTCGATTGACGCTGTCCACGGCAACGGTACCCCAACTCAAAAAAACGAGGGAGTGAAGCATGTCCAAATTGAAGACCAGCTTGTTTGCGCTCGTGCTGGCCGGCCTTGCCGCGGCGGTGTCGGATCGCGACGCCATGGCCCAGAGCAAGCCGACCATCGGCATCGCGATGCCGACAAAATCCTCGGCACGCTGGATCGACGACGGCAACAACATGGTCAAGGTGCTGAAGGAGCGCGGCTACGGCACCGACCTGCAATACGCCGAAGACGACATTCCGAACCAGCTCTCCCAGGTCGAGAACATGGTGACCAAGGGTGCCAAGGTGCTGGTCATTGCCGCCATCGACGGCACCACCTTGTCCGATGTCCTGAAGCAGGCCAAGGCCCAGGGCATCACGGTGATCGCCTATGACCGCCTGATCCGCGGCACCCCCAATGTCGACTATTACGCGACCTTCGACAATTTCCAGGTCGGTGTGCTGCAGGCCCAGTCGATCGAGAACGCGCTCGGGCTCAAGGAGGGCAAGGGCCCCTTCAACATCGAGCTGTTCGGCGGCTCGCCCGACGACAACAATGCGTATTTCTTCTACGACGGCGCGATGTCGGTGTTGAAGCCCTATATCGACAGCGGCAAGCTCGTGGTCGGCAGCGGCCAGACGGGCATGAACAAGGTTGCGACGCTGCGCTGGGACGGTGCGACCGCGCAGGCGCGGATGGACAACCTGCTCAGTGCGTTCTACGGCAAGAAGCGCGTCGACGCGGTGCTGTCGCCCTATGACGGCCTTTCGATCGGCATCATCTCCTCGCTGAAAAGCGTCGGCTACGGCAGCAAGGACCAGCCGATGCCGTACATCAGCGGGCAGGATGCCGAGGTCCCTTCGATCAAGGCGATGCTGCGCGGCGAGCAATATTCGACCATCTTCAAGGACACCCGCGACCTCGCCAAGGTGACGGCCGACATGGTCGACGCCGTGCTGAGCAAGAAGGAGGTCAGCGTCAACGATAACAAGACCTACAACAACGGGGTCAAGGTGGTTCCGGCCTATCTCCTCAAGCCGGTCGTGGTGGATAAGACCAATTGGGAGAAAGTCCTGATTGACAGCGGCTATTACAAGCGCTCGCAATTCGACTAGAGCGTTTTCGAGCGAAGTGGCTACCGGTTCGCGTGAGGAAAACGCGTCAAAACTAGAATCCAGAGCCCCGTTCCGATTTAATCGGAACGGAATAGGCTCTAGGGCGGATCGCCGGGCAAGCGGCGGCGAGCCGCGCCGGGGACGATCGACGCTGCGGGACCTGATCCGATGACGGCAATGCTTGAGATGCGCGGCGTCAGCAAGAGCTTTGCCGGCGTGCAGGCGCTGCGCGACGTCAGCTTCACCGTCGAGGCCGGGCAGATCCATGCGCTGGTCGGCGAAAACGGCGCCGGCAAGTCGACCTTGATGAAGGTGCTGAGCGGGGTCTATCCGGCCGGCAGCTACGATGGGTCGATCGTGTTCGACGGCGAGGAGCGGCGCTTCCGCGACATCAACGACAGCGAGGCGCTCGGGATCATCATCATCCATCAGGAGCTGGCGCTGATCCCGCTGATGTCGATTGCCGAGAACATCTTTCTGTCGCATCCGCCGTCGCGGTTCGGCGTCATCGACCGCAACGCGGTGCAACGGCGGACCGCCGAACTGTTGGCGCAGGTCGGCCTGCGGGAGCCGCCGGACACGCTGATCACCGACCTCGGCGTCGGCAAGCAGCAGCTCGTCGAGATCGCCAAGGCACTGTCCAAGCGCGTGCGCCTCCTGATCCTCGACGAGCCGACCGCAAGTCTCAACGAGGCCGACAGCGCTGCCTTGCTCGAACGTCTCCTGGCCTTCCGCGAGCAGGGCATCGCCTCGATCCTGATCTCGCACAAGCTGAACGAAGTTGCGCGCGTCGCCGACCGCATCACGGTGCTGCGCGACGGCCGCACCGTCGACAGCATCGACTGCCGCACCGAGCGCATCGAGGAGGACCGCATCATCCGCAGCATGGTCGACCGCGATCTGGCGCATCGTTTTCCCGAGCGAAAGGCGGAGATCGGCGAACCCGTGATGACGGTGGAGAACTGGTCGGTGTATCACCCGCTGCATCCCGAGCGGCAGGTGATCAAGAACGTCGACTTCACGCTGCGGCGCGGCGAGGTGGTCGGCATCGCCGGCCTGATGGGCGCCGGCCGTACCGAGTTCGCCATGAGCCTGTTCGGCCGCGCCTGGGGCACCAATGTCTCCGGCAAGGTCCGCCTCGATGGACGCGAGGCCGATCTGTCCAGCGTGCCGGCCGCGATCGATGCCGGCATCGCCTATGTCACGGAAGACCGCAAGCAGCTTGGGCTGATCCTTGCCGCCGACGTCCGCAAGAACGTGACGGTGGCGAGCCTGCGCCAGGTGTCGGAGCGCGGCGTGATCGACGATGTCGCCGAGCTGAAAGCCGCGAGCGACTACCGCACCCGGATGCGGATCCGCTGTTCCGACGTCTACCAGGCGACCGGCGACCTCTCGGGCGGCAACCAGCAGAAGGTCGTGCTGTCGAAATGGCTGATGACCGATCCGAGGGTGCTGTTGCTGGACGAGCCGACGCGCGGGATCGACGTCGGAGCGAAATACGAGATCTACTCCATCATCAACGAGCTGGCCGAGGCCGGCAGGGGCGTCGTGGTGATCTCCTCGGAGATGCCCGAGCTGCTCGGCATCTGCGACCGGATCTGCGTGATGAATGACGGCGCCTTCGTCGGCGAGTTCGCAGGGCACGACGCGACGCAGGAGAAGATCATGCGCGCCATCATGCGCAATGTCAGAATGTCCGGACGCGGCGCCGACGAAGGGGCGGCACGCGCCGGAGGAGGGGCACCATGACCGACAAGACGGTATCACTTCCCGAAACCCCCAGGCATTCCGGCTTCATCAAGAACAATCTGCGCAACTACGGCATGCTGCTGTCGCTGCTCGCGATCATGCTGTTCTTCGAGATCGTGACCGACGGCACGCTGTTGCAGCCGCTCAACCTCACCAATCTCGTGCTGCAGAACAGCTACATCGTCATCATGGCGCTCGGCATGCTGCTGGTGATCGTCACCGGGCACATCGATCTTTCGGTCGGCTCGGTCGCGGGCTTCGTCGGCGCCGTCGCGGCGGTGCTGATGGTGCGCTACCATGTCAGCTACCCGGTTGCCTTCGTCGCCTGCCTCCTGGTCGGCGCCGCGATCGGTGCGGCCCAGGGCTATTGGGTGGCCTATTTCGGCATTCCGTCCTTCATCGTGACGCTGGCGGGCATGCTGGTGTTCAAGGGCCTCGCGCTCGCTGTCCTGCAGGGCCAGTCGGTCGGGCCGTTCCCGCCGACCTTCCAGAAGCTGTCGTCGGGCTTCATCCCCGAGCTGTTCCCGAGCGCCGGCACGCTCTATCCGACGTCGCTCGCGATCGGCATCGTCCTGGCGTTTGTCCTGGTGCTGGCAACCGCCAGGAGTCGGGCGCGCGAGCAGGCGCACGGCATCGCCGTCGAGCCCTACGCGTTCTTCATCGTCAAGAGCATCGCGCTGGCGGGCGCGGTGCTCTATTTCACCTATCTGATCGCCTCGCATCGCGGCCTGCCCAATGTGCTCGTGATCATGACCGTCCTGATCGCGCTCTATGGCTTCGTCACGCGGCGGACGGTGATCGGGCGGCAGATCTACGCGGTGGGCGGCAATGCCAAGGCGGCGAAACTGTCGGGCGTCAAGACCGAACGGCTGACCTTCTTCACCTTCGTCAACATGGGCGTGCTGGCCGCGCTCGCCGGGCTGGTGTTCGCAGCCCGGCTCAACACCGCGACACCGAAGGCCGGCCTCGGCTTCGAGCTCGATGTGATCGCCGCCTGCTTCATCGGCGGTGCGTCGGCCTATGGCGGGGTCGGCCGGGTCGGCGGCGCGGTGGTCGGTGCCATGATCATGGGCGTGATGAACAACGGCATGTCGATCCTCGGCATCGGCATCGATTATCAGCAAGTGATCAAGGGTCTCGTCCTGCTTGGCGCCGTCTGCATCGACGTCTACAACCAGCGTCGCTGACCGCCACGCAGTCACAATCCCACGATAGGATGGCGGCGCAACGCAGGAGAATGCCGCGTGAAACTGTCCCATGCCGACGCGCTGACTATCGGATCCATCCTTGCCGAAGTCGGCCGCAGCGAGATCATGCCGCGGTTCCGCCGCGTGCGGGAGATCGAGGTCCGCACCAAGACATCGGCATTCGACGTCGTCACCGAAGCCGATGAGCTTGCCGAGCAGGCGATATCGGCGGCGCTGCTGCGGGCGTTTCCGAATGCGGTTGTAATCGGCGAGGAGGGCACCGCGCGTGATCCGGCCGCGCTCGATCAGGTCGGAACCGCGGAGCTTGCCTTCATCATCGATCCGATCGACGGCACGCGGAACTTCACCTCGAGCCTGCCGCTGTTCGGCACCATTGTGGCCGCCACCATGCGCGGCGAGATCGTGTTCGGCGCGATCCATGATCCGGTCAGCAACGACACCGCATTCGCGCTGCGCGGCGAGGGCGCGTGGCTCGCGATGCCGGACGGCCGGCGGCATGACCTGAAGGTGGCTCCCGCCGTGCCGGTCAAGCAGATGGATGCGATCGTCGGCGTCAACTTCCTGCCCGAGCCGCTGCGCACGATTGTCGCCGGCAATCTTTCCAGGCTCGGCGGCAGCGCCTGGCTCAGATGCGCCGCGCACGAGTATCGTATGGCGGCGTCCGGACATTGCCACGTGCTGTTCTACAACAAGCTGATGCCGTGGGATCATGCCGCGGGCTGGCTGCTGCATCGCGAGGCCGGCGGCTATAGCGCGCATTTCGACGGATCACCCTACCGGCCGGTCAATCTGACCGGCGGCTTGCTCTGCGCACCCGACGAGGCGAGCTGGCACGCGGCGCAGCAGGCGATCATGATGACGGCTGGATAGAAGCGGACGCCGGTTCGTCGCGTTGCGGCGGTTATGAGCCACATTGGTTTTCGGATTCAACTGCCAAACAGCTTGTTCGGTGTCGTCCCTGCGAACCCCCGCGGCAGGTGTTGTGAGTGGGACTCGTCGTCCCAACATCGCCGTGACAACCGGCATTTGTGGTTATGGGTCCCTGCGTTCGCAGGGACGACGACACTGAGTGTGTTGCGCTGTCAGCGGCCATATTTTTGCTGTGGGACTTGCGCCGTCAGGCAAATCAGTGCTTGGCGATTTCGGCCGGAGCATCCAGCAGTGCCAGATGCCTGATGCGGCGCACGACAAGGATGGCAACGGCCGCAGCGGCGATCGGTGCCAGTTGCAGGCCGTTGGCGCCCGCGGGCACCATGACGAATGGCGTCAAATAAAGCGCAGCAAGGGCGATGCGTTCATAGGGCAGCCAGCCCTGCGCGAGCGCCTGCCCAATCAGCCACGCGCCCGGGATCGCCAGGATCACGACCTCGTAGTTGCCGAGGGACGGCACGCACAGGCCGGTCATCGCCACCATCAGCGCGATCTCGGCAGCGCCGCCGGGCCGTTTTCGCAGCACCAGGATCAGGACGGCGATCGCGATCACGGCCGCGGTCACCTGGACGAGCCAGGCCGTGCTGCTGGATGCGCCGGCCAGCCTGACCGCGGCGTAGGGACTGGCGAACTTCTCGAAACCGGGTCCGCCGCCGAGGCTCCAGGCGCTTGCCTCCGGCAGAACGGCAACAAATTTGATCCACGGGTCGATCCCGAAGATGGCGGTGGCGGCCAGCACAAGCACGAGCGTCGTTGCGGCCGCCGCGGCGAGCGCGCGCCAGCGCCGCGCCAGGATCAGCACCAGCGGTGCAAGCAGGGCGATCTGCGGCTTGTAGCTGAAGCACCCGATCAGCGCGCCGGCGATCACCGGATAGCGGTCGAGCGTGACGGCCGATCCGCCGAGCAGGGCCGCCGAGAACAGCGAATTCTGTCCGAACAGCGCGCAGACCCATACGGCGGGAAAGGCGAGCGCGGGAACGACGGAGCCCCGCTCGATCATGGCTCTCACCGCGGCCGCATAGGCGGCACCGGTCGCGACGATCCAGATGACGGCGGCCGTCGCAAAGGGAACCAGTGCGAAGGGCAGCCAGAACAGCAGCGACGTCGGCGGGTAGAAGAACGGTGCGTAGGTGTTCTGACCGAGCACGGCGGCTACAGCGGCGCGGCCCGCGTCGCCATAGGCGTCGCCGGCGCGGCCTTCGAGCGCGAGCTTTGCCGCCGTCCAGAACGCCGCGAAATCATGGCCGACATCCATCGTCGGTGCAGCCCATGGGATGATCGCGATGCAGCCGATGAACAAGACGAGAAATACGCGGGTGAAGGCGGTGACACGGTCAGCCGTGAGCCAGTCGGCCTCACGCAGCGCGGAGACCAGCGCGCCGGCGCCGAACCGCGGTGAATGCGCAATTGTCGCCTGCGGCTGGCCTACGGGCGCACTCGAGGTTCGGTCTGCGGTTGCGCGCGGCATCACAGTGCCACGATCCGCGTCATTCGCCGCGAGGTGGCGCGCGGCGTCATCAGCGAAGGCCAGCCTGTGTCCCTCGAGGTCCGACTTCTGCGACATCGGCCGCTTCATCCCAATCGCGTCGTGCACGCGCAACATTTGGATCAAATCGTCTAAGGTTGCGTAAACCCGATCGTTGCAATTGGCCGCGGCGCAATCGGAACCGATAATCGACATTGCCGCTTGTCCGCGGCCTGTCACGCCGGGCATGGTAAATGAACCCGCAACGCCGGCGGAGCGTGCGGCGTTGGATGCGGCGCCCGACGGTCAAGGTTTATCGCGAATGGCGGTATTGCAGCAGTTCGGCCACGACATCTGGATTGCCGGGGGACCGAACCTTGCGGTCGCCGGGTTTCACTATCCGACCCGGATGGCGGTCGTCAGGCTATCCGACGGCAGCCTTTTCATCTGGTCGCCGGTCCGGTGGACGGAGGAATTGCAGGCCGGCGTGGCGGCGCTCGGTCAGGTCAGGCACATCGTGGCCCCCAACTCGCTGCACCATCTGTTCCTCGCCGAGTGGAAGCAGGCCTGTCCGGCCGCTGTGCTCCACGCCCCGCCGGGCCTGCGCAAGCGGCGCCGTGACCTCGGCTTCGATGCCGATCTCGCGGACGCGCCGAGCCTCGACTGGGCCGGCCAGATCGATCAGGTGGTGATGCGCGGCAACCTGATCACCACGGAGGTGGTGTTCTTCCATGTCGAAAGCGGCACCGTGCTGTTCACCGACTTGCTGCAGCAGATCCCTCCCGACCTGGTCTCCGGCTGGCGGGCGACGATCGCGAAACTCGACCTGATGGTCGGGCCGGAGCCGTCAGTGCCGCGCAAGTTCCGCGTAGCCTTCACGGGCCGCCGCGCCGCGCGTGCGGCCCTGCAAAGGATTCTGGCGTGGCCCGCCGAAAAGGTGCTGATGGCCCACGGAACGCCAGTCGAAAAGGATGCGCCGGCATTTCTGCGCCGCGCCTTCGCGTGGCTCTCGGCGTGATGATTTCATCGCGGATGCGGCGTCGTTGCGGATCGTCAGCCTGAGCGGAAATGCCGCGGCGAATGCCGCGTTTCGCGCCGGATCAGCCGGCGGAGGGTCGATGGCTCGGAATATCCAACCTTGCCCGCGATCTCTTCGACCGACAGGCGCGTGGTCTCGAGCAGCGACCGCGCCGTCTCGATCCTGATGCGTTGCACGAATTGAATGGGCGACACGCCGCAGATCGACTCGAGCCGTCTGGCAAACGTCCGCGGCGCCAGCGCCACCGCGGCGGCGACGTCCCCGATCGTGAAGTCGCGCGCGATGTTGCTGCGCACCCATTTCTCGGCCCTGGCGACCTTGGGGTCCTGGCTGGCAAGATAATTGATCGCCATGAAGGGCGCCTGCGAATGCCGCTCGCCAAGCAGCAGGTAATTGGCGCAGCCCTTGGCGAGCGCCGGGCTGCCGAAACGCGTGACCACCGCAAGCATCAGGTCCATCTGCGCCATCGCCGCGCCGGCGGTTGCGATCGGCCAGTCGGCGACCACCATCCGCTCGGTCATCAGCTTGACATTCGGATAGCGTTGCCGAAACAGCGGCGCGAACCACCATGTCGTGGTCGCGCGCTTGCCGTCGAGCAGGCCGGTCTCCGCCAGCAGGAAACTGCTGGCGCAGGACGCGGCGAGCATCGCGCCGTTCGCGAACGCCGTGACCAGCATGTCGCGGGCGTGCCGACATGCCGGTGTCGCCAGCTTCCGCTCCAGTTCGCCGGCCGATGCCGAGCCGAGCCCGGGAACGATGACGAGGTCGGCGCCGCGCAATCGGCCGGCGTGCCGCCTCGGCCCATAACGCAGCGTCGTCACCTCGAAGCGCGCGCGCTTCGTCGTGCTGATCCGGTTGGCAATGGCCAGCACGTCGTGGGTGATGGCGGCCGCCGACGCGAGGCAGCCGTCGATCTCGACAACCGCGACCTTGGTCATGTCATAAAATCCGCGATCAATGTCATTTTTGACACTAGCTGCTCGGCCGGAAAATCGCAACTCTGACGCCCAGACGCTGCCGATCTCGATCAGGAGGACCGCCGATGCCGAACCGGCCGATGACCCAGGACGACCCGCTCGAGGATTTCGAGCGCCGCCAGATTACCCTCGATGGGGCCGGCAAGACCGTCCATGTTGGCGGCGAAGGTCCTGCGGTGATCGTGATGGCGGAGATGCCGGGCATCAGTCCGCATGTGGCGCGCTTCGCCCGCTGGGTTCGCGATGCCGGATTCACCGTCTATATGCCGTCGCTGTTCGGCCGTGACGGCGCCGTCGCGAGCGCGGAGGAGGGCGCCGCGGTGTTTCAGCGCGCCTGCGTCAGCGCGGAGTTTCGTGCGATGGCCGCAAACCAGTCCAGTCCCGTGACGCAATGGCTGCGCGCGCTGGCGCGATTTGCCCATGGCGAATGCGGCGGTCCCGGTGTCGGGGCCATCGGGATGTGCTTTACCGGCAATTTCGCGCTCGCCATGATGCTGGAACCGTCGATGCTGGCGCCGGTGCTTTCGCAGCCGTCATTGCCATTGAATGATCCGGCGGGCATCGAGATCGCGCCGGAGCAAGTCAAGGCGGTGCGCGAGCGGCTGGAGCGCGAAGACCTGACCGTGCTGGCCTATCGCTTTGAGGGTGACAAGTTCTGCATGGCGCAGCGCTTTGCGGCCTATCGCGAGGCGCTCGGCGACCGATTCATCGGGCGGGTGCTTCCCGACAGCGCGGCGAACCGCGATGTGCCGCCGTTCTTCCGGAATTTCGTCACGACACCGCACAGCGTCGTGACGGTGCATCTGATCGACGAGGCGGGTCAGCCGACCATCGCGGCTCGCGATGAGATCCTGGCGTTTTTCAGGCAGCGGCTGTCACCCGTGAGCGGATGAGCCCGGCCGATCGAAATAGCCGAATGCGGCGCTCGTCAGGCTGCCCAGCAGGGACCAGAACACCAGACTGGTCAGCGTGACTGCGACCACGAACTGATGCGACAGGGACGAAGGCACGTTGGTCTCGACATGCTCCAGTTCGGGCGCGCCGATCAGATGCGGCAGCATGATCAGGACCACGCCGGCGATGGCGGCCGGCATCGAGCGCCGGAACACGATCAGCCCGAGGCCGGCTGCGGTCGCCAGCACCGCCGTCACCCACCAGATCTGGCGTGAGAGCAATGGAGCGGTGGGAACGCCTGGCAATTCAGGCGGCAGTCCGAGGCCCGGAGCGATGGTGAAGACGGCAAAGCCCGCAAGGCCCCACATCAAGCCTTCATGCCACGAGATCGGCTCGCCGGTCGCGCCGCTGCGCACCGCGAGGAAGCCGCAGAGCAGAAGCGCAAAGCCGATCGCGGTCAGGATGTTTGCCCCCGCGGTATAGACGTTGCGCTCCAAACCGTCGCGCGGCTCCCAGGCCTCCGCGCCATGATCATGATCCGCATGATCATGCACGAGGATCGCCTGCGGTGTCGCCGAGGCCTCGTGCTTGTGCGCGGCCGCCTTCTCATAGACCTCGGCCCTGAGGATCAGGGGAACGGTGCCGAACTGCTGGACCGCGGTGACGATCAGGCCGACGATGAATCCGGCAATGACCGACGAGAAGACGATCGAGCGAAACGTGCTCATGCAAAGGGGATCAGTGGCAGGGGAAGGCGTTGGAATGGCGCACGTCATGCGCGGCGTTGTGGATCACGTCGATGTGCGAGAAGCCGACGACGCCGACGATGAACAGGCCGAGCGTCATGGCCATCAACGATTGCGCAAGCCGTCCGACCTGTCGGGTAGCGATCGGCAGCGTGACCTGAGCTTGAGTAACCTGGGTTTGCGCGGTCTGGGACTGGCTCATGGTCGTTCTCCACATTCGATTTGATCGGCTTCTAGCAGCTTTCGGGTGATGTCGCGACTGGTAAGATGCAAATTTGTTCCAAGGGGGATGCGCTTGCGCTCGATCTTGGCGCGCGCGGCTGCCTTGAAGGCTTGTTCAAACCGCCTGAAAAGGGCGAGACATGCGTCCGCCGTCGGATCGGTGCCGAGCAGCGTGCGAAAGGCGCCCCGATGCACCGCGCAGATCGCGTTGTGCTCCGGCACGGGAAAGACCAGCGAGGCGATGTCGGCGCGCCAGTGCGCGTCATAGCTCGAGGTGCCATCGCCGGCAGGGGCTGGGTCAGCGTCGGATGGTGAATTCATCCGGACCTCGCCGCGATTCCCACTTGGCCTGTTCGAGCTCCGGACGGTCGCATTCGGTCTGGGGGTAACCGATGCAGAGATAGCCGATAAATTTCCAGGAGTCCGGGATTTCCAGAACGCCATGAATGCGTTCCGGATTGAGGATCGACACCCAGCCGATCCCGATGCCTTCGGCGCGCGCGGCAAGCCACATCGAGCAGATCGCGGCCACCACGGAATATTCTGACGTCTCCGGCATCGTCGCGCGGCCGAGACCGGCGCCGATCCGGTCGGCCTTGTCGGCGAACACGGCGAGATGGCCCGGCGCCTCCTCGAGGCCTGACAATTTCAACGCGGCATATTTTGCGGCGCGCTCGCCCGAATAGGACCCCAGCGCATCGGCGTTGCAGGCCTTGAAGTCGTCGATGACAGCGCGGCGTCGTGCCTCGTCGTCGACAATGACGAACCGCCAGGGCTGGCTCAGGCCGACCGAAGGCGACAGGCAGGCGATCTCGATCAGCCGCTCGATCGTGTTATCCGGCAGCGGATCGGCCCGGAACCGCCGCACGTCCCGCCGCCACACGAACAGCTCGTGCAGTTGGCGGCGAAACGTATCGTCGAATGAGACCATCGCGAGGCCTTTGGCAGGATCGATCACGGACTTCATTTAAGCTTCATCGGCAGGCCCGCAACGACGAACTCGACCTCGTCCGCGATGCCGGCGATAGTCTGGTTCATGATTCCTGCGGCGTCGCGGAAAGTCCGCGCCAATGCGTTGTCCGGCACGATGCCGAGACCGACCTCGTTGGTGACCAGGATGACCGGGCCGTGCTGGCGCGACAGCGCATCCGCCAGACGCGTCACTTCCTGCGACCAGTCGCGCCCGGCATGCAGCAGATTGGATAACCAGAGCGTCAGGCAATCGACCAGCCTCGCGCCGCCGCCATCGGTCTCGGACAGCACTTCAACGAGATCAAGCGGCACCTCGCGCTCGATCCAGTCGTTGCCGCGCCGCGCGCGATGTTTGGCGATCCGCTCATCCATTTCCGCGTCGAGCGCTTCGGCGGTCGCGATATAGACCGGTTGCCCCGCAAAGTTGCGCGCACGAAGTTCGGCGCGCCGGCTTTTGCCGGACCGGGCTCCCCCCGTGATCAGAATAACGGCCATATCATCTCCTGTGCGACCGGTACGCACGTCGTTCACAAACGCTCTAACCACCAATCGCGGAGAAAGACAAAGCCGAAATCCGTCACGGAGGGCTTGCGCTCGGCCGATGTCTTGCGCATCAGGGGGACCGCGGCGAGGAGAGGGTTATCGTGGGTTTTGCGGGAGCGATGGCGGTGGCGATGGCGGTCGATGCCCTGATCGGCTGGCCGGAGTGGCTGTTTGCCCGCATCGGCCATCCCGTGACATGGCTCGGCCGGCTGATCCATCTTGTCGATAGCGCCTGGAACCGCGCCTCCGATCCGCCGGCGTTTCGGCGTTTGGCTGGCGTCGCGGCCGCGATCTCGGTGATCGCGCTGGTGGTGGCGCTCGGTTGGGCCGTTCAGTTCGTGCTCGCATCCGGATGGGTTCGCGTTGTCCTTGTTGGTGTCCTGGCATGGCCGCTGGTTGCCGTGCGCTCGCTGCATGACCATGTCGCCGCGGTGGCAAATCCTTTGGCATCCGGCGACATCACGGCCGCACGTTTGGCGGTCGCGCAGATTGTCGGGCGTGATCCGGCTACGCTCGACGATTCCGGCATCGCGCGCGCCACCATCGAGAGCCTTGCCGAGAATGCATCCGACGGCATCGTGGCGCCAGTGTTGTGGGGCGCGCTGTTCGGCCTGCCGGGGATCCTTGGCTATAAGGCGATCAACACGCTGGACTCGATGATCGGCCACCGCACCGAGCGGCACGAAGCCTTTGGCTGGGCAGCCGCCCGGATCGACGATCTCGCCAATCTCGTTCCTGCACGGCTGACCGGGCTTCTGTTCGTGCTGCTCGCGCCGAACCGTTCGCAGGCGTGGTCATGCATGTTGCGCGATGCGCATCGCCATCGCTCGCCGAATGCCGGCTGGCCGGAAGCCGCGATGGCCGGCGCGCTCGGCGTCCGGCTCAGCGGTCCCCGCATCTATCACGGTCACATCGCCGATGAGCCGTGGCTGAACGAGGGGGCGCGCGATCCGGCTGCCGCTGACGTCCTCACCGGGCTGAAGCTCTATCGCTACGCCATGGTGCTGTTGGCTGCGGCGTTCGTCGCCCTGGCGCTGGCGTGAAGGAGCGGCGCATGCGTGAGCACGGCGGGAATCTTGATGTCGCCCAGCAGCGCTTCGGCGGCGCCGCGGACGACTGGATCGACCTGTCGACCGGGATCAATCGGGCGCCGTATCCCCTGGTCGATGTCGAGCCGCGGCACTGGAGCGCGTTGCCGTCGCGATCCGATCTTGAATCGCTCCACGACGCCGCGCGGCAAGCCTATGCCACCGACGCGCCGATGGTGGCGATGGGTGGTGCGCAGGCCGCCATTCAGTTGCTGCCGCATCTGGCGCTCAAGGGGCGGGCGCGGATCCTGGCGCCGACCTACAATGAGTATGCCGCGGTGTTGTCGGCCGCCGGCTGGGACGTCGCCGAGGTGTCCGATCTCACCGCGCTCGCGGGAGCGGACATTGCGATCGTCGTCAATCCGAACAATCCCGATGGACGGCGCCATGATCGGCAGGAATTGCTGGCACTGCTGCCGCGCGTTGGCCGGCTCGTCATCGACGAGAGTTTTGCGGACGCCGTTCCTGACCTGTCCCTTGCACCGGAAGCAGGACGCGCCGGGCTCCTGATCCTGCGCTCCTTCGGAAAGTTTTACGGACTTGCCGGCTTGCGGCTCGGCTTCGCTGTCGGCAGCGAGGCTGATATCGCCGCGCTTGCCGCGATGGCGGGCCCATGGCCGGTTTCGGGTGCCGCGATTGCGATCGGACGGCGCGCGTTGCTCGATCGCGACTGGGCAGAGGCGACAGCCGCGCGGCTCGCGGACGACTGCGTCAGGCTCGACGCGGCAGCGCGATCGCAGGGCTGGACGCTGCTCGGCGGCACGCCGCTGTTCCGGCTTTATGAGGTCGGCGATGCGCTGGCCGCGCAGGCGAAGCTTGCCCGCGGCCAGATCTGGTCGCGGGTCTTCCGGCAAAAGCCGGGATGGTTGCGGCTCGGCTTGCCGGGCGGCGAGGCGGAATGGTCGCGCCTTTCCTCCGTGTTGTCGCGCTGATTGCGACGGCGCTGCGCTCCCTCTCCCCGTTCTTACGGGGAGAGGGCTGGGGTGAGGGGCCGCATCCGCATATTCGGCGACAGCTGCGGTTGCGGAGGCTCCCCCTCACCCGGAACGCATCTAGCGATGCGTTCCGACCTCTCCCCGCACGCGGGGCGAGGTGAAAAGGAATCATCACGCGCTAACGCGCCAGCGCGAGCAGGCCTTTGACATCGAGATGGGTCTCGATGTGCTCGGCAAGCGCGTCGAGCGCGCTCTCGACCCTGGCGCCGTAGGGCTGATCAGCCGCCGCGATGTCGAGTTGCGTGAGGAAAGCCTTGCGAAATTCGTCCGAGGCGAACAGGCCGTGCAGATAGCTGCCGTGAACGCGCCCATCGCTGGAAACGGCACCATCAGCTGCACCATCAAGCAACGCAAATGGTCGCGCGCGATCCGGCCCGTCGGTGCGCCCGATATGGATTTCATAGGCGTTGATCGGTTGATGGGTCGCTTCATGCACCGCACTGACGCGCGTCAGCGTCTTCTGTTCGGTCATCGTGGTCGTGACATCGAGCAGCCCGAGGCCGCGGGTTTCGCCGGCGGGCCCCTCGATCCCTTCAGGATCGGCGACGCTCTGTCCGAGCATCTGGTAGCCGCCGCACAGGCCGAGGACATGGCCGCCGCGGCGATGATGCGCGAGGAGATCGATGTCCCAGCCCTGCGCGCGCAGGAAGGCGAGGTCGCCGCGGGTCGATTTCGAGCCGGGCAGGATAACGAGCTTCGCGTCACCCGGGATGGCTTCGCCCGGACGTACCATCACGAGATCGACGCCGGGCTCGAGCTTCAGCGGATCGAGGTCGTCGAAATTGGCGATCCGCGACAGGGCGAGGAAGGCGATCTTGCACTGACCGGGCTTGCGCGCCTCGCCGAGCCCGAGCGCATCTTCGGCCGGAAGCTCGCCGGCGCGGACGAACCAGGGCAGCACGCCAAAGCCGCGCCACGCCGTGCGCTCTTCGATCAGCCGGTACCCGTCATCGAACAATGTCGGATCGCCGCGGAATTTGTTGATGACGAAGCCCTGGATCATCGCGGCATCATCAGGATCGATCACGGTCATGATGCCGACCAGCTGCGCGATCACGCCGCCGCGGTCGATGTCGCCGACCAGCACCACCGGCACGTCGGCTTTGCGAGCAAAACCCATATTGGCGATATCGGCCTTGCGTAAGTTGACCTCGGCGGGGCTGCCGGCGCCCTCGACCAGCACCAGATCGGCGCGCGCCTTCAGGCGCGCAAAACTCTCCAGCACCGCGCCCATCAGCGACGACTTCATGCCGGCATATTCGCGCGCGCGTGCGGTGGCGATCCGTTTACCGTGCACGATGATCTGGGCGCCGACATCGGTCTCGGGCTTGAGTAGCACCGGGTTCATGTCGGTGTGCGGCTCGACGCCGGCGGCGAGCGCCTGCAACGCCTGCGCGCGGCCGATCTCGCCGCCGTCGACGGTCACGGCGGCGTTGTTCGACATGTTCTGCGGCTTGAACGGCAGCACGCGCAGGCCGCGCCGTCGGGCGGCGCGTGCGAGGCCGGCGACGATGAGCGACTTGCCCACGTCCGAGCCGGCTCCCTGGATCATCAATGCGCGCGCCATGGTGCTGTCTGTCAGAACTCGACGCCTGGCTGGGCCTTGATGCCGGAGCGGAACGGATGCTTCACCAGCGTCATCTCGGTGACGAGATCGGCAATCTCGATCAATTCCTCCTTGGCATTGCGCCCGGTGAGCACGACATGGGTCATCGGCGGCTTCGACGTTGTCAGGAAGTCGACGACATCGGCGATCGCGAGGTAATCGTAGCGTAGCGCGATGTTGATCTCGTCGAGCACGACCATGCGCAGGCTCGGGTCTGCGATCAGCTGCTTGGCCTTTTCCCAGCCCGCTTGCGCTGCCGCGATGTCGCGGGTGCGATCCTGCGTCTCCCAGGTAAAGCCTTCGCCCATCGCGTGGAATTGACAGAGATCGCCGAAATGCCCGGTGAGCAGGCGGCGCTCGCCGGTATCCCAGGCGCCCTTGATGAACTGCACCACGGCGCAGGGGAAGCCGTGCGCCACACAGCGCACGATCATACCGAACGCGGAGGATGATTTTCCTTTGCCGGCGCCGGTATGAACGATGATCAGGCCCTTTTCGCCGCTCTTGGTCGCCATGATGCGGTCGCGGGCGGCCTTCTTTTTCGCCATCTTGTCCGCATGGCGCGCGTCCAGCGAAGAATCGGTGCCGACGGCGGCGTCTTCAGCGTCGTTTCCATCAGAAGTCATCACGTTCCTTCGGCTTGACAAGTGCGAGGCTTGGACGAATGGTGCGTCCGCGTTGGTTCCTGTCCTACGACAGGCGAACAGGGAATGCGATAGGGAGATGACCGCAAGGTTCGCCCGAAGCGCAGCCGCCCCCGCGACCGTGACCGGAGAGATGCCCAAGCCACTGATTCCATACGGAGTCGGGAAGGTGGGCATCGAAGGGTAAAACCTGCTCCGCAAGCCGGGAGACCTGCCAACGCAGCATGTTGTGAAACCGGCGGACGGGGTGTTCCGCGACGGGGAACGAACCTGTCCAAAATCGGTTCGTGTGCCTCATCGCTTCCCGCTGTCAATCCAGGAAGGGCGATGAGCGTTACACTTCATGTCTGCATCACCTGCCGCGCCGGCCAGACGCCGGCGGAAGGTGAGCTCGCGCCCGGTGCGCGCCTGCATGCCGCGCTTGTCGAGGCCGGCGTGCCCGATGACGTCAATCTGGTTCCCGTCGCATGCCTGTCGGCCTGCAGCCAGGGTTGCTCGGTCGCGCTCAGCGCGCCGGGGCGATGGTCCTATGTCTACGGCCGACTGTCCGCCGATAATGCCGCGGATGTGATCGCCGGTGCCTCCGCCTATGCGGCGGCGCCCGACGGCATCGTGCCGTGGCGCAGCCGTCCGGAAATCTTCCGCAAGCAATCGCTCGCCCGCATTCCACCTCTTCCCGTCGTGCCGGAGGCCGCAGAATGACCACGCTCGCCAAAATTCCTGTCACGGTCGTGACCGGCTTTCTCGGCTCCGGCAAGACGACGCTGATCCAGCATCTGATCCGCAATGCCAACGGCAAGAAGCTCGCGGTGCTGGTCAACGAATTCGGCAGCGAAGGCGTCGACGGCGACATCCTGAAGTCGTGCGCCGACGCCAATTGTCCGGCCGAGAACATCGTCGAGCTCGCCAATGGCTGCATTTGCTGCACCGTCGCCGACGATTTCATCCCGGCGATGGAGCAGTTGCTGGCGCGGAACGTGAAGCCCGATCACATCGTGATCGAGACCTCAGGGCTCGCCCTGCCGAAGCCGCTGCTGAAAGCGTTCGACTGGCCGGAGATCCGCTCGCGGATCACGGTCGACGGCGTGATCGCGCTCGCCGACGCCGAGGCCGTTGCGGCCGGCCGTTTTGCGCCTGACCCGGCCGCGGTGGATGCGCAGCGCGCAGCGGACGACAATCTCGACCACGAGACGCCGCTGTCGGAAGTGTTCGAGGACCAGATCGCCTGTGCCGATATCGTGCTGCTGACCAAGGCGGATCTCGCCGGGGCGGAGGGGATCAAGGCAGCGAAAGAGGTGATCGCGGCCGAGATGCCGCGCGAGGTGCCGATGCTGCCCGTCGTCGACGGCACGATCGACGCGCGCGTGATCCTCGGGCTCGAAGCGGCGGCGGAGAACGATCTCGCGTCGCGGCCGTCGCATCACGATGGCGAGGAGGAACACGAGCACGACGATTTCAATTCCGTCGTGATCGATCTTCCGGAAGTTTCGGATGTCGACGCGCTGGTCGCCTCGATCAAGGGACTGGCGCGCGAGCAGAATGTGCTGCGCGCCAAGGGCTATATCGCGGTCGAAGGCAAGCCGATGCGGCTGCTGGTGCAATCGGTCGGCGAGCGGGTGCGGCATCAGTTCGACATGCCCTGGGGCGCCCGGGCGCGGCAGTCGAAGCTTGTCGTGATCGGCGAACATGCCGACATCGACGAAGCCGCGATCAGGGCACGGCTTGGTGTTTGATGCACGTCGTCTTCCGCGAGAGCCGCGGCCTTGAGGAGACCGCGACGCCAAGGGACCTCGGCCAGGATCCGGCCGATCTCGTGGTGTTGTCGTTTTCCGACAGCGATCTTGCTGCCTTCGCGGCCGGCTGGCGGCGCGGCCGCGCTGCGTTGCCGTCGCTGCGGCTCGGCAATCTCGCGGAGCTGCGCCATCCGCTGTCGGTGGATACCTATATCGAGCGGACGCTCTCGCACGCCCGCGGCATTCTGGTGCGGCTGATCGGCGGCGAGCCCTATTGGTCGTACGGGCTGGCCGCGGTGCATCGGCTGGCGAAGGAGCGCGGCATCGCCCTGGTGGTGCTGCCGGCCGATGGCCGCGACGATCTGCGGCTGGATGAATTCTCGACCTTGCCGGTCTCGACGCTGCGCCGTCTCAAGGTGCTGTGCGACAAGGGCGGCCCGGTTGCCGCGCAGGCCGTGATCGCGCAACTGGCGCTGGCGTCCGGACTCTATGCCGGGCCTGTGGTCGGCGAGATCGATCTTCCCGAGATCGGCGTCTACGATCCCCGGCGCGGTGCCATCGCGGCGTTGCCGGCACCGGACGGCCGGGCGCGCGTGCTGGTGACGTTTTATCGTTCTTATCTCGCGGCCGGTGACACGGCGCCGGTCGATGCACTGATCGATGCATTGCGTGAGAGGGGCTTTGATGCTCATGGCGTGTTCGTCACTTCGTTGAAGGCGGCGGGCGTGTCCGATTGGCTGCGCGTTCAGTTTGCGCAATGCGCTCCAGCGGCCATCGTCAATGCGACCGCGTTCTCCGCGGCCGGCGACGACGGCACGACGCCGTTCGACGCTGCATCGTGCCCGGTGTTCCAGGTCGCTTTGTCGACCGCGCGGCGCGAGGATTGGGCCGGATCGCTGCGCGGTCTGTCGCCTGGCGATCTCGCGATGCATGTGGTGCTGCCGGAGGTCGACGGCCGCCTGTTCACAGGCGTCGTGAGCTTCAAATCGCCTGGTGAGCGCGATCCCGAGCTGCAATTCGCGCATCTTGCGCATCGGCCGGATGCCGAGCGCGTCGCTGCAATTGCCGCACGCGTGGCCGCCTGGCATCGGCTTGCCGGCAAGCCGGAACAGGAGAAGCGGCTTGCGCTGGTGCTCTCGAACTATCCGGGCCGTCCGCATCAGATCGCGCATGCCGTCGGCCTCGATGCGCTTGCCTCGGTCGAGGCGTTGCTGACAGATCTCGCGGCCGCGGGATTTGACCTTGAGCCGGTGGAGTCGCTGGGCGACATTCTTTTGCGCAGGAATTTGACGTGGAAGGTCGCCGACTATCGCGCCGCGCTTTCCGGCCTTCCGCAACAACTGCAGGACGATCTCAGCCGCGCATGGGGCGCGCCGGAGGATGATCCCGATTGCCGTGACGGCGCATTTCATTTCGCGGCGATCTGCTGCGGCAAATCGGTCATTGCCGTTCAGCCGGAGCGCGGTGAGGTGGGGCAGCGCGACGCCGACTATCACGATCTGGCGCGCACGCCGCGTCACGCCTATGTCGCGTTCTATCTGTGGCTCAGGCGGCAAGGCATCGATGCCGTCGTCCACATCGGCGCGCATGGAACGCTGGAATGGCTACCGGGGAAGTCGGTTGCGCTGTCGTCCGCATGCTGGCCGGAGGCGCTGATCGGCGATCTGCCTGTTGTCTATCCCTTCATCGTCAACGATCCCGGCGAGGCCGCGCAGGCCAAGCGCCGGATCGGTGCCGTGACGATCGGACATCTGCCCCCGCCACTGGCACAGGCCGCAGTGCCGGAAGGCCTGCGCAGTCTCGAGCGCTTGCTCGATGAGTATTCGACTGCCGACGGCCTCGATCCGGCGCGGCGGCAGCGCCTGATCGCCGCGATTCGCGACGAAGCGCGCATCGCCGGGCTGGAAGACGATCTCGGTCTCGCCGAGTCGGTCTCCGCAGCCGAGGCCATTCCGCAGATCGATCGTTTCGTCTGCGACCTCAAGGAAAGCCAGTTCGGCGACGGCCTGCATATATTCGGGCAGGGCGCGTGCGGCGAAGCGGAGAGGGCGGCGCTGCGCGATGCGCTCGCGGGACGGCGCGTGGCGCCGGGGCCGTCGGGCTCGCCCTATCGCGGACGCCGCGACGTGCTGCCGACCGGACGCAATCTGTTTGCCGTCGATCCGCGCGCGGTGCCCACGCCGTCGGCGCATGCGCAGGGCGTGAAGCTCGCCGAAGAGCTGCTGCGCCGTCATTTGCAGGATGACGGCGACTGGCCGAAAGGACTCGTGGTCGACCTCTGGGGCTCGTCGACGATGCGCACCGCCGGCGAGGATTTTGCGATGGCCCTGCACCTCGCGGGCATCGCGCCGCGCTGGGATCATGGATCAGGCCGGGTGTCGGGCTACGACATCATCGCGCCGGCGGAGCTCGGCCGGCCGCGCATCGACGTCACGCTGCGCGTGTCGGGGCTGTTCCGCGACGTCTTTTCAGGGTTGGCCCAGTTGTTCGAAGCTGCGGCGGAGGCGTTGTCCGAACGCTGCGATGAGGCAGACGAGAATCCTTACCGGCAACGCATCTCGCGCGTGTTCGGTCCGCGCCCCGGACATTATGGCGTTGGCATCGCGTCGATGCCGGATGTCTTCACCAAGGAGGCGCGCGAGGCGGCCGGCGAAGCCTGGCTGTCGGCATCGTCGTGGGCTCTCGCATCCGACGGCGAGATGCGGCCCGATCGCGCCGGCATCGAGGCGCGGCTCGCGGCTGCGGACAGTTTTGTTCATACCCAGGATTTGCCGGAGACCGATCTGTTGCTGGCGGCGGACTATGCCGCGCACGAGGCGGGCATCGCGGCGGCGGCCCGGCGCCTTGGCACAAAAGTTCCGTCGCTCTATCACCTCGATGCGACGCGGCCGGATCAGCCGCATGCCCGCGCGTTGACCGAGGAAATCTCACGCGTGGTGCGGGCACGCGCGGCCAACCCTGCATGGATCGCCGGCATGATGCGCCATGGCTTCCGTGGTGCCGCCGAGATCTCGGCGACGCTGGAGCACATGGCGGCGTTCGCCCATCTCGCCGGCGCGGTGCCGGCGCATCTGTTCGATCTCTACTACGGAGCGACGCTCGGCAATGACGAGGTTCGCGGCTTCATGGCGCGCGAGAATCCGGCGGCGCTGGCGGCGATCGAAACCTGCTTCACGAGGTTGCATGAGGCGTCGCTGTGGCAAACGCGGCGCAATTCGATTGCGGCTGCGCTGCAGGAGGCCTCATGAGCGCGGTTGCGGTCAAGGGTTGGTGTCCCGGCGCGCTGCGGCCGATGCTATCAGGCGATGGCCTCGTGGTGCGCATTCGCCCGCGCGCCGGACGGCTCGACGCGGCGCAGGGTGCGGGAATCGCCGAGCTGGCGGCGCGATACGGCAACGGACTGATCGACTTGACCAGCCGCGCCAATCTCCAGATTCGCGGCGTCAGCGATGAAGCTTATCCGTCCCTGGTCGATGGGCTCGCTGAGCTCGGGTTGCTGGACACAGACTCGAATACCGAAGCGCAGCGCAACATTCTGGTGACGCCGTTCTGGACTGCCGCCGACGAGACGCGCTCGCTTGCGACCGAGCTTGAGCAGGTGCTTGCCAGTTCCTCGCTTGATCTTCCAACCAAGTTCGGCTTCGCAATCGATGATGGCGATGCGCGGATGCTGACTAGTGCGTCCGCCGACGTCAGGATCGAGCGCGATCGCGGCGGCGGACTGCTGGTGCGGGCCGATGGCGCACAGCGCGGGCTTTCGGTCACGCGGAGCGAGGCTGTGCAGGCGGCGCTGGCGCTGGCCGAGTGGTTCGTCGCTTCCGGCGGAGTCAGGGGTGAGAAAAAGCGGATGGCGGCTCATCTCGCCGGCGGTGCGAGCGTTCCGGAGACACTTCGCGGTGATGTCGAGCCCGTGGCTCGATCGGCGGACCCTGCGCCTGGCCTCTATCCGACGGGCGCGATGGTTGGCGTCGCCTTCGGGCAGATGCCGCACCAGACGCTCAGCGATCTTGCCGGGAGTGCACCAGCACTTCGCGTGACGCCGTGGCGGATGATGCTGGTGGAGGGGATGCGCGAGATGCCCCATGGGGCGGACCTCGTGACTGATGCCGGTGATCCCAGGCTGCGCGTGGTCGCCTGCAGTGGCGCACCGCGCTGCGGCGAGGCGCATGCCGATACGCGCGTGCTGGCGTCGGCGCTCGCGCGGCATATCCCACCCGATGCGCGGCTTCACGTCTCCGGCTGCGCCAAGGGCTGTGCCCATTCCGGTTCTGCGGATGTCACCCTCGTTGCGACAAACGACGGCTTTGACCTGATCCGCCGCGGCACGACGCGGGATGCGCCGGTCATCCGAGGGCTGACCAGTTCGTACCTCGTCGCAAATCCCTCCGTGCTGACGGGAGGCCATTGATGCCGCACGTCTACGAAACCGACGGCGCGACGATCTATCGCCAGTCCTTTGCCACCATCCGCTCCGAGGCCGACCTTGCCCGCTTCACACCAGACGAAGAGCCGGTGGTCGTGCGCATGATCCATGCCGCCGGCATGGTGGGCCTGGAAGCGCATGTGCGCTTCACATCAGGCATGGCTGCGTGCGCGCGAGCCGCCTTGCAGGAGGGCGCGCCGATCCTCTGCGACGCGCGCATGGTGTCGGAAGGAATTACGCGCGCGCGGCTGCCGGCCCGTAATGCGGTCATCTGCACGCTGGGCGATGTCAAGGTTCCCGCGCTTGCGCAATCGATGCGCAACACGCGCTCCGCGGCGGCGCTCGAGCTGTGGCGGCCGCATCTGGGCGGCGCCATCGTTGCGATCGGCAACGCGCCGACGGCGCTGTTCCATCTGCTCAACATGCTGGAGGATCCCGATTGCCCAAGGCCGGCGGCGATCATCGGCTGTCCGGTCGGCTTTGTCGGCGCGGCGGAATCCAAGGCGGCATTGATGGCTGAGCCCCCGGTGCCGGCGCTGACTGTCGAGGGACGGCTTGGTGGTTCGGCGATCACGGTTGCCGCCGTCAATGCGCTGGCGAGCCGGAGCGAATAGCGATGGGACGCATCATCTGCTGCGGCCTCGGCCCAGGCGATCCGGACCTGATGAGCGTGCGCGCCGACCGCATGGTGCGTGCCGCGAAGCATGTCGCTTATTTCCGCAAGAAGGGCCAACCGGGTCAGGCGCGCCGCATTGTCGAAGGCTTGCTCGTCGCTGACGTCAGCGAATATCCGATGGAATATCCGGTCACCACGGAAATCGCGTTCGACAGTCCGGACTACGCGCGGCTGCTGGCCGACTTCTATGACGAATGGGCCGAGCGCCTGGCGCGATTTGCGCGCGCGATCGACATCGTCGTGCTCTGCGAGGGCGATCCCTATTTCTATGGCTCGTTCATGCATCTGCATGCGCGGCTGCAGGGGCGTGTCGAGATCGAGGTGATCGCCGGTATTCCCGGCATGGTCGGCTGCTGGAATTCGGTGGGTCAGCCGATTGCGCTCGCCGACGATGTGACGACCGTTCTGATGGGGACGCTGCCGGAGCCGGAGCTCGCCGAGCGGATGCACAGCTCCGACGCGCTGGTCGTGATGAAGACCGGTCGTAATCTTCCGAAGATTCGCCGCGCGTTGGCTTCCGCGGGGCGCCTCGATGATGCGTGGCTCGTCGAACGCGGCACCATGCCGGATCAGCGCGTCGCCCAGCTTGCGGATGTCGGCGAGGCCGAGTGTCCGTATTTTGCGATCGTGCTGGTGCACGGGCAGGGGCGGCGCAGGGAGGCCGCGCAATGACCGGCACGCTGACCATCGCGGGGCTCGGACCGGGCGATGAGGCGCTGATCACGCCGGAGGTCTCTGCTGCGCTCGCGGCTGCGACCGACATCGTCGGCTATGCGCCCTATGTGACGCGCGTGCCGCCGCGCGCCGGGCTCACGCTGCATCCCTCGGACAATCGCGTGGAGTTGCAGCGCGCCGCTGATGCGTTGCGGCTTGCGTCGGAAGGGGGCCACGTCGTCGTGGTGTCCTCTGGCGATCCCGGCGTGTTCGCGATGGCATCCGCCGTGTTCGAGGCGCTGGAGGACACGCCGCAATGGCGCGACCTGCCGATTCGCGTTCTGCCCGGCGTGACGGCGATGCTGGCGGCGGCGGCAAGCGCCGGCGCGCCGCTCGGTCATGATTTCTGCGCGATCAACCTCTCTGACAATCTCAAGCCATGGCCGCTGATCGAGAAGCGCCTGCGGCTTGCGGCCGAAGCGGATTTCGCGATCGCGATGTACAATCCGCGCTCGGCCAGCCGGCCGGAAGGCTTTGCACGGACGCTCGAGATTTTGAAAGAAGCGGGCTGTCACGAGCGCATCGTGATTTTCGCGCGCGCCGTCAGCACGCCCGAGCAGCGGATCGAGACGGTCGAGCTGCGCGACGCAAGGCCAGAGATGGCCGACATGCGGACGCTCGTGATCGTCGGCAATTCGGCGACCCGGCGGGTCGGCCGCTGGGTCTATGCGCCGAGGCAGGTTCGATGACCGAGCCATTGCATCACCTCGCTCACGCTTTCCACCCGCGGCCTCTCGGGCAGCAGTGGCCGCGTGATCATGATGACGGGAAGGCCGAGCACGCGGGCAGCGTCGACCTTGGCGCGCGCGCCGGTTCCGCCGGAGTTGCGGGCGACGATCCATTCGATGCGACGCGCGCGCATCATCTCGAGCTCGCCCTCGAGCGTGAAGGGGCCGCGCGACACGATGATTTCGGCATCGGGCAATGGCAGCGCTTGCTCGGGCGGGTCGACGAAACGCAACGTATAGGCATGTTGAGGCCGAGTGCCGAACGGCGCGATGTGCTGGCGGCCGATCGCGAGGAACACGTTGGCGCGGCTGTCCGGCAAGGTAGCGACCGCGGATACGACGTCCGCGACCTCGATCCAGCGATCGCCGGAGGTTTTGTCCCAGGGCGCGCGCTCAAGCGCGATCAGGGGCGTTGTGGTTTGCGCACACGCAGCGATCGCGTTGCGGCTCATCTCGGCCGCGAAGGGATGCGTCGCATCGATCACATGCGTGATGGCTTCGCGACGCAGATAATCGGCAAGACCGCTGACGCCGCCGAAACCACCGCTGCGGACCGGCAACGGTTGGTCGGCCGGCGCGCGGGTGCGGCCGCCATAGGAATAGACTGCGTCGATGCCCGCGCGCGCGGTCGCGACGGCAAGCAAATTGGCGTCGGTCGTTCCGCCCAGGATCAGGGCGCGCATCATGGGTAATCCCTGGTTGACCATCATCGGCATCGGCGAACATGGCCTTGCCGGCATCTCCGATGCAAGCCGAAACGCGCTTTCCGAAGCCGAAACGGTTTTCGGTGGCGAGCGGCACCTCGCGCTCGCCGGCATCACCGACCGCGGCCGTGCCTGGCCGGTTCCGTTCGATGCGAACGTCGTGCTTGAATGCCGGGGTCGTCCGACGGTGGTGCTCGCGTCGGGCGATCCGTTCTGGCATGGCGCCGGCGGAAGCCTTGTCGAGAAGCTGCAGCCCGGCGAATGGGTCGCGCACTCCGCGCCGTCAACGTTCTCACTGGCGGCGGCTCGTTTGGGCTGGCGTATCGAGAACGCTGTCTGTCTCGGTCTTCATGCCGCACCGTTCGAGCGGCTGTTGCCGCATCTCGTACGCGATGCGCGGATCATCTGCCTGCTGCGCGACGGCAAGGCGGGGTCCGATCTCGCGCGCTGGCTGACGGAGCGTGGTTGGGGGGCGTCGGCAATATGGACGCTTGCGGCGCTTGGCGGACCGCGTGAATCCATCACGCAGCATCGCGCCGACAATTATGTGGAGGATTCGGGCGACAGCCTCGTCACGGTTGCGTTGGAGGCGAAGGGAGGACAAGGGATCGCACGCAGCTCGGGTCTTGCCGATGCGCTCTTTGTGCATGACGGGCAACTGACAAAGCGGCCGGTCCGCGCGCTTGCGCTGTCGGCGCTTGCGCCGCGGCCCGGTGAGCGGCTGTGGGATGTCGGCGCGGGCTCGGGCTCGATCTCGATCGAATGGGCGCTGTGTGGAGGGACGGCGATCGCCGTCGAAGCCCGCAGCGAACGCGCCGCCAACATCCGCAGCAATGCGGCGAGCTTCGGCCTGGCGCATCGGATCACCATCATCGAAGGCGAGGCGCCCGGCGCTTTATCGGACCTCGCGAGGCCTGATGCCGTGTTCATCGGTGGCGGCCTCGACGCCACGATGTTCGATGCGATCTGGTCACGGATCGCGCCGGGAACGCGACTGGTCGCGCATGCGGTGACCCTGGAGACCGAGGCGCTGCTCTCCGATCTGCACCAGCGTCATGGCGGGGAGTTGATGCGCCTCGAGATCGCGCAGGCCGAGCCATTGGGCCGCTATCGCGCCTGGAAAGCCGCGCGGCCGATCGTGCAATGGAGCGCGCTCCGATGAAGGTCGCTGGTCTCGGATTCAGACGCAATGCAAGCGTCGCGTCCTTGCGCGACGCACTCGACGCGGCCGGCGGGTCCGACGGCCTTGCGGCAATTGCAACGGTGAGTGACAAGGCCGATGCGGCGGCATTGAAGGCGCTGGCCCAGGAACTGGGACTGCCAGTCCGCGGCATTTCTGCCGGGATATTGGCCGAGATACAAACCGCGACACAGTCCGAAATCATCAAGGCGAGATTCGGAACAGGTTCGGTCGCCCAGGCTGCGGCGATCGCTGCGGCAGGGCGCGGTGCGCGCCTGATCTCGGTCAGGGCTGCGTCACAGGATCGGATGGCCGTTGCGGCGATCGCGGAAGGAGACGGCGAATGACGGTGCATTTCATCGGCGCAGGACCCGGCGCTGCCGATTTGCTGACCCTGCGCGGGCGCGATCTCATCGCCTCGTGCCCGGTTTGTCTCTATGCCGGATCGCTGGTGCCGTCAGGTGTTCTGGCGCATTGCCCGCCGGATGCGCGCATCGTCAACACCGCGCCGCTCTCGCTCGACGAAATCATCGCCGAGATCGCTGCCGCGCATGCGGAGGGCAAGGATGTCGCGCGGCTGCATTCCGGCGATCTCTCGATCTGGTCGGCGATGGGCGAGCAGCTGCGCCGGCTGCGCGCGTTGCAGATTCCCTATTCGGTCACGCCCGGGGTGCCGGCCTTCTCGGCGGCCGCGGCGGCGCTGGAGGCCGAGCTCACGCTGCCGGGCCTTGCGCAATCGGTGGTGCTGACACGCACGCCGGGCCGGGCGAGCGCGATGCCTGATGGTGAGACACTCGCAGCGTTTGCTGCGACCGGCGCGGTGCTGGCGATCCATCTTTCGATCCATCTGCTCGACAAGGTCATGGCCGAGCTCACGCCGCACTATGGCGCGGATTGCCCGGTTGCGATCGTCTGGCGCGCGAGCTGGCCGGACCAGCGCATCATGCGCGCCACGCTCGCGACGCTCGATAGTGCCGTGGGCCCCGAGCTCGAACGCACTGCGCTCATTCTGGTCGGCAAGACGCTCGGCGCGGACGAATTCGCCGAGAGCCGTCTCTATGCAGCCGACTACGACCGCCGCTACCGTCCGGTCGGGGCGGCGCCGCGCTTTCCGGAATCGTCGCCGGAATCATCGCAATGACCGCGGGGCTCGTCATCTCTGCGCCGGCATCCGGTGTCGGCAAGACGACGCTGACCCTGGCGTTGGCGCGCGCCTATCGCAATCGTGGTCTCAAGGTGCAATGCCTCAAGAGCGGGCCTGATTACATCGATCCCGCCTTTCACGCGGTCGCCACGGGACGCGCGTCGGTCAACATCGATAGCTGGGCGATGGCGCGCGAAGCGATCGTGCATCTGGCAGGCCGCGGCGCGGATGCCGATCTCGTGCTGGCGGAAGGCTCGATGGGACTGTTCGACGGCGTCGCCGCGCGTGGCGTCTCGGGGACCGGCGCCACTGCCGACATCGCCGAAATGATGGGGTGGCCGGTGCTGCTGGTGATCGATCCCTCCGGTCAGGCGCAGACCGCGGCGGCGGTCGCGGCGGGATTGCGTGATTTTCGCGCCGGTGTGCAGCTTGCCGGCGTCGTCCTCAATCGCGTCGCGAGCGCGCGGCATGAAGCCCTGGTGCGCAATGCCATGGCCGGCGCGGGCATTCCGGTATTGGGATCGCTGCCGCGCCACGCCGAGATCGCCTTGCCGAAGCGTCACCTCGGCCTGGTACAGGCCGAAGAGCAGGCTCAAATCGACGGTCTGATTGACGAAGCCGCACGCTTCGTCGCCGAACATGTTGATCTCGACGCCGTGCTGATATCGGCCAAGGTCTGGTCGCCGCAATCAGCCGTGCGCAGCCTGGACATCACGCCGCCCGGTCAGCGCATCGCGCTCGCACGCGACGCGGCGTTCTCCTTTGTCTATCCTCACATGCTGGAAGCCTGGCGCGCGGCCGGCGCAGAGATCGTGACGTTCTCGCCGCTTGCCGACGAAGGCCCCGATCCGGACGCCGATGTGTGCTGGCTGCCCGGCGGCTATCCCGAACTGCATGCCGGCCGGCTTGCAGCCAACGGGCAATTTCTCGGGCGGCTCCGCACCTTCGCCGAGATGCGGCCGGTGCACGGTGAATGCGGGGGCTACATGGTGCTGGGCGCCGCGTTGACCGATGCCGACGGCGTGCGCCATGAGATGGCGGGATTGCTCGGCCTTGAGACGAGCTATGCCAAGCGCCGCATGCATCTGGGCTACCGGCTCGCCGAGCTTGCCGCACCGATGCCCGGCCACGGCCCGGGCGCACGCTTGCGCGGCCACGAGTTTCATTATTCGACAATCATCGCGCAGCCCGACACGCCGCTCGCGGTGGTGCGCGATGCGACCGGTACGATCGTTGCGGAGACCGGATCGCGGCGCGGCTGTGCGACGGGTACATTCTTCCATCTGATTGCGGAGGACCGGTGAGCGGATTCGTTTCCTTCGTCTCGGCAGGTCCCGGCGATCCCGAGCTCCTGACAGTGAAAGGCGCCGCGCGGCTGCGCGAGGCCGACGTGGTGCTCTATGACGATCTTGCCTCGGGCGCGATCCTCGATCTCGCGCGCTCCGGCGCCAATCTCGTCGCGGTCGGCAAGCGCGCCGGCCGCCTGTCGGCGAAGCAGCACCATGTCAGCCGGCTGCTGGTCGATTACGCCGCCGCCGGCGTGCGAGTGGTGCGGCTGAAATCCGGCGACGCCGGCATTTTTGGACGGCTCGAGGAGGAGGTCGAAGCGCTGCGCGCGGCCGGCATCGGCTACGAGATCATTCCCGGCGTGACCTCGGCCTCGGTTGCCGCCGCGCAGGCCGGCATTCCGCTGACGCGACGGCTGACCTCGCGCCGGGTCCAGTTTGTGACCGGCGCCGATGTGACGGGCGAATTGCCTGCGGACCTGAACTGGGCGGCGCTGGCCGATCCGGAAGCGACCACCGTCGTCTATATGGGGCGGCGGACCTTCCCGGCATTGGCCGCAAGGCTGATCGCGCACGGCCTCGCGCCCGACACCCCCGCGCTGCTGGCGGAATCGCTCGGCCACGCGGACGAGCGGCTGCTTCGCACCACGATCGCAGCGCTGGCCGAACAGCTCACGCATGCCGGCGCGGCCACGGCGGCTGCCGTTATTCTGTTCGGTGCGCTGGCGCCGGAACGAGGGTGACGCGGCCATGTTGACGCTGTCCCTGATCGGCATCGGTTGTGGTGATCCCCGGCAGCTCACTTTCGCTGCGACCGCCGCGATCAATGCCTCCGACCTGATCCTGATCCCGCGCAAGGGGACGGCGAAGTCGGATCTCGCCGAGTTGCGTCGAACGATCTGCGCGGAAGCGTTGAGCAATGACCGCACACGCATTGCCGAGTTCGACCTGCCGGTGCGTGACGCCGGCGAAGAGGATTATCGCAAGGGTGTGGACGATTGGCACGATGCGATCGCTGCGGCGTGGTCGCAGGAAATCGCGCGCAACCCAGGCAGAGAGGGACGCGTCGCCCTGCTGATCTGGGGCGATCCCTCGCTCTACGATTCGAGCCTGCGGATTGCGCGCCGGCTCGATCCGTTGCCATCGATCGAGGTGATCCCGGGCATCACGTCGATCCAGGCCCTGTGCGCGGCGCATGCGCTGCCGCTCAATGAGATCGGCGAGCCGTTCCTCGTGACGACCGGCCGACGGCTGCGCGAGGGCGGCTGGCCGCCCGGCGTCGACACCGTGGTCGTGATGCTCGACGGCGGCGCCGCCTTCCAGACGCTGGATCCTTCCGGGCTGCAAATCTGGTGGGGCGCCTATCTCGGCATGCCCGATCAAATCATCATGGCGGGAGAACTGGCGGAGGTCGGCCCTCGCATCGTTGCCGCGCGACGCGAGGCACGTGAGCGGCACGGCTGGATCATGGACAGCTATGTCCTGAAGCGGAAATCGTGATCCGGATTTTGCTCCGGCATTCTGTGCAGACGGCTGCTAGGTCTTCAATCCGCGAATCGAAGGTTGGATGGTCAGGCGGTAGGCGACGAGCCTGTCGCCATCGAACTGCTCGAGGGTCGTCTCGCAAACCGGGCAGCGATACTCGCCCTTGCTTCCAGATCCGGACGCCAGCTCAAGGCGTCGGAATCCGGCCCCGCAGCGCGGGCATGTGACGTCGTCCTTCTTCATCAACTCACCCCAGAACAACACCGGCGCTGCTTTTTAGCGCAGACCGCGCGGCGGAACTATGTTCATGGCCGCGGAGCGACGGATCATTCGTGCATGGAAGCGGCGGTGCGTCGTCGTCGAGCGGGCGGCAGTGCAGCCGATTGCGCGGAGCGGGCGGCCGATTTTCAACGCATTGTGCAAGTTCGGCAAGGGGTTATGGCTCGGCCTTAAAGAGCAATGACTGCCGGACCCCCGCAACAATAATGACTGCCATGTCGCTGTGTTCGAGAGATGCTGCGTCTGCTCAGTCCCATGCGCGATCGCCGGCACGCCCGAGGCCCACCGGCGATCAATCGCGAGCAGCTATTGCCTGATCAGACGAACCACGTCCTGCCTCAGCAGGTAGAGCGAGACGGCGAGCAGCACGACGTCCTTCATCAGGAAGGGCACGTTGCCGGTCATCGCGGGGAAGCCACCGGCGGCAACGTCCCAGCCATCAGGCATGAACGGAATGATGGTGACCGTCGCGATGAAGGTGCCGGTCGAGCCGAGGGCGCCGAGCACGCCGAGCCGCTTGTCCCAGAAGCCCGCGAGCAGCAGAGAACCGAACGTCCACTCAGAGGCGCCAAGGAAGTAGCTGGCGCCGGCGTGGCCGAACGCTGGATAGAGCCACCAGATCAGCGGCCCGTTGCTGATGAACGGGACCAGCCGTTCGAATTCGTACGGAAACCACTTCTGGTAGCCGAAGAACAGGAACATGATCACCATAGCGGCCCGGACGACGTGATAGTCGAGATCCTCCGCCAGCAGGCCGGACCTGTCGAGCGCGCGGACAAGCGGATTTTGTGTGGTATTGGCAAGCGTGGTCATGGTCGTGATCCTTTCGCGTGACATCGCTCGGTCGCTTCACGCGACTGCCGGGAAGTCGATGTCGGTGTCGTTGATGCGGTTGAAGACGTTGGTGAAGACCGTGGTCGCAAACGCCAGGCTGATCTCGACCAGCTGCGCGTCGCTGTAGCCGGCGGACTTGATCGCGGCGAAATCCTCGTCGCTGACGGTGCCGCTCGACTGCGCGAGCTTGCGGACGAAATGCACGAGCGCATCGCCCTTGGCGTCACCGGTCGGCTCGCCCTCGCGGATCTGCTTGAGCACATCCGCATTCACGCCGGCGAGCCTGGCGAGATGCGAGTGCGCGGCGACACAATAATCGCAGCCGCCGGCGGCGCTGATGACGAGCTTGACGATCTCCAGGTCGCGCCGGGGCAGGCTGCCGCCAGTCAGGACGGCATCGGCCGCAAGGATCGACTTGAGCGCGGCCGGACCGTGGGCCGCGATCGCCGCGTAGGTGTTCGGCACGGCGCCGATCGCCTTCTTGATCTGGGCGTAGACCTGGCCCGACGGGCCGGTATCGGTTTCGAGATTGGGAGTTGAGAGACGAGACATGGTGGCACTCCTTGTTCGGGGTGGTGAACGATTGCGGAGTGACAATAGGATCGAGGTTTGAGACATTGAATGTTCATATTGTTCGTTTATATGCTCAATCGTCTCATGCGCTGCTTCAGGGGGATTGGCCATGGATTGGCTCAGCCGGCTGTTCGAGATGATGCCGGTGCGCGGGCGGCTCGACTTGCGCTGCAGCTACAGCGTGCCCTGGCGTATCGAGCAGGGACCGGGCCTAACCAACGAGATCCCCTATCATGCGGTGCTTGCCGGCTCGGCGATCCTGGACGACGCCGCGGGCGGACGGCCGTTGCTGCTGAAGCCCGGCGACATCCTCCTGCTTCCCGGCAACCCGCGACACGTGATGCACGACGGAAGCGGCGCGACACCGCTGCCGGCGCGCAACCGGGCGGCGGAGAATTTCACGATCAGCGAAAACCTCGGATCGGACGAACGGCTTGACCTGTTGTGCGGGCACTTCGCGATTGCACCCCCGCACGACCGCCTGTTGCGCAATTATCTTCCGCCGCGTCTTGTCGTGCATGCCGGCGCGCGTGCGGGAAAGGGAACGGCTGCGCAGCTCGCCGGGCTCGTGTCGTTGATGCGCAGCGAAACGGCCGACGATCATCTGGGCGGCCACGCCATGCTGAATGCGCTGTCCACGGCAATGTTCGCGCTTGTGCTGCGGCTTGCGAGCGAGACCGATGCAACGTCACGGGGACTTCTCGCCCTGGTCGGTGATCCCAGGCTCGCGCCGGCCGTGGCCGCCATGTTCAAGGAGCCCGCGCGTGCGTGGTCGCTGCCGGAGCTCGCACGGCTTTGCAACATGTCGCGCGCCACGCTGGCGCGGCAGTTCCAGGACAAGCTCGGGCGATCGGCCAGCGATCTGCTCACCGATGTCAGGATGACGCTTGCGGCGAACGAGTTGAAGGGATCATCGCTTTCGACCGGCGCTGTCGCAGAGATGGTCGGGTATCAATCGGAGGCCGCCTTTCAGCGGGCCTTCAAAAACCACATGGGCGTGACGCCGGCGCAGTGGCGCAAATCGCAGCCGCCGGAACAGGAGGTGTCGCTGGGACCTGCTGCACCGGCTGATCGGAAAGGCAGTTCGCCGACTGTGGATGCGTAGCGTCCCCCGTGCCTCGCTCACGTCTCGGTGCGGGAGGCGCGGAGTGCGCTCGATCAAGACTTGCGATGCCTGGCGTTGACCGCGATCGCGGCGGCGGCGGTGCGGTTCTCGACCCCGAGCTTGGCGTAGATCTGCTCGAGGTGCTTGTCGACCGTGCGCGGGCTGAGGCCGAGGATCTGCGCGATGTCGCGGTTGGTCTTGCCCTTGGAGAGCCAGGACAGCACCTCGCCCTCGCGGGTGGTCAGGCCGAGCTCGCTGGAGAACTCGGCCGGCATGTCGCCGCTGGTGTCCTTGGCGAGCCGCAATAGGAATTCGTTGGGCCCGAGCTTGCCCATATATTGCAGCCGAAGCTGTTCGTTGCCGGGGAATGACGCCACGGTCGCCGTCTTCTTTCCCGTGCCGCCCTTCTGCGCCTGCTCGAGCCATTGCGGCATCGGATCCGGCAGCGCGAAATTGTCGGCGGCGTCGGCGAGCGTATCCGACAGCAGTCGCTGTGCCTGCGGCGTCGCCCACAGCAGCGCGCCGGCGCTGTTCACGGCGAGCAGATAGCGGCCGGAGACGTCGAGCGCCGCGCGGGCGCTCTGCGTCATCCGCGCATTGGCGAGATGGACCCGGATGCGCGCCAGCATCTCCTCGACCACGATCGGCTTCGTGACATAGTCGACGCCGCCGGCCTCCAGCCCGCGCACGATGTGCTCGGTTTCGGCGAGGCCCGTCATGAAGATGATCGGCACGCCGTCGAGCCCTGCGTCGCGCTTCAGCCGCCGGCAGGTCTCGAAACCGTCCATGCCGGGCATCACGGCATCGAGCAGCACGATATCGGGCGTGATCTGGTCGACGATGCGCATCGCCGAGGCGCCGTCGAGCGCGACCATCACGGTCATGCCGGCGCCGTCGAGCGCGTCGGTCAGCAGCCGCAACGTCTCGGGCGAGTCGTCGACGACGAGCGCAACATCGCGCTTCTTCTGTTCAATGGTCATAGCTGTGCAATGTCTTCAACGTCGCCATATATTGATCGAGATCGAACCGGTCGATCAGCGTGCGCATCTGGCCGACGAAGTCGGCATGTTCGGGACACTCATTGCCGATCTCGTCGAGCTTGAGCTGGATCGCCCTGACATAGCCGAGCTGGCCGAGGCTGATCAGCTCTTCGACATATTTCACCGGCGGCCGCGAACCACTCTCGGGCTTCCATTGCGGGGGCGCAGCCGGCTCGGCCTCATACTGCCACTCGATCTTGAGCAACTGGCGGATGGTCTCGAGCAGCCGCGGAATGTCGATCGGCTTCATCAGGTATCCGTCATGGAATGGTTGCGCCAGCGGCGCGCCATGGGCCTCCAGCGCGCTGGCCGAGATCATCAGGATGCGGGCCTGGTGATGGCCTTCGGCGCGCAAGGTTTCGGCGACCGTCCAGCCGTCCATGCCCGCCATCGAGATATCGAGCAGGAACAGGTCCGGCCGGCAATGCTGCGCGAGGGCAAGACAGCCTGGTCCGTCTGGCGCGCTGAGCAGGATGAAGCCGAGCGGCGTCAGGATCTCGCGCAGGAGGTCGCGGTGGGTCGGGTCGTCGTCCGTGATCAGGATGGTCTTGCGCGGACCGTGATAGCCGTACACGGGAGCATCGACCGGCGCATCGCGCCGCGGATTGGTGACCTCCGACAGCAGCAGCTTGACGCGGAACGTGCTGCCGGTGCCGACCGTGCTCAAAACCTTGATGTCGCCGCCCATCACACCTGCGAGCAGGCGGCTGATGGTCAGGCCAAGCCCGGTGCCGGTCTGCGGCTGGGTGACGCCAAGCGCGCCGCGCTCGAACGGGGCGAAGATCCGCTCGAGATCGTCGGGCTGGATGCCGGGTCCGGTATCGATCACCTCGAACTCAGCGACCGGACTGCGGTAATGCACCACGAACTGCACCTGGCCGGATTGCGTGAACTTGATCGCATTCGACAGCAGGTTGATCAGGATCTGCCGCAGCCGCTTCTCGTCGGCATAGACCACGACCGGCAGCACGGCCGGCCGTTTGAACACGAAGTCGATGCCCTTGGCTGCCGCCTGCAGGCGGAACATGCCGACCAGTTGCTCGAGGAAATCGTTCAGCCGCACCTCGTCGCGCGACAGGTAGAGGCGGCCGGCCTCGATCTTGGAGATATCGAGGATGCCGTCGATCAGCCCCGAGAGATGATCGGCGCTGCGGCGGACGACCCGCACTTGCTCGCGCGGCCGCACCTGCAGGCTGTCGTCCTGCTCCAGCAATTGCGCGTAGCCGGAGATCGCATTCAGCGGCGAGCGCAGCTCATGGCTGAGGCCCACGACGTACCGGCTCTTGGCGAGATTGGCTGACTCCGCGACCTCCTTGGCGCGCTGCAGTTCGGCGTCGGTGCGCTTGTGGGCGTCGATCTCCTGGATCAGCAGCGTGGTCTGCCGGCGTGTTTCCGCTTCCGCGGCGCGCCGGCTTTGTTGCGCCAGCACGAACAGCCAGGCGACGACGCCGATGATCAGAGTCAGCGCGAAGAATACCTTCCACAGCACGTCGGCCAGCAATTCGTTGGCATGCACGGCGGCGGTGGTCTGCAGGTAGATCAGGCCGAGCACCAGCGCCACGCGGCCGGCCGAGACCGCGAACACGCCGAGGTAATGGCCGAGCTGCGAGTTGATGCGGGCGTAGATCGGTTGCGGCATCACCTTGCCCAGCGCATCCGACACCTGCGCGCCGATCCGTCCATGCGGCTTGCAGAGGTCGTGGCAGCGTGCGTCGAGCGAGCAGCACAGCGAGCAGATCGGGCCGGCATAAGCGGGGCAGGAAGCCATGTCCTCGGGCTCGAACGCATGCTCGCAGATACAGCACTGGATCGATTCGATGTTCTGCCAGCTCCGCTTCGGCTTGCGGGCGATGTAGTACTTGCCGTCGGTGGCCCAGGCAATGAGGGGAGCCGTGACGAAGGCGACCGCAAGCGCAACGAAGGCCGACAGCGCCTTCGCGGTCGGACCGAACAGGCCGTAGAACGCGCTGATCGAGACCACGGTGGCGATCGTCATCGCGCCGACGCCGACCGGATTGATATCGCAGAGATGGGCGCGCTTGAACTCGATGTGCTGCGGCCGCAAGCCCAGCGGCTTGTTGATGACGAGATCGGCCACCAGCGCGCCGACCCAGGCGATCGCGACGTTGGAGTAAAGCGCAAGCGTCTGCTCCAGCGCCTTGTAGACGCCGATCTCCATCAGCAGCAGCGCGACGACGACGTTGAACACCAGCCACACCACGCGGCCGGGATGCGAGTGGGTGAGGCGGGAGAAGAAGTTCGACCAGGCGATCGAGCCGGCATAGGCGTTGGTGACGTTGATCTTGACCTGCGACAGGATCACGAACGTCCCGGTCAGTGCCATCGCCAGATCCGGCTGTGACAGCACGTAGCGGAACGCCTCGAGGTACATGTTGGCGGGCTCGGCCGCATGTTCGGCCGAGACGCCGTGGCTGAGCGCGAAGAAGGCGAGGAACGAGCCGGCCAGCAGCTTGAGCGCGCCGAGCACGATCCAGCCGGGACCGGCGCTCAGCAGCGCGATCCACCAGGCCTTGCGCGAGGTGCGGCGGTCGCGCGGCAGAAAGCGCAGGAAGTCGACCTGCTCACCGATCTGCGCCACCAGCGCGAATACCACGGAGGCCGCGGTGCCGAACAGCAGCAGATCGAGACTCCCTGCGGGATCGCCGTGATCGCCGGCGAATTTGCGCCACTCGGTGAACGAATGCGGATTGGCCCAGGCGATCGCCGCGAACGGCATGATGTGGAGGATGACCCACAGCGGCTGGGTCCAGAGCTGGAAGCGGCTGATCAGCGTGATGCCGTAGATCACCAGCGGAATGATCACGACCGCGCTGATCAGATAGCCGATCGGCCGCGGGATGCCGAAGCACATGTCGAGCGCGCTGGCCAGGATCACCGCCTCGATCGCGAAGAAGATGAAGGTGAAGGAGGCGTAGATCAGCGAGGTGATGGTCGAGCCGATATAGCCGAAGCCGGCGCCGCGGGTCAGCAGATCGATGTCGATGCCGCTTTTCGCGGCATGGTAGGCGATCGGAAGTCCGCAGAGGAAGATGATGACGCTGACCACCAGGATCGCGGCGGAGGCGTTCATTGCGCCGTAGTTCAGCGTGATGGTGCCGCCGATCGCCTCCAGCGCAAGGAACGAGATTGCGCCGAGCGCGGTGTTGGCGACCCGGGCGGCGGACCAGCGCCGCGCGCTCTTGGCGGTGAAGCGCAGCGCGTAGTCTTCCAGCGTCTGGTTGGCGACCCATTGATTGTATTGGCGCCTGACGCGGTCTATCCGCTGCCGCCCTGCCACTCGTTTCAACTCCTGGTCCACGATGCGCTGATCGCGGGCAAATCCCGTACCAAAAACCTACGTCGCTATTTTGCGGTGCAGTATACGCGATCTCACGTATCAGTGCGCTGCACAAAAGTGAGCAATCCTAGCCTCATCAATAAGCGTTCTCGAACCAATGGGGTGCTCATGTCAGACGATACAAAACCAGGACTGCCGTCTCCGCTCCGCCGCAAGCTCTTGATGGGAATGGCCGCTTTGCCGGCCATGTCGATGCTCGGCCGTCCCGCATTTGCCGACGTTCCTGCAACCTCTGCGGTCAATACCACCGGTCTTGCAGTCACCGATAGCGAGGTCACGGTTGGCATCCTGCATTCGGTGACCGGCACCATGGCGATCTCCGAGACCGGGTCGGTCGAGGCCGAGAAGCTCGCGATCGAGCAGATCAACGCCGCCGGCGGCGTGCTCGGCCGCAAGATCAAGTTCATCCAGGAGGACGGCGCCAGCGACTGGCCGACCTTCGCGGAAAAGGCCAAGAAGCTGCTGGTCAACGACAAATGCGCGGCCGTGATGGGCTGCTGGACCTCGGCCTCGCGCAAGGCGGTGCTGCCGGTGTTCGAGCAGTACAACGGCATGCTGTACTACCCGACCTTCTATGAAGGCCTCGAGCAGTCCAAGAACGTCATCTACACCGGCCAGGAGGCGACCCAGCAGATCATCGCCGGTCTCGACTGGGTCAACAAGACCAAGGGCGCCAAGAGCTTCTACCTGCTCGGCTCGGACTACATCTGGCCGCGCACCTCGAACAAGATCGCGCGCAAGCACATCGAGAACCATCTGCAAGGCTGCAAGGTGGTCGGTGAGGAATACTTCCCGCTCGGCTCGACCCAGTTCAACTCGGTCATCAACAAGATCAAGCTGACCAAGCCGGACGTGATCTACGCGATCATCGTCGGCGGTTCCAACGTCGCCTTCTACAAGCAGCTCAAGGCGGCCGGCATCGACCTGTCCAAGCAGACGCTGCTCACGATCTCGGTCACCGAGGACGAGATCGACGGTATCGGCGGCGAGAACATCGCCGGCGCCTATGCCTGCATGAAGTACTTCCAGTCGCTCGACAATCCGAACAACAAGGCCTTCGTGCCCGCCTTCAAGAAGATGTGGGGCGAGAAGACCGTGATCGGAGACGTCACCCAGGCCGCCTATCTCGGCCCGTGGCTGTGGAAGTTGACAGTGGAGAAGGCCGGCTCCTTCGACATCGACAAGATCGCGGCGGCGTCGCCCGGCGTCGAGTTCAAGGGCGCGCCGGAAGGTTACGTCCGGATCCACGAGAACCATCATCTGTGGTCGAAGACCCGCGTCGGGCGCGCCAAGGCCGATGGACAGTACGAGCTGATCTACGAGACCGCCGATCTCGTCGAGCCGGATCCGTTCCCCAAGGGATACCAGTGAGCCAGTAGCCCGCATGAGCGGAGCGATATGCGGGACCGTCCCGGGTATCGCACCCGCTCACCCGGGCTACGAAGCTCCACAACGCATCGCGGCGTGGACGTCGTCGTCCGCGCCACGGAACGAGCGTCGCTTGACCGGCGGCGCGTGCCCCTTGGACTGGAGGACATCATGTTCGGCGACTATTCGATCAGCGATCTCGGCGCCATCCTTGCGATGCAGGGATTTGCCGGGCTCATCCTGTTCTCCGTCTATGTGCTGATGGCGCTGGGGCTTGCTATCATCTTCGGCCAGATGGGCGTCATCAACATGGCCCACGGCGAGTTCATGATTCTCGGGGCCTACGTCACCTGGATGACGTCGAACGCCGTGCAGCACGTCGCGCCTTGGCTGTTCCCCGGTTACTTCTTCATCGCGATGATCCTGGCGTTCATCGCCTCCGGCGCGCTCGGCATGCTGGTCGAGTGGGCGCTGATACGCCATCTCTACAAGCGTCCGCTCGACACGCTGCTGGCGACCTGGGGTCTTAGCCTGATCCTGCAACAGGCTTACCGCTCGATCTTCGGCGCGCGCGAGGTCGGCGTCGAACTGCCGGAATGGATGATGGGCTCCTGGCAGGCGACCGACTCCATTCAGATCCCGATCAACGGAATGTTCGTGATGGCGCTGACCATCCTGATCACGATCGCGGTCGCCTACGTGCTGTTCTGGTCGAGCTGGGGCAAGCAGGTACGCGCCGTGGTGCAGAACCGCGTGATGGCAGGCGCCGTCGGCATCAATACCGAGAAGGTCGATCGTTACACTTTTGGCCTGGGTTGCGGCATCGCCGGGATCGCCGGCTCTGCCTTCACCATGATCGGCTCGACCGGACCGACCGCCGGCCAGCTCTACATCGTCGACACCTTCCTGGTCGTCGTGTTCGGCGGCGCCGCTTCGCTGTTCGGCACCATCGCCTCCGCCTTCTCGATCTCGCAGACCCAATCGACGCTGGAATTCTTCCTGTCGGGATCGATGGCCAAAGTGATCACGCTGCTGACGATCGTCGCGATCCTGATGGTGCGTCCGCAGGGGCTCTTCGCGCTCAAGGTCCGCAAATAAGAACAAGCAGGCTGGTCATGATCATCAACTCGCGCTTTTTCAATCGCTCCGAACTGCTCGGCTTCCTTGCGCTCGCGGTGCTGCTGTTTCTCATCCTGCCGCTGTCGCTCGATATCTTCCGCCTCAACCTGGTCGCCAAATATTTGACCTATGCCTTCGTCGGGATCGGCCTCGTGCTGTGCTGGGGCTATGGCGGCATCCTGAGCCTGGGGCAGGGCGTGTTCTTCGGCCTCGGCGGCTACTGCATGGCGATGTACCTCAAGCTCGAGGCGTCTTCGGTCGCGAACACCAAGATCCAGTCGACGCCGGGCATCCCTGATTTCATGGATTGGAACCAGCTCACCTCGCTGCCTTTCTTCTGGAAGCCGTTCCACAGCTTCCCGGTAGCGCTGATCGCGATCATCCTGGTGCCGGCGATCTTCTCCTTCATCATCGGCGCTGCGATGTTCAAGCGCCGGGTCGGCGGCGTCTATTTCGCGATCATCACGCAGGCGATCGCCGCGATCATGACCATCCTGATTGTGGGTCAGCAGGGTTACACCGGCGGCATCAACGGGATCACCGACCTGCGGACGCTGCATGGCTGGGATATCCGGACCGATCACGCCAAGTACGTCCTGTACTTCGTGGAGGTGGTATTGTTGTTCGGCTGCATCTGCGCCGCGCAGTTCATCCGCCTGACAAAACTCGGGCGCATCCTGGTGGCGATGAGAGAGCAGGAGGATCGCGTGCGCTTCTCCGGTTACAGCGTCGCCAACTTCAAGATCTTCGCGTTCTGCGCCGCGGCGGTGTTCGCTGCGATCGGCGGCGCCATGTTCACGCTCGAGGTCGGCTTCATGTCGCCGTCCTTCGTCGGCATCGTGCCGTCGATCGAGATGGTGATCTACACCGCGGTCGGCGGCCGGATGTCGATCTTCGGCGCGGTCTGGGGCGCGCTGTTGGTCAATTTCGCCAAGACCAGCCTCTCGGAGTCCTTTCCGCAGCTCTGGCTGTTCGGTCTCGGCGCGCTATTCATCGCGGTCGTGCTCGCCTTCCCGAACGGGCTGTCCGGCATCTGGGCGGACCACATCCAGCCGCGCATCGATCGCCTGTTGGCATCACGCAAATCGAAATCGGCGGCCGGCTTGATCGCCGACGGCGCACCGGCCGAGTGAGGAGGGATCATCATGCTCGTCGGCCATCAGCCCAAGGACTTCCTGCTCGCGGTCTCCGGTCTCACCGTGTCCTTTGACGGCTTCAAGGCCGTCAACGATCTCTCCTTCTATGTCGAGGAGAACGAAATCCGCGTCATCATCGGCCCGAACGGCGCCGGCAAGACCACGGTGCTCGACCTGATCTGCGGCAAGACAAGGGCGACGTCAGGCTCGATCCAGTTCCGCGGCCAGGAGCTGACCAGGTTGCGCGAGAACGAGATCGTGCAGGCCGGGGTGGGGCGCAAGTTCCAGACGCCGTCGGTGTTCGAGGATCTCACCGTGTTCGAGAACCTCGAGATTTCCTTCCCGCGTGGCCGCACCGTGTTCGGCTCGCTGACCTTCCAGCGCGACGACACCGTCAAGCAGCGGGTCGAGGAGGTCGCCGAGATGATCTTCCTGAAGGACAAGCTCAATACCTTTGCCGACCAGCTCAGCCACGGCCAGAAGCAGTGGCTCGAGATCGGCATGCTGCTGATCCAGGATCCGGACCTCTTGATGCTGGACGAGCCGGTCGCCGGCATGAGCGTGTCCGAGCGCGCCAAGACCGCCGAGCTGCTCAACCGCATCATCAAGGACCGCTCGGTGCTGGTGATCGAGCACGACATGAAGTTCGTCGAGGACATCGCGCACAAGGTCACGGTGCTGCACCAGGGACAGATCCTGTCCGAGGGGACGATGGAGCACGTCAAGAACGATCCGAAAGTCATCGAAGTGTATTTGGGCCACTAACGGATGATCAGGATCGGTCGAGCCGCGAACTCAGTTCACCTCTCCCCGTCGGGGAGAGGTCGGCGCGCAGCGCCGGGTGAGGGCCTTCAGGTCCCAAGAGAGAGCGCAACCCCTCACCCGGATCGCATCGGGCGATGCGATCCGACCTCTCCCACAAGGGGAGAGGTGAAGAACAGTGCCCGGTTCTAGGAGCTGTCGATGCTGGCAATCAATGATCTTCATGTCGCCTATGGCCAGAGCGAGGTGCTGCACGGCCTCAACGTCTCGGTCGCGCCCAACGAGATCGTCGCGATCATGGGCCGCAACGGCATGGGCAAGACCACGCTGATGAAGTCGCTGATGGGCATCCTGCCGGCCAAGAGCGGCAAGGTGACCATGGACGGCACCGAGCTCGGCGCGATGAAGAGCTACGAGCGGGTGGCGAAGGGGCTCGCCTACGTCCCTCAAGGCCGCATGATCTTCTCCACCATGACGGTCAAGGAGAACATCGAGACCGGGCTCGTGGTGTCCGGCGGCTCCGAAGTGCCCGGCGATATCTACGAGCTGTTTCCGGTGCTGCTCGAGATGAAGGGCCGCCGCGGCGGCAATCTCTCGGGCGGGCAACAGCAGCAGCTCGCGATCGCCCGGGCGCTGGCGACCAAGCCGAAGGTGCTGCTGCTCGACGAGCCGACCGAAGGCATCCAGCCGTCGATCATCAAGGACATGGCGCGTACCCTGAAGCGGATCCGCGATGAGCGGGGGTTGTCGATCGTCGTCTCCGAGCAGGTTCTGAGCTTCGCGCTCGACATCGCCGACCGCGTGCTCGTCATCGAGAACGGCGAGATCGTCCGCGACGATCCACGCGCCAGCGTCGATGCCGCGCAGATTTCTAAGTACCTGTCCGTCTAACTATCAGTAACCCAAGGGGAGCATCGCGATGCCAGATACACTGATCAAGGTCGATCTCAGCAAGTCGGCCTATGAAAACGACAAGATCCACAACCGCTGGCATCCGGAGGTTCCGATCGTCGAGTGGGTCAGCCCCGGCGACGACTTCATCATCGAGACCGTCGACTGGACCGGCGGCTTCATCAAGAACAACGATTCCGCCGACGACGTGCGCGACATCGATCTGTCGATTGTGCACTTCCTGTCCGGCCCGATCGGCGTCAAGGGCGCCGAGCCCGGCGATCTGCTCGTCGTCGACTTGCTCGACGTTGGTCCGTTGAAGGAGAGCCTGTGGGGCTTCAACGGCTTCTTCTCCAAGCAGAATGGCGGCGGCTTCCTCACCGACCATTTCCCGCTGGCGCAGAAGTCGATCTGGGACATCAAGGGCCTTTACACCTCGTCGCGTCACGTCCCCGGCGTCAACTTCGCCGGCCTGATCCATCCCGGCCTGATCGGCTGTCTGCCCGATGCCAAGATGCTGGCGGCCTGGAACAAGCGCGAAGCCGAGCTGATCGCGACCAACCCGACCCGCGTGCCGGGCCTCGCCAATCCGCCGTTCGCGCCGACCGCCCATGCCGGCCAGGCCAAGGGCGACGTCAAGGCCAAGATCGGCCTCGAGGGCGCCCGTACCGTGCCGCCGCGCGAGCATGGCGGCAATTGCGACATCAAGGATCTGTCGCGCGGCTCGAAGATCTATTTCCCGGTCTACGTGCCGGGCGGCGGGCTCTCGATGGGCGATCTGCATTTCAGCCAGGGCGACGGCGAGATCACCTTCTGCGGCGCCATCGAAATGGCCGGCTGGCTGCACATTAAGGTCGATGTCATCAAGGACGGCGTGTCGAAATACGGCATCAAGAACCCCGTGTTCAAGCCGTCGCCGATCACGCCGAACTACAAGGACTATCTGATCTTCGAGGGTATCTCGGTCGACGAGGCCGGCAAGCAGCATTATCTCGACGTCCACATCGCCTACCGTCAGGCCTGCCTGAACGCGATCGAATATCTGAAGAAGTTCGGCTACTCCGGCGCCCAGGCCTATTCGATCCTCGGCACCGCGCCGTGCCAGGGCCATATCTCCGGCGTGGTCGACGTGCCGAATGCCTGCGCCACGCTGTGGCTGCCGACGGAGATCTTCGACTTCGACGTCATGCCGTCGTCGGCGGGACCGATCAAGCATATCAAGGGCGACGTGCAGATGCCGATCTCGCCCGACAAATGATCCCTTGAGTGATCCCTGCGCGAAGGGTGCGGGACGGCCCGCGTATTGGCCGCCCCGCATCCATCGCCGGATGTCACACGACTGCGCAAGGATTAGGGAAATGCCGATCTACGAATATCTCTGCAACGACTGCGGTCCTTTCACCGACATGCGGCCGATGGCGGAATGCGACCTGCCGCAGGACTGCCCGCAATGCGAGACGACGTCGCCGCGCGTGATCCTGACCGCACCGGCGTTCTTCTGCATGCCCTCGGACAAGCGCAAGGCGCATGCCACCAACGAGCAGAGCCGGCACGCGCCGAAGACGCTCGACCAGTACAAGGCCGCGCATGGCCCGGGCTGCGGCTGCTGCTCGACAACGGGAAAGAAGAAGCCGGCGCGGCTGATGACCAAGACCAAGAGCGGCGCCAAGGGCTTTCCGACCGCGCGGCCCTGGATGATCAGCCACTGACAGTGCAGCCAATCGTCGGCTTTCCTCAACTGGCGCTGCTTCGTCATGGCCGGGCTTGTCCCGGCCATCCACGTTTTTCTTGTCCGATTGAAGCGAAGACGTGGATGCCCGGCACAAGGCCGGGCATGAAGGAGAAACAGGCTCTCAGGCCTGTTCGGCGACCTTCAGGGCTTCGGTGCGGATCTCCTCGACCAGCCGCTCCTTCAGGGCGACGAATTCAGGCGTGGTCTTGATCTTGTAGGAGCGCGGATGCGGCAGGTCGACCGCGATCTCGGCCTTGATGCGGCCGGGCCGCGCGCTCATGACGATGACGCGGCTGCCGAGGAAGATCGCTTCCTCGATGTCGTGGGTGACGAACAGCACCGTCTTCTGGTCGCGCTCCCAGATCCCGAGCAGCATCTCCTGCATCAGCGCGCGGGTCTGGTTGTCGAGCGCGCCGAACGGCTCGTCGAGCAGCAGGATCTTTGGATCGTTGGCCAGCGCGCGGGCGATCGCGGTGCGCTGCTGCATGCCGCCCGACAGCTGCTTGGGCCAGTGATTCTCGAAGCCCGATAGCCCGACCCGGCGGATGAACGCATCGGCGATGTCGTGGCGCTCGCCTTGCGCAACGCCGCGCTCGCGCAGGCCGAAGGCGATGTTCTCGCGCACCGTCAGCCAGGGGAACAGGGTGTAGGACTGGAACACCATGCCACGGTCGGCGCCGGGGCCCGTGACCTCGCGCCCGTCGAGCGTGACGCGCCCGCTGGTCGGCCGATCGAGCCCGGCGATGATCCGGAGCAGGGTGGATTTCCCGCAGCCGGAGGGGCCGAGAATGGTGACGAAGTCGTTGTCGCCGACGTCGAGCGTGGTCGGCTCGAGCGCTCTCGTCGGCGCGTTGCCGGCACGGGCGGGGAAGGTTCGCGAGACCTGATCGATCCTGAGCGCGGTCATGCGAGCTTCCACGGGAACAGCCAGGCGTTGAAGGCCTTGAACAGGAAATCGGAGATCAGACCGATCAGCCCGATCACGATGATGCCGAAGATGATCTGGCCGGTGTTGAGCAGCGCCTGGCTGTCGGTGATCATGTGCCCGATGCCCGATGATGAGCCGATCAATTCGGCCACGATGACGTAGGTCCAGGCCCAGCCCAGCACCAGCCTGAGGATTTCAGCGATCTCGGGCGCGGCGGAGGGCAGCAGTACGCGGCGGATGATGCCGCGGTCGCGGGCGCCGAGCGTGTAGGCGGCCTCGACCAGGTCGCGCCTGGTGGCACCGACGGTGACCGCCACCATCAGGATGATCTGAAACACCGCGCCGATGAAGATCACAAGCAGCTTCTGCAACTCGCCGATGCCGGCCCACAGGATCAGCAGCGGGATGAAGGCGGATGCCGGCAGATAGCGCGCAAAGGACACGAACGGTTCGAGAAAGGCCTCGATTGGCTTGTAGGCTCCCATCAGAACGCCGAGCGGCACCGCGATGACGGCAGCAAGCACAAACCCGCCGATCACGCGCCAGATCGTCATCCCGATGTCGAACAGAAAGCCTTGCTTGGCGAGCAGCTCATAGCCTTCCTGCACCATGGTGAGCGGGTTGGCGAGGAAAGTCTTCGACACGTGGCCGCCGAACGTGGCCCAGGACCAGAGGGCGACGAACAGCACGAAGAAGGCGAGGCCATAGGCCACGCGCTGCTTCGATGTCGTGGGCTCGAGAGGACGCATCAAATGATCCGGGCGTATCTTATGCGCCGGTCCCGCTCGCTGTGTCGCGAGACGGGACCGGCCGAAATGGTTGCTGCGTTACTTGATGAAGCTTGCGTCGTAGAGGTCCTCGACCTTCGGCGCGGCCTTGATGATGCCGACCTCGAGCAGGAGCTCGGCAGCGTCCTTGTTGAAGGTCAGGAAGTCGCCGGCGAAGAATTTCTGGTTGGCGGCCTTGTCCTGCCAGCGCAGGTACTTTGCCGAGTTGCCGAACTGCTCGCCGCTCTGCTTCACGTCGGCGCCCATGATCTCGTAGGACTTGGCCTGGTCCTTGGCGATCATGTCGAGCGCCTCGAAATAGCTGTTGGCAAGCGCCTGCGCCGCTTTGGGATTGTCGGTCAGGAATTTCGGCGTGCAGCCGAAGGTATCCATCACGATCGGGTAGTCGAGCGTGGTCGCGATGATCTTGCCCTTGTCGGGCGCGGCGCGCACCGTCGACAGATAAGGCTCGTAGGTCATCGCGGCATCGTTCTGGCCGGAGACGAAAGCCTGCGCCGCGGCGGCGGGCTCCAGATTCACCACGGTGACGTCTTTCACCGAGAGGCCGTTCTTCTTCAGCATCCAGGCCAGCGCGAAGTAGGGCGACGTGCCGGGCGCGGAAGCCGCGACGGTCTTGCCCTTCAGGTCCTTGATCGCGGCGACGTCGTTGCGCACGGCCATGCCGTCAGCGCCGTAGCTCTTGTCGAGCTGGAAGATCTGCTTGGTCGCGACGCCATTGGCGTTCCAGGAGATCCAGGTCTCCACCGTCGTCGCCGCGCACTGGATGTCGCCCGAGGCGATCGCGAGATGCCGGTCCTTCTGCGGGATCTTCTTCAAGGTCACGTCGAGGCCGTTCTTCTTGAAGATACCGGCTTCCCTGGCGAGCGTCAGCGGCGCGAAGCCGGTCCAACCAGAGATGCCGACGCCCACCTTGACGTCATCCGCGAACGCGGCGGTGGGCGCGAGCAAGGCTGCGATTGCGGGCAATAGCTTGAACGAACGCATGATTGTCGACCCCTTGAACGATGGATTGAACCCTGTTGATGTCGTCACGCCAGTGATCTTCACGTCAGTCGCGGCGGATTGCCGCATGAAGCATGTCGGCGGATGATGGCCCATGATGCATTGCATGAAATATGCCGCGCAAGCTGCCCTCAGCCTCCCTTGAAGCGAGCCACCAGGCGATGCGTCTCGCCCGGATAATGCAGCCGCACCGCAGTTACCGTGCGCGCGCTGCGCCAGGTGTAGCGGTCGATCACGAGACAGGGCGCGCCGACCGCGATGTCGAGCGCCTCGGCCGTGCGATCGTCGGCGACGACGGCGCTGATCGTATGCTCGGCTTCGGTCCACGGCACATGATGCAGCAGCCACGATCCTGGCGGCTCGCGGGCAAAGTCCGCGTTTGCGGCCTCCGGAACCGTGGAGAGATCGATCAGCCTGTCCTCGACGGCGAACGGCACGTTGTCCGCACTGTGCCGGCAGGCGATCGCGACCACCTTGCCGGCCTTGTCCATGCCGAGCCGGGCGCGATCGGCTGATGTCGCGGTACGGCGCCGGCAATCGATCAGCTGATAGCCATAGCTGCGGCCGAGCGCGGTGATCTCGGCGCGGATGTCGGCGATCTTGAGCACCGCCGACAGATGCTGCGGACGGCGCACGAAGGTGCCAGCACGGCGCCGCCGCTCGATCAAATCGGCCCGCGCCAGTTCCGACAACGCCTTGTTCACCGTCATGCGCGAGCAGCGATAGCGCGCCATCAGCTGGTGCTCGAACGGGATGCGATGCCCGGGCGGCCATTCGCCGGTCAGGATCCGGGTCTCGATGTCGAGCCGGATGCGCTTGTAGAGCGTCGGCTTGCCGGCTGCATTCGGCTTGGCCTGCTCGAGACTCATGCGACGAGCCTCCGCACGCTTGCATTGAACCGCTCGCGCGCCTTGTCGCGCAGCCGGTGCCGTCCGCCCGCGACCACCTTGTCGCCGCCGGCCCAGACGCAATCGATCGCGTCGCTGCCAGTCGCAAACAGCCAGCCATCGAGAACCGCATCGCCCGACCGTCCCGCCAGCGACGGATGCGCGGTGTCGAGGCTGACGATGTCGGCGCGCGCGCCGGGCACCAGCCCGGCCTTGGTCTGTGCCAGAGCCTGCGCGCCGCCCGCGAGCGCCTGGTCGAACAGCGCGCGGCCGGTGGATGCGCCAGGACGCCCCGAGAGCACATTGCGCTCGCGGTGCTTCAGCCGCTGACCGTATTCGAGTTGGCGAAGTTCGTCGGCAACCCCGACCTGCACGTTGGAATCGGTTCCGATGCCGAACCGGCCGCCCGCCGCGAGGAATTCGCGCGCGGAAAAGATGCCGTCGCCGAGACTTGCTTCGGTGACGGGGCAAAGGCCGGCAACCGCGCCGCTGCGGGCGAGCGCTGTGACTTCCTGCTCCGTCATGTGGGTCGCGTGAATCAGGCACCAGCGCCGATCGACGGGGGCATGTTCGAGCAGCCATTGCACCGGCCGCTGTCCCGACCAGGCGCGGCAATCCTCGACCTCGCGCACCTGTTCGGCTGCGTGGATGTGGATCGGGTCCGCCTTGGCAAGCGGAATGATGGCTGCGAGCTCGTCGGGTGCTACTGCCCGCAGGCTGTGCGGAGCGATGCCGATGTTGGCGTCAGGTAGATCTCGGATTGCCTCGCGCGAGGCAGTCATCAGCGCGGCGAACTGATCGACCGAGCAAATGAAGCGGCGCTGCCCGGCATGCGGTGCGGCGCCGCCGAATGTGCTGTGGGCATAGAAACTTGGCAGCAGCGTGAGCCCGATGCCGGAGGCGCTGGCGGCCTCTGCGATGCGCACGGCCATCTCGGCGAGATTGGCGTAGGGCGCGCCGTCGCGATCATGGTGCAGATAGTGGAACTCGCCGACGCGGGTAAAGCCGCGCTCGAGCATCTCGACATAAAGCAGGGTGGCAACGGCGGCGACGTCGTCCGGTGTCATGGTCAGCGCGAAGCGATACATCGTCTCGCGCCAGGTCCAGAACGTATCGGTCGTGTCGCCGCGCAGTTCGGCGAGGCCCGCCATGCCGCGCTGAAACGCGTGGCTGTGCAGGCTCGCCAATCCCGGAACCGCCAGTTGGTGACGTTCGTCGCCGGCGGCAGGCGCGACGCCCGCCGTCACCGAGGCGATCGCGCCATCGACAACGACGACCTGCACGTCATTGGCCCAGCCCGAAGGCAGCAGCGCGAATGCGAAATGCAGTCGTGTCATTTTTCCACGCCGGCTGGACAGAACCCGGACACGATTATATGTCTAGACATATAAGTCAAGCATCCCACATCGAGGGGACGATCGCATGGCAGAGCGCTTCGACCGTATCTGGCACAACGCCCGGCTCGCCACGATGCGCAGCGACCGCACCGATCTCGGCGAGATCGAGCGGGGGCTGATCGCGGCGCGCGACGGCCGCATCGTCTATGCCGACACGCAATCGGATTTTCCCGTGGATGCGGACGCCGTTGAACGGTTCGATTGCGCCGGCCGCTGGATCACGCCTGGGCTCGTCGATTGCCACACCCATCTCGTCTTCGGCGGCAACCGCGCGCACGAGTTCGAGCTGCGCCTGAAAGGCGCAAGCTATGAGGAGATCGCGCGCGCCGGCGGCGGCATCGTCTCGACCGTCGCGGCAACGCGCAGCGCGACCGAGGCCGAGCTTGTCGCCGGCGCGCTGCCCCGGCTCGACGCGCTGATCGGCGAAGGCGCAACCACCGTCGAGATCAAGTCCGGCTATGGCCTCAATGCCGAGACCGAGATGCGGCAGCTGGCCGCCGCACGCAGCCTCTCGCGCCTGCGGCAGGTTGCGATCCGCACGTCGTTCCTCGGAGCGCATGCGCTGCCGCTGGAGTCCAATGGCGACAAGGACCGTTACATCGATCTGGTCTGCAACGAGATGCTGCCGGCCGTGGCCAAGGCCGGCCTTGCCGATGCCGTCGACGGCTTTATGGAGGGGATCGCGTTTTCCGGAGAGCAGACGGCACGGGTGTTCGAGGCGGCGCGCGCTTTGGGACTGCCCGTCAAGCTGCATGCGGATCAGCTGTCCAATCTCGGCGGCGCGGCGCTGGCCGCAAAATTCTCCGCGCTGTCGGCCGATCATCTGGAGCACACCGATGAAGCCGGTGCCGCCGCGATGGCGAAGGCGGGGACAACGGCGGTCCTGCTGCCCGGCGCGTTCTATTTCATTCGTGAGACGCACAAGCCGCCGATCGAGCTGTTTCGTAGCCACGGTGTGAACATGGCGCTGGCAACCGATTGCAATCCGGGCAGCTCGCCGCTCACCTCGCTGCTGCTGGCGATGAACATGGGTGCAACGCTGTTCCGGATGACGGTCGCCGAATGCCTCACAGGGGTGACGCGGGAAGGCGCGCGTGCGCTGGGCATGCTCGCCGAGACCGGCACGCTCGAGGCCGGCAAGTGGTGCGATCTGGCGATCTGGGACATCGAGCGTCCGGCCGAACTGGTCTACCGTATCGGCTTCAACCCGCTACACAGCCGGGTGTGGAGGGGGCAATGAACGATCGGGATGCACCTGTCGTCGTGACGCCCGGAACCGTCGGCCTCGACGTCCTGGCGCGCGTGCTCGCCGGCGCGCCCATCGTGCTCGATCCATCGTGCTGGCCGCGCGTCGAGGCGGCCGCGAATATCGTGGCGAAGGCCGCGCGCATCGACATTCCCGTGTACGGCATCAATACCGGCTTCGGGAAGCTGGCATCGACGGGCATCGCGCCCGACCAGACAGCGCTGCTTCAGCGCAACCTCATCCTGTCGCATTGCTGCGGAGTCGGTTCGAACACGCCCGAGCCGATCGTGCGCCTGATGATGGCGTTGAAAGTGATTTCGCTCGGTCGCGGCGCATCCGGTGTGCGCCGCGAGGTGATCGAGCAGTTGCAGGGCATGCTGGCGCGCGGCGTCACTCCGCTGGTGCCGCAGCAGGGCTCGGTCGGTGCCTCCGGCGATCTGGCGCCGCTTGCTCATATGACCGCGGTCATGATCGGGGAGGGGCAGGCAATCCTTGATGGCAAAGCCGTGCCGGGCCGCGAAGCGCTGGCCGCTGCCGACCTCGCACCGTTGACGCTCGGCCCCAAGGAGGGGCTCGCGCTGATCAACGGCACGCAGTTTTCCACCGCCTATGCCATCTCCGGCCTGCTGCGTGCGCATCGCCTGGCGTGCGCCGCGCTGGTGACCGGTGCGTTGTCGGTCGATGCGGCGATGGCGTCGACGGTGCCGTTTCGCCCAGAGATTCAGACTCTACGTGGCCATGAGGGGCAGATCGCTGCAGCCGCCGCTCTGACCGCGCTGCTCGACGGCAGCGACATCAGGCAATCGCATCTCGAAGGAGACGAGCGCGTGCAGGATCCCTATTGTCTGCGCTGCCAGCCGCAGGTCGCGGGCGCCGTGCTCGACCTGCTCGCGCAAGCCGCCCGCGGGCTGACGATTGAAGCCAATGCCGTGACGGACAACCCGTTGGTCCTGGTCGAGACCGGCGAGATCGTGTCAGGCGGCAATTTCCACGCTGAGCCGGTGGCGTTCGCCGCCGACCAGATCGCGCTGGCGCTCGCGGAGATCGGCGCGACCAGCGAGCGCCGGATCGCGACCCTCGTCGATCCCGCCTTGAACTTCGGCCTGCCGCCGTTCCTGACGCCCGAGCCCGGCATCAATTCCGGGTTCATGATCGCCGAGGTAACGGCCGCGGCGCTCTATGCCGAGAACAAGCAGCGTGCATTGCCTTGCTCGATCGACTCCACGCCGACCAGCGCCAACCAGGAAGATCACGTCTCGATGGCCGCCCATGCCGCGCGCCGGCTGTCCGACATGGCCGACAATCTCGCCGCCATCCTCGGCATCGAGCTGCTGGTCGCCGCGCAGGGCATCACGCTACGCGCGCCGCATGCGACCAGCGCACCGCTCGCGGCAGTCATTGCCGCGCTGCGGCAGCACGTTCCCGCACTCGCCGCCGACCGCTACATGGCCGACGATCTCGCGCGGGCCGCATCGCTGATCGAAGCCGACACATTGCCCGCCGCTGCGATCACGGTGCTTCCGACCGATCCATTTCCAAGACTGACTTAGACTTGCTTAGCCGACAGGGACATCCGTCATGAACCGCCGACTGGATAACGAACGCATCATCCGTGCTCCCCGCGGCACCGACATCAGCGCCAAGAGCTGGCTGACGGAAGCACCGCTGCGCATGCTGATGAACAATCTGGACCCTGATGTCGCCGAGCGCCCGAGCGAGCTCGTGGTCTATGGCGGCATCGGCCGTGCGGCGCGCGACTGGGAGAGCTTTGACCGCATTGCCGCGTCCTTGCGCAAGCTCGAAGGCGACCAGACGCTGCTGGTGCAATCCGGCAAGCCGGTCGGCATTTTCCGGACCCATGCCGACGCGCCGCGCGTCCTGATCGCGAATTCCAACCTGGTGCCGCATTGGGCGACGCTCGACCATTTCAACGAGCTCGACCGGCAGGGCCTGATGATGTTCGGCCAGATGACGGCAGGCTCATGGATCTATATCGGCAGCCAGGGCATCGTGCAGGGGACCTATGAGACGTTCGTCGAGGTCGGCCGCCGGCATTATGGCGGCAGTCTCGCCGGCAAATGGATCCTGACGGCAGGTCTCGGCGGCATGGGCGGCGCCCAGCCACTGGCCGCGACCATGGCCGGTGCCTCGATGCTCGCGGTCGAATGCCAGCCGAGCCGCATCGAGATGCGGCTACGCACGGGTTATCTCGACCGCCAGGCGACGACGCTCGATGAAGCGCTGACGATCATTGCCGAAGCGGCCAAGACCCATAGGCCGGTGTCGGTCGGCCTGCTCGGTAATGCAGCCGAGATCTTTCCCGAGCTGGTGCGCCGCGGCGTGCGGCCCGACATCGTCACCGACCAGACCAGCGCGCATGATCCGATCAACGGCTATTTGCCCAAGGGGTGGACGCTCGCCGAATGGGAGTCGCGGCGCGCGGCCGAGCCGAAGGCCGTTGAGACGGCAGCCAAGACCTCGATGGTCGATCACGTCCAGGCCATGCTGGATTTCCACGCGCAGGGAATCCCGACGCTCGATTACGGCAACAACATCCGGCAGATGGCCAAGGACATGGGCCTGAAGCAGGCGTTCGACTTTCCGGGCTTCGTTCCGGCCTATATCCGCCCGCTGTTTTGTCGCGGCGTGGGACCGTTCCGCTGGGCGGCGCTGTCGGGCGATCCCGAGGACATCTTCAGGACCGATGCCAAGGTCAAGGAGCTGATGCCCAACGACAGCCATCTGCACAACTGGCTCGACATGGCCAAGGCGCGCATCAAGTTTCAGGGGCTGCCGGCGCGAATTTGCTGGGTCGGGCTCGGCGACCGCCATCGGCTTGGCCTTGCCTTCAACGAGATGGTGGCTCGCGGCGAGCTCAAGGCGCCGATCGTGATTGGGCGCGATCATCTCGACAGCGGCTCGGTGGCGAGCCCGAACCGCGAGACCGAGGCGATGCGCGACGGCTCCGACGCGGTGTCCGACTGGCCGCTGCTCAATGCTTTGCTCAACTGCGCGAGCGGCGCCACCTGGGTGTCGCTGCATCACGGTGGCGGCGTCGGCATCGGCTATTCGCAGCACGCCGGCATGGTGATCGTCGCCGACGGCACGCCGGAGGCGGCGCGCCGGCTCGAGCGTGTGCTGTGGAACGACCCGGCGACGGGCGTCATGCGCCACGCCGACGCCGGCTATGACACGGCGATCGAGTGCGCCCGCGCCAACGGGCTCGATCTGCCCAGCCTGCGCTGAGGGGACTCCTGATCGGGAGTTGTTCGCGGGTTCAGCGGCATCTCCCGATCGGGCGCAGGTTAACGAGCAATCTCGTCGCAGCTCTCAACCTTCCGGTTGATGTACGCGACGTGACCGGCCGGACATGCCTTGATACGGGAAATCGGTGGTGCAGCTACCGGAGATAGGTGGCCCGTGGAGCGCTGCACCTGTGATCCGTCGCGGGTGACACATTAGTCTGCCTGCTTTCGCGTCAGCTTCGCTGACAGGATGAGCGGCCGGGGTCCTTGTCTCGCGGCAGATGGCATGCAATCTTCCGCAGCCGGCAATGCTGTTCGAGAGCAACAAGAACAATAATCCCTCTCGTCCCTCCAATTCTGTCGAGGGCCTGATCATGTCGAACCTTACCCAAACGACATCCGCTCCTTGGCGGATAGGAGTGCTGTTCTCGCGAACCGGCTTCATGTCGGTCATCGAGGAGACCCAGTATCAGGGCACGCAACTCGCGATCGAAGAGGTGAATGAAGCGGGCGGCGTCTGCGGCCGCGAGCTGGTTCCCGTTGCCTATGACCCCGGATCGGACTCGGCCGCCTATGGCCATTACGCCAAGCGGCTGATGATCGAGGATCAGGTCAGCACGATCTTCGGCTGCTACACCTCGTCGAGCCGCAAGGCGGTGCTGCCGGTGGTCGAACGCCTGAACGGTCTGCTCTGGTATCCGACGCTTTACGAAGGGTTCGAGGCGTCGCCCAACGTCATCTACACCGGCGCCTCGCCCAACCAGAACAGCCTCGCGCTGTGCCGCTATTTGATGGATACGTTCGGAACACGGTTCTATTTCGTGGGGTCGGACTACATCTATCCGCGCGAGTCCAACCGGGTGATGCGGGAGCTGCTCAAGAGCAATGGCGGCTCGGTCGTTGGCGAGCGCTATGTCAATGTCTATGCGCGCTGGCAGGATTTTGTGCCGATCATCCAGGATATCAAGCGTGTCAGGCCCGACGTGATCTTCTCGACCGTCGTTGGCGAGGGCACGGTGTTCCTCTATCAGGCCTATGCCAATGTCGGGCTCGATCCAAGACAGGTGCCGATCGCCAGCCTGACCACGACGGAAGCCGAAATCGCCGCCATGGGCTTCGACGTCGGCGAGGGACATGTCACGGCGGCATCGTACTTCCAGGGCGTCGAGGGTAGCGCCAACAATGCGTTTGTGCAGCGCTTCAAGAAGCGGTTCGGCGCCGATATCTCGACCAACATGTGCGCCGAGGCGTCGTACTTCCAGCTGCATCTGTTTGCCAAAGCGCTTGAGCAGGTCAATTCGCTCGACACTGAAGTGCTCCGCTCGATGGTGTTCGGCACCAGCTTTGATGCACCGCAAGGTGCGGTCACCGTCAACCCGATGTCGGGTCATACCGACCTCTGGACCCGCATCGGGCGCGCCAACCGCCAAGGGCAGTTCGATGTCGTCAGCCAGTCGAAGGAGCCGGTGCATGCGGATCCGTTCCTGATCGGATATGGTCGTGCAACGCAAACAGGAACCGTCCAATGAACGAAATGTCGCGTAAGCCGTCGCTGAGCCGAGACGTCGGCGGACGCAAGACCATGGTTCAGGAACTTGCCGATCTGTCGGCGGTGGTGGTCGCGCCGGTCGACGATCAGGTCGGCATGTTGCTGCGCGAGTTGCAGCGGTTCCGGATGCGGGTGCGGCAGGTCTGGCCGATGCCGGAGAGCGTGCCGGCCGATGCCGACGTAGTGTACTGCGAATATTCTCCTGACCTGGCGCGGCGCCTGCCGTGGATTCCCGGCGATGCGCGCTCGGCGCTGGTTGTGATCCTGCCGGCGACGGAAACCGTTCACGCCGATGCGCTGTGTCATGCGACGCCGAACGCCGTTCTGCCGCGGCCGTTCACGCAGAATGCAGTGCTGTCCAGCCTCGTGCTGGCGCGCAGTCAATTTGGTTATGAACGGCGGCTTCGCAGCAAGATCGAGAAGCTCGACGACAATCTGCGCTCGATGCGCACGGTGGAGCGCGCCAAGGCGATCCTGATGGCGACGCGGCAGATGCCGGAAACCGAGGCCTATGGCTTCATCAGACGACAGGCGATGGATCGTCGCGTGTCGGCAAGTGCAGTCGCCGCGGCGATTGTTGACTCGTTCGAACTGCTTGGCTACGATCATCAACAGTAAGCCCCAATAGCGGGGCCGGCGGCGACAGCGCCGCTTTCGACACAACCGGCAACAAAGCCCTCCCAATGCTCGCGTAAGCGCGCATCGGGAGGGCTTTTTTGTTTTTTCAGTCCTGAAGGGAGCTAGGGATGAGCATTTCACGGCGGACTTTGCTGAGGAATACCGCGGCGCTTGGCGCGTTTGCCGGCGCCGGACTGCCGCACATCTGGATCAAGAACGCCGACCTCGCTTACGCCGCCGGCGGCGAGATCAAGGTCGGCGTGCTGTTCTCGCTGACCGGAACGACCGCGATCATCGAGGAATCGCTCAACAAGGCGACGCTGCTCGCCATCGAGGAGATCAACGCCGCAGGCGGCATCAAGGGCAGCAAGATCGTGCCGATCGTCGAGGACCCCGCGTCCGATCCGGCGACCTTCTCGGAGAAGGCCCGCAAGCTCGTCGTCGGCGACAAATGCGTCAGTGTGTTCGGCTCCTACACCTCGGCGAGCCGCAAGGCGGTGCTCCCGGTGTTCGAGCGGCAGAACAATCTCTATTGGTATCCGACGCTCTATGAAGGCCGCGAGTGCTCGAAGAACGTCATCTACACCGGCGCGGTGCCGAACCAGCAGCAGGACGAGTTCGTGCCCTGGCTGGTCAAGAAGTTCGGCAAGAAGTTCTACCTGATCGGCTCCAACTACATCTATCCGAAGGAAGAGAACAACTACTGCAAGAAGCTGCTTGAGAAACTCGGCGGCGAGGTTGTGGCGGAAGAATATGTGCCGCTCGGCCATTCCGAATTCTCTTCCGTCATCAACAAGATCCGCGCGACGCAGCCGAACGTGATCTTCTCCACCGTGGTCGGCGATTCCGTGGTCGCGCTGCATCGTCAGTACAAGGCGGCCGGCCTCGATCCCGAGAAGATGCCGATGGCGAGCCTGACGACCTCCGAGAACGAAGTCGCTGCGATGGGCGGCGAGGCGGCCGCCGGTCACTTCACCTCGGCGCCTTACTTCATGGTGCACAAGTCGCCGGAGAACGAGAAGTTCGTCGAGGCCTACAAGAAGCGCTGGGGCGCCGACAAGGTGACGCATTTCGTGTCGGAGGCCTGCTACTTCCAGACCTACCTGTTCAAGCAGGCGGTCGAGAAGCTCGCGACCAGCGACCTCACACCGCCGAATATCCGCGACGCGGTCAAGGGCCAGGAAGTGATTGCACCGCAGGGCAAGGTCCGGATCGAGCCGGAGAACCTGCACACCTGGCTGTGGCCCAAGATCGCGCAGGCGAAGTCGAACGGACAGTTCGAGATTCTGGTCGAGGCCAAGGAGTGGCTGAAGCCGGTGCCTTACGCGGCCTATCCCGGGCAGTCATGCACCGAGAAGGGCCTGGTCGAGAAGAGCTGACGACGGGGGCTGACGAAGGCCGTCGGCGTGCGGCGCCGGCGGCCAGCGTCCCGAACGAATGCGGCCTCTCGCACGAACGGGTGCGAGGGGCAGGGCGCACAAAACGAACATCGAAAGCGGATCCCGACGTGGACCAATTCATCGAACAAATCGTCACCGGCCTCAGCATCGGATCTATCCTGCTGCTGGTCGCGCTGGGCCTGTCGATCATCTACGGCTCGATGGGCATCATCAATCTCGCCCATGGCGAGTTCGTGATGCTCGGCGCCTACGCGGCCTGGGTGTTCCATACTTATCTGGGGCTCGGCCTGCTGGCGAGCCTGGTGCCGATCTTCCTCGTGGTCGCCGCGTTCGGCTGGGTCATCGAGCGTTATGTCCTGAGCCTGCTCAACAACCGACCGCTGGACACGATTCTTGCGACCTGGGGCGTCGGCATCATGCTGCAGCAGGCGGTGCGGCTGATGGTCGGCAGCGAACTGCGCTACGTGCAGCTGCCGCCGGCGCTGTCAGACAGCATGGACGTGTTCGGCATCTCGGTATCGTCCTATCGGGTGTTCCTGTTCGTGGTGTCGATCGCACTGTTCGTCGCGACCTGGTTGCTGATGAACCGCACCACGGTCGGAATGAAGTTGCGCGCGATCATCCAGGACCGTTCCGTCGCCGCCTCGTTCGGCATCAACGCGAAACGGGTCTATGCGCTGACTTTCGCCTATGGCGCGGGACTGGCCGGACTGGCCGGCGCGCTGGTGTCGCCGCTCAAGAGCGTGTCGCCCGATATGGGCACCGGCTATGTGGTCGATGCCTTCATGGTGGTCGTGCTCGGCGGCGTGCAGAGCCTCGCCGGCACCGTGGCGAGCGCCTTCATCCTCGGCGAGCTCTCCGGCGGCATTGCGTTCCTGCAGAACGACACGGTGGCCAAGGCGATCGTGCTGCTCGCCATCGTCGTGCTCATCCGTTTCCGCCCCGAGGGGCTTTTCACCGCACGCGTGCGGGCCTGAGACAGATCGCTCATCTATGCCGTCGCATGTTCCTAACTCCAGCGGATTGCAGCGCCTGATCGCGCAGCTTGCGCCTCTGCTGATCGTCTGCGCCGTGGTGTTCGCGCTGCCGGTGCTGCTCAACAATGACTTCCTGCTCAACAAGGTCGCGCGTTATCTGGTGCTGGGAATCCTCACGGTGTCGCTCGGGCTGTCTTGGGGATTCGGCGGCATCCTGAACCTCGGCCAGGCGATGAGCTTCGGGCTCGGCTCCTACGCCATGGCAATGGCGCTCAAGCTCAAGACCGTGCCGGTGCATACGGGGGCGAGCGGACTGCCGGACTTCATGGTCTGGAACAATGTCCAGCATTTGCCGTGGTTCTGGGAGCCGTTCCGCTCGCTGACTTTCGCGATCGCCGCGGGCCTGATCGTGCCGGCGCTGGTCGCTGCGGCGCTCGGCTGGTTCATGTTCCGGGGGCGCGTCACCGGCGTCTATGTCTCGATCATCACGCTCGCCACCATGGTGGTGATCAATCTCGTGATCATCGACCAGCAGAGCTACACCGGCGGCTTCAACGGCATCACCGATCTCGCCCAGCTCGAGATCTTCGGCGTCGCGTTCGATGCCTATGGCCGCGCAACCTACTATCTCGTCGCCAGCTGTGTCCTGCTCAGCCTGCTTGTCGCCTTTGCCTTCACAAGGACCAAGGCCGGCCTGATCGTGCAGGCGATCCGAGACCATGAGAGTAGGGTGCGCTACTTCGGCTACGACGTCGCGCTCTACCAGATCTTCGTGTTCGCGCTGTCGGCGGCGATCGCGGGCCTTGCCGGCATGCTCTACACGGTGGTGATGGAGTTTGCCTCGCCGACCTTCCTCGGCGTGCAGCTCTCTCTTTCGGTGGTGGTGTGGTGCGCGGTCGGCGGCCGGCAGAGCCTGGTCGGTGCGTTCCTTGGCGCGGTGCTGGTGGCGGGCATGCAGGGCGCGCTGTCGGAATCAGCGGCGTTCCTGGAAACCTGGACGCTGGTGATGGGCGCGCTGTTCGTGCTCGTGGTGCTGTTCCTGCCGAAGGGGCTCGCCGGCCTTGCGCAGGTCGTGCTGCGCTGGATCGTGCAGCGCCGCCATGCGGCCGCGGGCGGGGTGGCGCAAGGCGTCGGCCAGACGGAGGGCAGCACATGAGCTCCCATCTCGATCTCCGCGACGTCTCGGTCAGCTTCAACGGCTTTAAGGCGCTCAATGCTCTCAACATGAGCGTGCGCAAGGGCGAGCTGCGCTGCCTGATCGGGCCGAACGGCGCAGGCAAGACCACGGCGCTGGACATCATCTGCGGCAAGGTGAAGCCGAGCGCGGGCACGGTGAGCTTCGATGGCACTGCGCTACAGGATCTCGAGGAATACGAAATCGCTCGCGCCGGCGTTGGCCGCAAGTTCCAGGTGCCGAGCGTATTCCGCGAGCTCTCGGTCTCCGAGAACCTTGAAGTGGCGCGAGCCCGCCGCACCTCCGTGCTTGGCAATTTGCGCTGGAATATCGGCAACTCAGGGCGCGAGCATGTCGAGCGTCTGGCCGAACTGGTCGGGCTCACCGAGCAGCTCGAGCGGCCGGCCGCCTATCTGTCGCACGGTCAGACCCAGTGGCTGGAGATCGGCATGCTGGTCGCCCAGGACGCCGAGCTGATCCTGATGGACGAGCCCACCGCCGGCATGACGGCACAGGAAACCCGCAAGACCGCCGAACTGTTCGCGCGGCTGAAGGGCAAGCACACGCTGATCGTTGTCGAGCACGACATGGGCTTCGTCAAGGCGATCGGCGACATCATCTCGGTGATGCATATGGGCCAGATGCTGGCCGAGGGCACCGCGGCGGAAGTGGAGGCACATCCGGAAGTGCGCCGCGCCTATCTCGGATCGGGAGGCATCAGCCATGCTTGAGCTGACCGACGTCGACGCCTTCTACGGCAACAGCCGCGCCCTGCAGGGCATCAACCTGACGGTTGGCAATGGCGAATTCCTCTCGGTGCTCGGCCGCAACGGCGTCGGCAAGACCACGCTGATGCGCAGCATCCTCGGCCTGATGGACCGGTGCACCGGACGGCTGTCGCTCGACGGTGCCGACATCTCGCCGCTGCGGACCTATCAGCGCGCCAAGGCCGGTATTGCCTATGTGCCGCAGGGCCGCGGGATCTTGCCGAAGTTCACTGTGCGGGAAAACCTGACGCTCGGGACCTTTGCCGCGAAATCGGCCAACGGCATCGAGGAGTGGGTGCTCGAGCTGTTCCCGGTCCTCAAGGACTTTCTCAATCGCTATGGCGGCAACCTCTCCGGCGGCCAGCAGCAGCAGCTTGCGATCGCGCGTGCGCTGCTGGCCAAGCCCAAGGTCATCCTGCTGGACGAGCCGACCGAGGGTATCCAGCCAAACATCGTCGAGCAGATCGAGGACGTGATCGTCAGCCTCAATCGCGAGCGCGGCATCACGGTCGTGCTGGTCGAACAGAATGTCGCGTTCGCGCGGCGTGCGTCTCATCGCTTCGCGTTGCTCGAAAAGGGACGCGTCGTCGCCAAGGGCGCGATCGGTGAGCTCACCGATGATCTCATCCAGCTGCACATGGCCGTGTAGCGGGAATTATCGCTCAGGAAAGGGAGTCGAGACATGTTGCATGGAGACATATCGAGCAGCAAGGACACGGTCGGCGTTGCCGTGGTCAATTACAAGATGCCGCGCCTGCACACCAAGGCCGAGGTGCTGGATAACGCGCGCAACATCGCCAAGATGGTCGAGGGCATGAAGCTCGGCCTGCCGGGCATGGATCTCGTGATCTTCCCGGAATACTCGACCCACGGCATCATGTACGACTCCAAGGAGATGTACGAGACGGCGTCGTCGGTACCGGGCGAGGAAACCCGCATCTTCGCGGACGCCTGCCGCAAGGCCAAGGTCTGGGGTGTGTTCTCGCTGACCGGCGAGCGCCACGAGGAGCATCCCAACAAGGCGCCGTACAACACGCTGATCCTGATGAACGACAAGGGCGAGATCGTCCAAAAGTATCGCAAGATCATGCCGTGGGTGCCGATCGAGGGCTGGTATCCCGGCGATTGCACCTACGTCTCGGACGGGCCGAAGGGACTGAAGATCAGCCTGATCATCTGCGACGACGGCAACTATCCGGAGATCTGGCGTGACTGCGCAATGCGCGGCGCCGAGCTGATCGTGCGCTGCCAAGGCTACATGTATCCGGCCAAGGAGCAGCAGATCCAGATCTCGAAGTCGATGGCCTGGGCCAACAACTGCTACGTCGCGGTCGCCAACGCCTCCGGCTTCGACGGCGTCTATTCCTACTTCGGCCATTCCGCGCTCATCGGCTTCGACGGAAGGACGCTCGGCGAGTGCGGCACCGAGGAGAACGGCATCCAGTACGCGCAGCTCTCGGTGTCGCTGATCCGTGACGCCCGCCGCAACATGCAGTCGCAGAACCATCTCTTCAAGCTGATGCACCGCGGCTATACCGGCCTGATCAACTCCGGCGACGGCGATCGCGGTCACGCGGTCTGCCCCTACACCTTCTACAAGAACTGGATCACCGACCCCGAGGGGACCCGGGAAATGGTCGAGGCGATGACCCGTCCGACCGTCGGAACCGACGAATGCCCGATCGAGGGCATTCCGAACCAGAAAGTCGCACATCGTTGAGTGACATCGACGATCGGCGCCGGCGCGATGTTTCGCGCCGGCGTGGTTCGATGCAACGGCGGACACTTCCTCGCGGAGGAAACAGGGGGGACATCATGAGCGGTCAATCGAATAGCGGGCTGGTTCATCAGACCGAAGGGCAGATCGACGACCTTCTCGGCCATGAATTCGAGCACGAGCCGGTGCCGATGAGCGCCCGGCGCAGCGCCTTCTCGGTCACGATGGTGTGGCTGGGCTTTCCGATGATCATCACCGGCGCGATGACCGGATCGCTGCTGGTGCTGGGCATGGGGTTCAAGAATGCGCTGGTGGCGATGATCGTCGGCAACCTGATCATGTTCGCCTATGTGGGCGCGCTCGGCCTGATCGGCACCAGGCGAGGCATGAACTTCGCGCTGATCGCCAGCATCGTGTTCGGAAAGAAGGGCTACGTGCTGGCGTCGGGCCTGCTGTCGACCCTGCTGCTCGGCTGGTATGCGGTGCAGACTGGCATCACCGGCGCGCTGATCTCCTCGACCTACGGCCTCAATTATGTGGCGATGACCATCGTTGCCGGCGTGCTCTATATCGGGATTACCTTCGTCGGCGTGAAGGGATTGCACTGGATCGGGCTGGCGTCGGTGCCGCTGTTTGTCGTGCTCGGTCTCTGGGTCGCGGCTGATGCCGCCTCGACCACGACGTCGGCGGCGATCTTCGGCTATGCCGGCAACAACGGCGTCGCCAGCATGTCGATGGGCGTCGGCCTCACGGTGGTGCTCGCGCTGTTCATCGACGCCGGCACGGTGACGGCGGACTTCAACCGCTGGGCGCCGAGCGCGCGGGCCTCGCTGTTCGCCACGTTCAGCGCGTTTCCGTTCGCCAATCTGGTGGCGATGCTGGTCGGCGGCGTGATGACGGCGGCGCTCGCCGTGCCGAACGCAAATCCGTTCGGTGTCGACAACATGTTCGGCTACATGAACGGCAAGCAGCTGACCTGGCTCAGCATCCTCGCGTTCATCTTCCTCTATGCCAATCTCGGATCTGTCTGCTCGCATTGCCTGTACAACGCGGCCACCGGCTGGTCGCGCATCCTCGGGACCAATATGCGGCTGATGGCGGTGGTGCTCGGTGCGCTTGGCATCCTGGTCGCTGCCGGCAATGTCTGGGCGTTCTTCATCCAGTGGCTGTCGCTGCTCGGCATCCTGGTGCCGCCGATCGGTGCGATCATCCTGGTCGATCAGTATCTGCTGCGGGCCGAGGCGCGCGCGGACGTCGACTGGCGTGCGAAGCCGTTCATCGCCTGGGGCATCGGGTCGCTGTTTGCCTTTGGGGTTGAAAACCTGATGCCGGGACTGTCCACTGCGATCTTCGCCGCGGTGGTCGCAGGCATCGTGTATGGGGCGATCGCACGGGTGGAGTCTCCGACCGAAAAGGTGGCGCGTCCCGCGTAAGCGATCAGCTCGATCAAGCAAGAAGGGTACATCAATGAGCGTCGACTATCAGATCCATGATCTCGGCAATTTGACCTTGCAGCGCGGCGCGACCATTCGCGACTGCAAGCTCGCCTACAAGACCTATGGCCAGCTCAACGCGGCCAAGGACAACGTGATCGTCTATCCGACCTGGTACTCCGGCCAGCACTACGACAATGAATGGCTGATCGGACCGGGCAGGGCGCTCGACCCGGCAAAGTACTTCATCATCATCCCGAACATGCTCGGCAACGGGCTGTCGTCGTCGCCGAGCAACACGCCGGAACCGTATAACGGACCGCGCTTCCCGCAGGTGACGGCCTATGACAATGTCCGCGCCCAGCACCGGCTGGTGACCGAGAAATTCGGCATCAAGCACATCCGTCTGGTGGTCGGCTGGTCGATGGGCGCGTTGCAGACGTTCCATTGGGGCGCGCTCTATCCGGATATGATTGATCTGTTGGCGCCGTTCTGCGGCTCGGCGAAATGCTCGCGCCACAACTTCGTGTTCCTCGAGGGCGTCAAGGCGGCACTCACCGCGGATGCTGCGTGGAAGGAGGGCTGGTACACCGACAAGCCGGCCCGCGGCCTGCGCGCCGCCGCGCGTGTCTATGCCGGCTGGGGCTTTTCGCAGGCCTTCTATCGCGAGCAGCTCGACATCAAGACGCTGGGCTATTCGTCGCTGGAGGATTTCCTGGTGGCGTTCTGGGAAGGCTTCTTCCTGCCGAAGGATCCCAACAACCTGCTGACCATGCTGTGGACCTGGCAGCACGGCGACATCAGCGACAACGAAATCTACAACGGCGACTTCAAGGCCGCGCTGAGAGCGATCAAGGCCAAGGCCTATGTCATGCCGGGTCAGACCGATCTCTATTTCCCGCCGGAGGACAGCGCGTTCGAGGTCGAGCACATGCCGAACGCCAAGCTCGTGCCGGTGCCGTCGATCTGGGGCCACTTCGCCGGCGGGCCGGGGACCAATCCGGTCGATGTCGCCTTCATCGACGGCAAGCTCAAGGAGCTGCTCGCATCGTGATATCGACCGGTTGCGAACGGCGGCCTGCGCGATCATGGGAGGCGTGAGCTTGTCCAATCCCGCTTTGCTGCTCGACCAGTACCGCATCCGGGAGGAGCCGTATTACCGGCCGCTCAAGGATGAGGTCGAACTGTTCGGTGCAGCCTATGCCAACCGCATGCCGGTGATGCTGAAAGGCCCCACCGGCTGCGGCAAGACCCGCTTCATCGAATATATGGCGTGGCGGCTCGGCCGCCCGCTGATCACGGTAGCCTGCCACGAGGACATGACGGCGGCGGATCTGGTGGGGCGCTGGTTGCTCGATGCAGAGGGCACGGTGTGGAGTGACGGGCCGCTCACGACCGCCGTGCGTCTTGGCGCGATCTGTTACCTCGACGAGATCGTCGAGGCGCGCCAGGACACGACGGTCGTGATCCATCCCTTGACCGACGATCGTCGTGTGCTGCCGCTGGAAAAGCGTGGTGAATTGATCCACGCCCATTCCGACTTCCAGCTCGTGATCTCCTACAATCCGGGCTACCAGAGCGCGATCAAGGACCTCAAGGAATCCACCAAGCAGCGCTTCGCGGCGCTGGATTTCGGCTATCCTGATCGGCCGGCCGAAACCGAGGTGGTGTCGCGCGAAGCCGGCATCGAGCCGAACCTCGCCGATCTCCTGGTGAAGATCGCCCAGCACAGCCGCAACCTGAAGGGCCAGGGGCTCGACGAAGGCGCCTCGACCCGGATGCTGGTCAATGCCGGCCGCCTGATCGGATGCGGCATCAGCCTCGAAAAGGCCTGCGAGACCACGATCGTCGTTCCCTTGACCGATGATGCGGACACCAGGAACACGTTGCGCGACGTGATCTCGGCCTGTGGGTAAGCGGAAGCTTGCAGGTGGCGGTCGCGCAAATCAGTTCGCTCGATAGTTTCCGGTCCGGACGTCGGCTTGCGGCCCTCTTGCGCGGCCATGACGATGTAGCTGCGGCCGTGCAGGCGGCGCGCGCCGCTCTGCAGCGAACGGGTTGGTTCGATGATCTGGCGCTCTGGGACGAGGCCGTGCACGCCTTGTTCGAGGCCAATCTCGGTCAAGCCGTGGTGCAGGGCTTTCTGCGTCTATCGGAGCAATGGCCGGCGCAGCGATCGGCCGATGATCTGATCGCGATCGGCCGCGCGGTCCGGGACATCGGCCGCAGTGCCGGAAGCCGCGTCGCCCATGCGTTGCTGACCGAATTGTCCAAGCTGCTGCCGCGGCTTGCGGGTGCAGGAGAAGTCACCGCGGTCCTCGTCGCGCTCGACCAACTCGCCGCCACTGGGCCGGAATCGGCGAGCCTCGCGATCGGCCGGCTGGAGCAGTTTCTGGCGCATGCCGGCGGCGAGGAGTTTGCGGCGTGGGTTTCCGCCGGCTTGCGTGCGAGTGGCGGTCGCGCATCGCGCCGCCGCGCCTATTTCGCGCTCGACGATCAGCTTTCGGCGCAACTGTTCGCAGCCGGCCGAAGCGGGGATGATTTCGCGCGGCTGGAAAAGCGCCTCGCTGCAACCACGATTGCGTTGTGGAACAGAAAGCCGCGTTTCCGCAAACTTGCCGTTGCACCGACGCCGGTGCCGCGGCGGACCTCGCTCGCCGCCGGGCTCATCGGTCTGCCGCAGACCTTTCCCGGCTTCGAAGGCGAGGCAGCGGACGCCGTCTATCTCGCGGCGGTCGCGCATGCCGGCGCGCATCTGGTGCATTCCACCGCCCGCTTTCCGGTGGGGCGACTGAAGGCGCTGCAGATCGCGCTGGTCTCGCTGATCGAGGATGCCCGGGTCGAGACGCTGGCGCTCCGCGAGATGCCCGGGCTGCGCCGGCTGTGGTTGCCATTCCACAGCGCGACGCCGGCCGGCCAGGCAACCGCAGCCGGACTGATGATGCGGCTGGCGCGGGCGCTGATCGATCCCGATTATCAGGATCCGGATGCGTGGGTGACCAAGGGACAACAGCTGTTTGCCGCGGCCGCCGGCCGCTGGAGCGATCCCGCCATCAGCCGCGAGATCGGTGGTTTGCTCGGTAACGACATCGGGCAGATGCGGCTGCAGTTCAACGCCAAGAGCTACGTCGTCGAACCCGCCTATCGCGACGACAATCTGGCGCTGTGGGATTTCGGCGACCAGCCGGACAGTCCGGCCGAGACGATCGAACTTGCCGTCGATTCCGTGCGGATCGAGCGGCGCGACGATGCGGGTGCTCAATCGACCGACGACAACGCCAGGCCGGACGAGACGTTGCGCGCGAAGGCCAGCGCGGTCACGCTGCTGGACGGGTTTCCAGTCGCGACCTACCCGGAATGGGACTATGCGGCGCGTACCGAGCGGCCGGACTGGACCACGATCCTGGAGGCCGATGCCGCCGTTTCCGCGCAGCCCTTCGATCCCTCGACGGACGCCGAGGCGATGCGCTGGATCACGGAGTTGACCCGCGACGCGTCGATCGGCCGCCGTATCAGACACAAGGGCCAGCGCGACGGCGACGCGCTCGACATTGATGCGGCGATCGCCCTGACGATCGAGCGGCGCACCGGCAATATCAGCGAGCCCAGGGTCTACCAGCGCGATGCGCCCGGACCGCGCGATCTCGCCATCCTGCTGCTCTTGGACCTGTCGCAATCGACCGCCGATCGTGACCGCCGCGGCCGGACGGTCCTCGACGTCGAACGCAAGGCGGCGGCGATCATGGCGGCCGCGGTCGAGGCCGCCAATGATGCGATTGCGGTGCATGGTTTCAGCTCCGACGGCCGCGAGCGGGTGCGCTATCTGCGCATCAAGGGCTTTGCGGAGCCGATGGACGCCGTGGTTCGTGCGCGTCTTGCGGGCCTAGGCAGCAGCCATTCCACCCGGCTGGGCGCGGCATTGCGCCATGCCGGGGGCTTCCTCGCCGAACGACGCGCGTTCCGGAAGGTGTTGCTGGTTCTGACCGACGGCGAGCCGTCCGACATCGACGTCCCGGATGCGCAATATCTCGTTGAGGACGCGCGCCGTGCCGCCCAGCAGCTGCGGCGGCGCGGCACCGATATCTTTGCCTTTGGCATCGGCGAGCACAGATTTCCCCAGCTCGATCGGATTTTCGGCGAGCGCTATGCGTTCCGCGTGCCGCGCATCGAGGTGTTGCCGCAACGGGTGATGCAGCTCTACGCGGAACTGAAGAAATAGGCGCAGGAGCTAGCCCGTTGCCCGGGGCAAGGAGCCCTTTGCGGTGATCTCCGCCGAGAGTTCCTCGATCGTCTTGCGCTGCTCCATGGCGGCGCGGCGGATCAGCGCAAAGGCAGCCGGCTCGGCTAGCGCATGGGTGTGCATGACCTGAAGGACCGCGGCGAGCACGACGCGGCGGGATCGCAGCCGCTGCTCCAGCTTGAGCACCTGCTGCTTCAGCTCGCTGGTGCGCTCGCTGCGTTCGAAAGCCAGGACGAGCGCGGCATAGATTCCGGCCGAGCGCAGCGGCTTCACCAGAAACGACGCCGGATCGAGGTCGAGCACCAGCTTCAGACGGCTCGGCGTCTCGGTGCCGAGCAGGGCGATGACCGGGCTTCGTCCAAGCGACGCCCGCTGTGCCGGCGAGGTGAGCGGCAGGAACTCGTCATCGATCAGCGTCACGTCGGGACGGCAGTCGATATTGGTGCCGGGCTCCCATGTGACGATCTCGATCCCGAGGCGCTCGAACTGCCGCCTGACGATCGAGGCATCGCGTTCATCCTTGATGGCGACGAGCGCCTTGCGCCCGCGCAGTGAAAATGAAGACGGTTTGCTCATTTCACAACCCGCAAATGCGGCGCATTCGGCAACGTTCCATCCCTTGCCGGGCTGGCGGCGATGTCGAGCTGCGTCAGATAAGGATCCGGTCTGACCGGCGCTTCAGCTTCCCAGAAGATGTCAAACTGTCCTTCGGCGTTCGAGACGGCCAGCCGCGGCGTCAGGACGCAGTGGTTGTTGCTGCCGTCGATCCAGACCGGACCTTGCGGCGAATTGTAGCGATGGCCGGCCGCGGCGCGCCGCACCTCGCCGATATCGGATGTGCCGGCGCGCTGCAGCGCGCGGGCCAGCAGATAGACCGCGACATAGGCGGATTGCCCGTCGACCGACGGGCTGCTGTGTTCGCCGTGGCGCGCCTTCCAGCGCGCCACGAAGGCCCGGTTCTCGGGCAGGCGAATGCTTTCGAAATAGGCCGACGAGGTGATGCATCCGGCCGACGCGGGACCCGCGATCTTGAGCTCGGGCTCGCACAGGCTGCAGCTCAGCATCGGGATGTCGAGGCCGGCCGCGGCGGTCGCCGCATGAAAGGCGCGGATGAAGTCGTAGCTCGAACTGCCGACCAGCGTGTTGAAGACGACCGGCGGCCGGCGCCGCACGATCTCGTCCACGATGTGCGTGACCGCGCTTTCACCGAGTTCGAGCAGGCGTTCGGCGAGAATGCGTCCTTTGGCCGCCGTCACCAGCTCGCGGGTGACGCGATTGGTTTCCCAGGTCCAGACATAGTTGGAGCCGACACAGAAGATTTCGCGCGACAGATTGTCGAGCACGTAACGCACCAGCGGCAGCACGTTGTGATTGGGTGAGGCGCCGACATAGATGACGTTGTCGGAGCATTCGAACCCCTCGTAGCGTGCCGGATACCAGAGCAGGCGGTCGGTGCGCTCGACGATCGGCAGCACCTGCTTGCGCGAGGCCGAGGTGTAGCAGCCGATGATGTGCTCGACGCCGACGTTGCGAATGAGGTCGTCGCAAACCGTATGGTACTCCGAGATGATTCCGCGGGGATCGCGGACATGCGCAGATATCGCGAAGTCGAACTCGTCCTGATTGTTGATTTCGTCGACCGCCATCATGGCGCTCTTCAGGATCTCGCGTCCCATGGCCTGATAGGGCCCGTGCTGCGAGCAGATGATGCCAACTGGAATGGAGGGCTTGGTCATTGAGTACTTTCGGCGACGCGACGCATCAAGGAAATCATCTTGGCAGAGGTCGGGGCAAGGGGTCATGCCGATTTGCTGCGCATGCACCTCGCGAAATTTGTGCAGCCAGCCTCGTTGACAACGCGCTGCACACCTCCTTAGAATTTTCTCCTACAGGGCTTCCTGTCGAACCTTGCGTGCGTCGATTTGGCCGATGACGTCCCGATCGCCGCGCAGAGTGCTCCGTTCGACCCCGGACCCATGCGATAGTTCATAGCCGCGGCATTTGGGCCATTCGTCACCTTCGTTTCGGAGGGGCGGGTGGCTTTTTGCTTTTGCCGCTAAACAAATTGGCGACACGTCCGTGCCGCCAAGCCGGAGGCGCATGCGCGGTGATGGGCAGTGCCTGCGCTTGCGTCATGTCAAGTGCGGGGATGAGAAACGATGCCGACGACGGATCTTCACTATCTCGGGCTCATTGAGATCGGGCAGCAAATCCAGGCCAAAAAGCTCTCGCCGGTCGAGGTGACCAAGGCGATGCTCGGGCGGATCGAGCAGCTCGACGGCAAGCTCAAGAGCTACGCTTATGTGATGGGCGAGGCGGCGCTGGCCGAAGCGGCGGCAGCCGAGAAGGACATCGCGTCCGGCAAGATCAAGGGACCGCTCCACGGCGTGCCGATCGCCGTCAAGGATTTGTGCTGGGCGAAGGGCGCTCCGGCCGCGCACGGCATGACCATCCACCGGGATTTCCGGCCGAGCGAGGATGCCACAGTCGTCGCGCGGCTGAAGGATGCCGGCGCTGTTATCCTCGGCAAGCTGCAGCAGACCGAGGGCGCCTATGCCGACCACCACCCGAAGATCGATCCGCCGAAGAATCCGTGGAATGCGGATTTGTGGTCGGGTGCATCGTCGAGCGGTTCCGGCGTCGCCACCGCCGCGGGGCTTTGCTTCGGTTCGCTAGGCACCGATACGGGCGGCTCGATCCGCTTTCCATCGGCCGCCAACGGCATCACCGGGCTGAAGCCGACCTGGGGACGCGTGAGCCGTTATGGCGCTTTCGAACTCGCGGCGACGCTCGATCACATCGGGCCGATGGCGCGTAGCGCGGCCGATTGCGGCGCGATCCTCGCCGTGATTGCGGGTCAGGATCCCAAGGACACGACCTCCGTGCCGCTGCCCGTGCCGAACTATCTCGCCGGCCTGTCCGGCGATTTGCGCGGCGTGACGATCGGGGTCGATCGGCGCTGGACCAGCGAGGGCACCGACGAGGCCGCCGGCAAGGTGCTCAGCGAAGGGCTGCGAGTTGCCGCCGATCTGGGCGCGAAGATCAAGGACATCACGTTCCCCGATCCCAAGGCCGTCATCGAGGACTGGTTCCCCTTGTGCGGCATCGAAGTGGCGGTCGCGCACGAAGAGACCTATCCCGCGCGCAAGGACGAATATGGTCCCGCGCTCGCCGGCCTGCTCGATCTCGGCCGGGCGCAATCCGGCATGAACTATCAGAAGATCGTGCTGCGGCGCGAAGCATTCCGCGGCGCGGTGCGGCTGTTGTTCGAGACGGTCGATCTGATTGCCGTTCCGGCCCAGGCATTCGCCGCGCCGACATTAGCCAAGATGGCAGCGCTGGGTGAGGATCCGTCGCTGATTACCGGGCTGCTGCGCTTCACCTGTCCGTTCGACATGACCGGCAGCCCGACCGTGACGCTTCCCGGCGGCTTCGCGCCGAACGGCGGGCCCGTCGCCTTCCAGTTCGTCGGCCGACACTTCGACGAAGCAAGCCTCGTTCGCGCGGGCGATGCCTTCCAGCGCGTCACCGACTGGCACAAGCGCCATCCCGCGATCTGAATCGAGGAGCCGTTCGCATGACCGAAGACTGGTTGAAGAGTTCCATCATGGCCAAGCGCGCCCTTGCCAAGGGCGCGACCGGCACGACCCATAGCCTGACGATCGAGCAGCAGGGCGGCTTCCATTACGTCTATGGGCCCTATGCCAAGCCGACCCTGTCGATCGACCCGGGCGGGGTTGTCGTTGTCGAAACCGAAGACGCCTTCGGCGGCGTGCTCACCAGCGAAAGCGACAGCCCTACGGCGAAGCTGAACTTCCCTTATCTGAACCCGCAATGCGGGCCGATCGCGGTCAAGGGCGCCAAGAAGGGCGATTGCCTCGCCGTCTATATCCGCGACGTCGAGACCCGCGGCGCGCAGCCGGCCGGAACGACCTGCATCATTCCGGAGTTCGGCGGTCTGGTCGGAACCGCGTCCACGGCATTGCTCAATCCGCCGCTGCCCGAGCGCGTCAAGAAGCTGCATGTCGACCGTAACGGCGTGCGCTGGAGCGACAAGATCACGCTGCCCTATGAGCCGTTTATCGGCACGATCGGCGTCTCGCCCGAGATCGAGGCGATTTCCTCGCTGCAGCCGGATTATCACGGCGGCAACATGGACCTGCCCGACGTCGCACCGGGCGCGATTATCTATCTGCCGGTGCATGCCGAAGGCGGGCTGCTCTATGTCGGCGACTGCCACGCCACGCAGGGCGATGGCGAGCTCTCGGGCGTCGCGCTCGAGCAGCGTGCGACAGTCACTTTGCAGATCGATCTGATCAAGAACTGGAGCTTCGCCTGGCCGCGGCTGGAGACGCGCGACTTCATCATGACGATCGGCAGCGCGCGTCCGCTCGAGGACGCCGCGCGCATCGCCTATCGCGAGCTCGTGCGCTGGATGAGCGCCGATTACGGCTTCGACGAAATCGACGCCTATATGTTGCTCAGCCAGGCCGGCCGCATGCGGCTCGGCAACATGGTCGATCCCAAATACACGATGGGGGCGTCGATCCTGAAGAATTACCTCAAGGCGTGACTTCAAACATCCTTCAACGACAGAGGACATCGCGATGTATTCGGGGCGTATAGTCGGAATGGCTTTGCTTGGCGCAATGCTCGGGACCGCGGCAATAGGTGCCGCCCAGGCGGCGGAGCCGCCGCTGAAGGTCGGCTTGCTGGAGGACGTCTCCGGCGATCTCGCCTTCATGGGCATGCCGAAGCTGCACGGCTCGCAGCTCGCGGTCGAGGAGATCAACAAGAGCGGCGGCATTCTCGGCCGGCAGATCGAGTTGATTCACCTTGATCCCCAAGGTGACAATGCCCGCTATCAGGAGTTCGGCCGGCGGCTGCTCAATCGCGACAAGGTCGACGTACTGATCGGCGGCATCACCTCGGCCTCGCGCGAGGCGTTGCGTCCGATCGTCGATCGCACCACCACGCCGTACTTCTATACGAACCAGTATGAAGGCGGTGTCTGCGACGCCAGCATGATCAGCATGGGTGCGGTGCCGGAGCAGCAGTTCTCGACCCTGATCCCCTGGATGGTCCAGAAGTTCGGCAAGAAGGTCTACGTCATCGCAGCCGACTACAATTTCGGGCAGATCTCCGCGGAGTGGAACCGCAAGATCATGAAGGACCTCGGCGGCGAGGTCGTAGGAGAGGAATTCATCCCGCTCGGCGTGTCGCAGTTCGCGCAGACGATCCAGAACATCCAGAAGGCGAAGCCGGACTGGCTGCTGACGATCAATGTCGGTGCGGCGCAGGACTCGTTCTTCGAGCAGGCTGCCGCGGCCAACCTCAACCTGCCGATGGGCTCTTCGATCAAGATCATGCTCGGCTTCGAGCACAAGCGGTTCAAGCCGCCGGCGCTCAACAACATGCATGCGACCGCGAACTGGTTCGAGGAGATCGATACCCCCGAAGCCAACGATTTCAAGAAGCGCTGGCACGCAAAATTCCCCGATGAACTTTACATCAACGACATGGGCTACAATGCCTACAACGCGCTCTACATGTACAAGGCGCTGGTCGAGAAGGCGAAGTCGACCAAGCTCGAGGACATGCGCAAGGTGATCGCAACCGGCGATGCCTGCATCGACGCTCCCGAGGGCAAGGTCTGCGTCGACCCGAAGAGCCAGCATACGTCGCACCGCATGCGCCTGATCTCGGTCGGGCCCAAGCACGAGGTGACGGTGGAGAAGGACTACGGGACGATCCAGCCGTACTGGCTTGGCGAGATCGGCTGCGATCTCACCAAGAAGAACGACAAGGATCAGTACACGCCGAGTCATCTCCCCAGCAAATCGTGATGCGCGCAGGCACGAATCTTGCTCGTGTTGTGCGTCACGACTTCGAACCGAGCCGGCGCCGCAATGATGCGGCGCCGCGATCAGGGAGACCGGAATGTCGGCTGAACTCTTCTCGGTATTCTATCAGTTCGCCGATGTCTTCGCGTTCCTGATCCTGTCGGCGGCGGGCCTTGCCATCGTGTTCGGCATGATGGGCGTCATCAACATGGCGCATGGCGAGTTCATCATGTGCGGCGCGTACGTCACCGTGGGGCTCGTCAACCTCGGCGTCCCGCTTCCGATTGCCCAGATCCTTGCTGCGCTGACCGCGGGGATCATCGGCATGATCGTCGAGTACCTCGTCGTGCGGCGCTTCTACAAGCGTCCGCTCGACTCGCTGCTCGCCACCTGGGGCCTCAGCCTGATCGTGACGCAGTCGATGCTGCTGATCGTCGGCTCCGCGGTGCGCGGTATCGGCACGCCGGAAGGAAGCTTTGCGATCGGAGGCTACACGTTCTCGACCTACCGGCTGGTGCTGTTCGGCTGTGCTGTGGCCGTGCTCGCCGGTCTCTACATCATCTTCATGAAGACGCGCTTTGGCGTGATCGCGCGCGCCACGATGCAGAATGCGGCGATGGCCAAGGCGCTCGGCGCGCGCACCGGGCGGATCTATTCCATCAGCTTCGGCATCGGCACCGCGCTTGCGGGGCTCTGCGGCGCGCTCTACGCGCCGACCATGACGCTGATCCCGACCATGGGAGCGACCTTCGTGGTCGAGAGCTTTGTCACCGTGGTGATCGGCGGCGCCAATGTCCTGCTCGGAACTGCGCCGGCCGCCGTGTTCCTGGCGATGATCCGGATGGCATTGAATGCCAGCTATGGGCAGATCATCGGACAGATCGGCATGCTGTTTGCAGTCATCCTGATCATACGTGTGCTGCCCGAGGGGCTATCCAGCGTGCTGGTTCGTCGTGGGCGCTAGACGGGAATTTCTGATGTTCAAGCTGCTCGAGGGCCCGCAGACGCTCGGACGCGGGAAGATCTTCTGGTCCTGCTTCCTCGCCGTGCTGGCGGGGGCACTGATCTATCCCCTGTTCGCTGATTCCTATGATGTCGGCAATTTCGCCTACTTCCTGATCTGGATCTTCATGGCGCTCGGCCTCTGCCTGATGTGGGGCTACGGCGGCATGCTGTCGTTCGGCCAGACCTTCTTCTTCGGCATCGCCGGCTACGGCTATGGCGTGCTGGCCATCAATATGGGCGGGGGAACGACCACGATCGCGGCGCTGGTTCTCGCCGTGGTCATAGCGATGATCGCGGCCGGGATCCTCGGCTACTTCATGATTTGGGGCGGCATCAGTGGGATCTTCTTCGGCATCGTGACGCTGTCGGCGACGCTGGTGCTTGCCTTCTTCCTCGGGCAGACGGCGGGGCCGGAATGGCATATCGGTCCGGCCCGGCTGAACGGCTTCAACGGCATGAAGGGGATGGACCCGCTCACGGTCGGCGACTTCGACATCGAGGGCTCGGCGCTCTACTACGTCATGATCGCGTTGATCGTGATCGTCTACATCGCGCTGCGCATGCTGGTGAACTCGAGCGTCGGCAACGTGATCGTGGCGACGCGGGAAAATCCGCAGCGCGCCGAGATGCTCGGCTACGACGTCCGCAAATATCAGCTTCTGACCTTCGTGATCGGTAGCGGGCTCGCAGGCCTCAGCGGTGCGCTGTACACGTCCTGGGGGCAGTTCATCACGCCATCGAGCATCGGCCTGCCGGCGGCGGCGATGCCGATCGTGTGGGTGGCCTTCTCCGGACGCAACGATCTGACTGCGACCCTGGTCGGATCGTTCCTGCTGCTGTTCGGTTTCCAGACCATCACGGTCTACAGCCAGCAAGCGGCGCTGGTGCTGATGGGCGTGCTGCTGCTCGCCACCGTGATGCTGGCGCCGCAAGGCTTCGTGCTCGGCATCGGCAAGCTCGTTGTCGATTGGTGGACGCGGCGTCGGCGCCGCGATGGGGCCCCCGCGCTGGCCGATACCGCCCGCCTGCAATCGGATGAGACCTGAATCATGGCGTTGGTCGACGTAAAAGGCGTATCGAAACGTTTCGGTGGATTGACCGCCGTCTCCGATGTCGACCTGACGGTCAATGCCGGCGAGGTGCACTGCCTGATCGGGCCCAACGGGGCTGGGAAGAGCACGCTGTTCAAATTAATCGTCGGGCTCTATCCGCCGACCACGGGCAGCATCTTTTTCGACTCGATCGACATCACCGCCGAGCGGCCCTACGCGCGGGTGCAGCGTGGCATGAGTATCAAGATGCAGGCGCCGAGCGTGTTCAAGGAGCTGCCGGTGCGACAGAACATCCAGATCGCGCTGCAGGAACGCATTTCGGGCGCGGAATGCCGTGATGAAGAGGAGCGGCTGCTCGCGTTGCTCAATCTCGCTGACGATAGCGGCAAGCTCGCCGGTGCGCTGTCGCACGGCCAGCAGCAATGGCTGGAGATCGGGATGGCACTGGCGCTGCAGCCGCAGCTGCTGCTGCTGGACGAGCCGACCGCCGGCATGTCGCCGGAAGAGACTTTCAAGACCGGCGAGCTGATCAAGTCGTTCAATGCCGAGGGCATGACCGTCCTGGTCGTCGAGCACGACATGGCGTTCGTGCGTCAGGTCGCCCAGCGCGTCACCGTCCTGCATCTTGGCAAGATTTTCGCACGCGGCAGCCTCGAGGCCATCCTGGAAGACGAGAAGGTCGCTGAAATCTACCTGGGTAAGACCCATGCCCACTGATCGCATTCTGGAGGTGTCGGGACTTTGGGCGGGCTACGGCGCGACGCCGATCCTGCAGGGCGTCAGCATGTCGGTCTCGCGCGGCGAGATCGTCGGCGTGATCGGCCGCAACGGCGTCGGCAAATCGACCCTGATGCGGTGCCTGATCGGTCTGCTGCAGACCTGGCGCGGCACCATCAGCTTCATGGATCAGGATGTCACGCAGCTCGAGGCCGATGCGCGGGCGCGCGCCGGCTTCGGCTACATCCCGCAAGGTCGCGACGTGTTTCCGCAAATGAGCGTCGAGGAGAATTTGCAGGTCGGCGAGTTGATCGGCGGACCCGAAGGCAAGAAGCTGCCGGAGCTCGTCTACGAGTATTTTCCGCGCCTGAAGGAGCGCCGGCGCCAGATCGCGGGCACCATGTCGGGCGGCGAACAGCAGCAGCTTGCGATCGGCCGCGCGTTGATCGGAAATCCGGTGCTGATGATCCTCGACGAGCCGTCCGAGGGCATCCAGCCGTCGATCGTGCAGCACATTTGCGAGGCGCTGAAATCGTTCCGGGCGGAGCTCGGGACCACGATCGTGTTCGTCGAGCAGAACCTCGACACCATCCTGGAGATCGCGCAGCGCTGCTACATCATGGAGAAGGGCAAGATCACGCGATCGCTGGCCGGTGAGGAGGTCAACGCGGACAACGTTCGCGCACAGCTGTTGCTGTGATCGACCGCGCCATGCGGTAAGGATCATTGCGTTGCATAATTGATAATAACGGAGGGAATGGACATGGATCTCGGACTCAAGGGAGCGAAGGTTCTCGTTACCGGCAGCACCAAGGGTATCGGCAGGGCGATCGCCGACACGTTCGCGGCCGAGGGCGCCAATGTCGGCATCTGTGCGCGCAATCAGGGCGACGTCGACGCTGCGGTCACCGCGCTCAAGGCCAAGGGCGTTGCGGCGTTCGGTAGTGCCGTCGACGTCTCGAACGGGCCGGCCCTGAAGGCCTGGGTCGCCGACATGGCGTCCAAGCTCGGCGGCATCGATGTCGTGGTCGCCAATGTCAGCGCGCTGTCGATCGGGCAGGACGAGGAGAGCTGGGAGAAGGAATTCTCCACCGACATGATGGGGACGGTGCGCCTCGTCAACGCGGCGATGCCGTATCTGGAGAAGAGCGGCGCCGCCGCGATCGTCACGATCTCGAGCGTATCGGGACGCGAGGTCGATTTTGCCAGCGGTCCTTACGGAACGTTCAAGGCGGCGATCATCCACTACACGCAGGGCCTCGCCTACCAGCTCGCGGCCAAGGGCATCCGGGCCAATTCGGTGTCGCCGGGCAACACCTACTTCGAAGGTGGTGTCTGGAACATGATCAAGGACGGCAATCCCGAACTGTACAAGACCGCACTGGCGCTCAACCCGACCGGCCGCATGGGCACGCCGCAGGAGATGGCGAACGCCGCCGTGTTCCTGGCGAGCAGGGCGGCGAGCTTCATCACGGGGACCAACCTCGTGGTGGACGGCGCGTTGACGCGCGGCGTCCAGTTCTAGGCGGGTCGCGCCGTCAGCGGAGTCGCGAGATCGCCGCCCGCGGCGGCGGTCCAGACAGGCATTTTCCGATAGCAGCAGGGCGTCAGATGTCAGCGGATTCATTGCACTACAAATCCATCACCGAGATCTCCGAGCTCATTCGCCGCAAGGAGGCGAAGCCCTCGGAGATCACCGAGGCGATGCTGAGCCGGATTGCGAAGCTGGACGGACAGTTTCACGGCTATGCGCTGGTCCTTGCGGAGCGGGCGATGGCCCAGGCCAAGCAGTACGATGCGGAGATCGCCAAGGGCATCTGGCGCGGCCCGCTGCATGGCGTTCCGATCGGGCTGAAGGACCTCTGCTACACCTCGTTTGCGCCGACTGCCGGTGGCACCACGATCCACGCGAAGTTTGTGCCGTCCTTCAATGCCACGATCGTGGACCGGCTCGAAGTTGCCGGCGCGGTGACGCTCGGCAAGCTGAAGATGACGGAGGGGGCCTACACCAGTCACCATCCGGCCGTTCAGGCCCCGCTCAACCCGTGGAATGTGAACTACTGGGTTGGCTCCTCGTCGACCGGATCGGGCGTCGCGACCTCGGCGGGGCTCTGCTACGGCTCGATCGGCAGCGACACCGGCGGCTCGATCCGCTTTCCGTCGGCGACCTGCGGGTTGACCGGGATCAAGCCGACCTGGGGGCGGGTCAGCCGGCACGGCGTCTTCCCGCTGGCCGACTCGCTCGATCACGTCGGGCCGATGTGCCGGAGCGCTGCAGATGCCGCGGCGATGCTCGGCGTCATCGCGGGTGCTGATATCAACGATCCGACCGCCCTGCGGGCTCCGGTGCCGAACTATCTGGCCGGCATCGGCGACGGCATAAGAGGCCTCAGGATCGGCGTTGACCGCAGGTACACCCAGGAGGGCATCGATCGGCAGGTCGTGACCGCGCTGTTGCAAGCCGAACGCACGCTCGCCGCGCTCGGTGCCGACATCCACGAGGTGCATTTCCCGCCCTATCAGAAGCTCGTCAGCCAGTGGATTGCGATGTGCTCGGTGGAGACGGCTGAGGCGCATCTCGACACCTACCCATCGCGCAAGTCGGAATACGGGCCCGACCTCGCGCAGCTGATCGAGCAGGGCCGGGCGACGAGCGGCGTCGATATTGCGGCCATCCATCATGAACGGTTGAAGTTCAGCGGCAGCCTCGCCGCCATGTTCGAAGATATCGACCTGCTGCTGATCCCGACGATGCCGGTGCCAATCCCGACGCTCACCAAGATGAGCGAATACGGCGCCGACCCCAGCGTGCTCCTGAGCATCCTGCGCTTTACGGCGGTGTTCGACTTCTCGGGCAGTCCGACCATCACGCTGCCGATGGGCATGGCCTCGGATCAGATGCCGCTCAGCATGCAGCTGGTCGGCCCGCATCTCTCCGAGGACGTTCTGGTCCGCGCCGGCGCCGCGTTCCAGTCGGTGACGGATTGGCATACGCGGCGGCCGCCGATCGAATAGGGGCCGCTAGCCGGTCTTGTCGACGTTCCAGAACAGCGGCACCGGCGCGCGGACGATGTCCTTCAACGCCTTGCGCGTCGCGGCCGGTTGATTGTACTGCCCGGTCGGGACGTGGGTGACCACCTCATAGGCGCGTGCCTGGATCTTGTCGGCCAGCGCCTTCTGGTCCGGCGACGCCGCGGTGCGGGCAAAGCTGTCGCGCAGCCGCTCGAGTTCGGCGTCCTCGACCCAGCCGAAGAAGCCGCCGTTTTTGCCCTTGCCGTTGACGCAGGCATTGCCGATCGGATTGACGAGGTCGGCGCTGGCCCAGGTCGAATGGTAGAGCGACCAGCCGCCCTCGGCCGGCATCGACTGTTTGGCGCGTCGCGCCACCACCGAACCCCAATCCATCGCGAGCAGGTTGACATTCATGCCGATCGAACGCAGCGCCTCGGCGGTGACCGTGCCGAGCGCGGTGATGATCGGGGCGTCGGTCGCGTGCAGGATCGTGATCGGCTCGCCCTTGTAGCCGCCCTGCTTGAGCAGCTCCCTGGCTTTCGCGGTGTCCGCCTTGGTCGACCAGCCGACCGCGCTTTCGAACGGCGTGCCGGCGACGAAGATCGCCGGCGTGATCTTGTAGCAATAGGGATTGCCGATCTGGGTGTCGAGCCAGTCCTTCTGGTTCACCGCGTGCAGCACGGCTTGCCGGATCTCCGGCCGGTCGAACGGCGGCACCAGCCAGTTCATCCGGCACATGCCGGAGAAGCCCAGCGTGTTGTAATCGGTCAGCTCGACATTGGAGGCGCGCGCGAGAATCGGATGATGGTCGTGCGGCGGCACCTCGAAATAGTCGATCTCGTCGTTGACAAGCGCGTTGGTCGCGATCTGGAAGTCCGGCACGCTGATCCATTCGTAGCGGCCGATCTTGACGACCTTGCCGCCGCCGGTGCCGTCGGACGGTTCGTCGCGCGAAACGTAGTCCGGGTTCTTTTCGTAGGCGGCCTTGACGCCGGGCTGGAATTCCGCCGTCACGAAGCGGAAAGGTCCGGAGCCGACGTGATCTGATATGGCCTGGTCGGCGGGCGTCGCGGCGATCCGCGCCGGCACGATGAAGGGCACGTTGGCGGTCGGTTTGCCGAGCGCCGCCAGCACGAAGCCGCACGGCTCCTTCAGCACCATGCGGAAGGTGCGCTCGTCGATCGCCTTTAGCTCGGCGACGAATTCGAACAGTTTCTGGCCCATCGTGTCGCGCCTGGCCCAACGCTGCAGCGAAGGGATCACGTCGGCCGATGTCACCGCGCTGCCGTCATGGAATTTGAGGCCGGGCCGCAGGCGGAAGGTATAGGTCAAGTTGTCGGCGGAGACCTCCCAGGCCTCGACCATCTGCGGCTTGATCTCGAATTTTGAATTGGTCGAGAACAGCGTGTCATAGATCATGTAGCCGTGGTTGCGCGCGGTCCACGCCGTCGTCATGATCGGATCGGTGGCGCGTAGCGGCGCGTGCATGACGGCCGTGATCGTCTTCGAACTGGCCCGCGCGACGCGCGGCATCGCGATGCCGAGGCTTGCTCCCGCGCCGATCTGCAACAGACGGCGCCGGTTGATCGATGGTCCCATGATGTCCCCCTGTCGCAACCGGTCAGGCCTTGCCGGCAAGCCTGGCCGCGATCGCGCGATAGCCGCGCATCCACATGTGATCGAGATCGAGATCCATCGGCAGCGGCTGCGAGGAGACGCGCGCGATCACGGTCTCGTTGGTGGGATCGATGTAGATCCACTGGCCATGGATGCCGACCGCGGCAAACGGCGTTTCGCGCCGATCGAGCGTGTACCACTTGTTGCGGTAATTGCCGTTTGGAAACACCTTCGTCAGGTCGCCGCGCGACCAGGCCTCGGCATTGCCGTTCTGCCTGATGTCGTCGATCCACCAGCCGGGGACGACCTGTCGTCCGTTGCTGATGCCGTGATTGCGCATCATCTCGCCGAAGCGGGCGAGATCGCGCAGTGTCGCGCAGATGCCGCCGGCGACGCGGCCTGCGCCGCGTGAATCGACGGTGATGTAGGCGTCGTGCTCGGCGCCCATCGGCTGCCACAGATAGTGCGAGAGGATCTTTGCGTAGGACAGGCCGCAGGCGCGCTCATAGACCCAGCCGAGCACATCGGTGTTGGTCGAGACGTAGTGGAAGGTCTCTCCATGCGGTGCGCCGTTCGGCCGCAGCGTGCGCAGATAGTCGCGCAGATTGCTCGGCGGGACTGCAGGATCCGGCAGCTCCCAACCGGTCGAGCGCCGGTAGTTCATGACGTCGCCGTCGCGCGCCATGTAATCTTCGTCGAAGCGGATGCCGACGCTCATGTCGAGCAGATGCCGCACCGTGCAGCTGCCGCCATAGACCGAGCCTTCCATCTCCGGGATGTAGCGCGTAACCGGCGCGTCGGGGTCGAGCTTGCCGTGATCGGCAAGGATGCCGCCGAGCGTTCCGGCGACCGACTTGCTGACGGAGAAGATCAGGTGCGGGGTATCGGGCGTGAGGCCATGGGCATACCACTCGTACGCGACCTGTCCGCGATGCGACACCACGATGCCGTCGGTGTGGCTGGTGCGCAGCGCCTCGCCGACGCCGACCGTCTCGCCGCGCGGGTTGGCGAAGCTGACGTCGTCGAGATAGCGCGGCGCAAAGGACAGCGGCGCCGGCGCTGCGGCGCGCGCGATGTTCGCGGTGGGCAGCAGTTCGCGGACATTGCGGAATGCCCACTCGTTGAAGGGATGCTGACGCCAGTTGGCGAGCGTGACCTGTTCGTCGGCCGCCGACGGGAAGGCGGCCATGATGCGACGCGAATTCATTCTTGATCCAGCAATGACATCGGATGATGTGCGAAAGTTCCGCATGGCTCGCGTCGCTCGCAATCAACCGGATGGTGGAGGGGGCCGTTGGGTTACTTCGGCGTAACCGTTTCCCCGGATGTGCGCTTCGTGCGCTTGGCCCGCAATTTGCTTGACTATGGCCCGCGGCTGCCCCAGCGTGACGGGCATGCGGCGCGCAGACGTTCGCCATCGGGAAACATCGGGAGGTAGGTCATGATCGCGCTTCTGGGCCGACCGGATCCGGCAACCACGCAGGCCATTCAGTTCGCGCGCGGCATTCTCGAGGGGTCGGCGACCGCGTTCTACGAGGTCGACGGCAATTTGACCCTCAACCGCTTCGTGCTCAGCAGCAACGTGCCGCCGAGTTTCCACGATCAGTATCTTGCCGGCATGAACCGGCTCGATCCGTTGCATCCGCGCTCGGCAAGCAACCGGCCGATTGCACGGCTGAGCACAGCGCTCGACCAATGCGCGACCCAGGAGGCGGCGACCTATCGCGCCTTCGCCGGCCAATGCGGCGTCGCCGACATGATCGAGTTCTTCTTCCGCCGCAACGACCGCATCGTCGCCGGAATGAGCGTGCTGTGGGCGCCGGGCTGCGCGATCCCGGATGGCAGCATGCACATTGCGGAGAAGATCCACGACTACCTCGAGTTCAACCTGACCAGCCGCCTGTCGTCGAATGCCGACGAGCCGGCGCGCTTTGGCCTGACCTCGCGCGAGATGGAAGTCGTCGAACTCTTGTGCTGCGGCCGAACCAACCGCGAGATCGGCGAATGCCTGAACATCGGTCTCGCGACGGTGAAGACGCATCTGATCCATATCTTCGAGAAGCTCGGCGTCGAGACCCGCTCGGCTGTGGTGGCGATGATGTCGCGGCTGCATTGAGGCGCGGGCTGTCGATTACGAGTCCGCGGCACTTTCAGCACGTCGTCCCTGCGAAAGCAGGGACCCATACGCCGCGGCGGATGTTGTGAGGGGATCTGTCGTTCGGGCGTCGCTCAACAATGACTGCCTGTGGTTATGGGTCCCTGCTCCCGTGCGCAATTGCGCACTAGGCAGGGACGACGGTGAGGATGGTTCTACGCCAAGGCTTCGACGGGGTTTGTGGTCTTGGGCACGCCAGAGCTTCAGCGGAGGCGGCGAGCCGGGCGATGACACCGAAGAACATGCCAGCACACCGCTCCTTCCACGCGTCGTCCCGGCGAAGGCCGGGACCCATAACTACAGGATTGGGTTGGTGAGGAAAGCCGTGGCCCCAGCGTCGCGCAACAATTGAGATTTGGGGTAATGGGTCCTGGCTTTCGCCAGGACGACACCAAATTTGTTGCGCGGGTCCGTGAGTCACACATCCACATTCTCGCGACATGATTTGCCCGAGTCTTGCGCTTCGTTCCGCCCTCTCGCTTGAAGAGGGCGCAGGGAAAGCCGGGTGCCGATCGCACCCATGGGCCCCGAGCAATGGGTAGAAAGCTCGGGGGTAGGACCACAGGTGTAACCGGAAACAACCCGGCTTTCCCTGCGCGATGGGTTACGGCTTATACGTGCTCTCCCCGGTGAGACTTGGCTTTTTTGTCACCGCCTTCGCAAACGCTTGTGCGTTTTGCGAGAGGACACCTGCCGCTAGGGCGTCAGGCCTGCACGATTTCGCCGTCCGCTTCACGCGCACTCGTCAGTTGCGCAATCGGCGTCCACCGCATCTCGACCCACGTTCGTGACGACCGCGAAGCGCCCCTCGATCGGGCGAGACGGGTGATCTATAGCATTGAGTTGCGCTTCGGATAAAGCGAAATATTTTCACGCGCGGGGATTGACAGGTTTTTGCTGTGTTGCCCGTCGGGTTGATTTGTCGCATCCGGAATTGGGCGGGACCGTCGCTTCGTGGGCCCGAAGCGGCGATCCCTGATCGCGCGAGGTGCATGGTCGGGTGTGGGTAAATGTCGGCCAATCCGCACGACTAGGGACATAGTAGATCGACGAATGCACGCGGCAATTGCCATTCTGAGCTAGCCCCTGCGTAACAGATTTAGTGGCTACTGAATCCAGCGGCGCAAAAGTGGTAGCGCGGCGCAGCAATTGCGGTTCCTGGTGGATGGGATTCAGGAGAAAGGCGTAACGTCATGGCTGGAGGCTGGCCGCTACAGCCTCCGAAGCCGCCGTTAGCCCCAGCTCACCCCCTGAGCTGGGGCGCGCCGGAGCGCACGAAGGGTAGGCCAATCAGAGGCGCGAGCTGACTCTCGTCGTCGCGCCCTTCGACGCTGCCTTTGACTTTGCGCGCGTGGTCACGCCATGTCTGGAAGATGCTGCAATCCGGGTATGTCGCTTGCCGGCCAGCCTTGTGTGCCTTGATACCGTACGATGAGCAGCATACTCCCGACCATCGACCGGTGCGAGATGCGCGGGGTCTCCATTCAAATATGGACGTCCGACTCCGAACTGCTTTTCGTGCTCGTCGACCCATTTCCATAATCTCTTGGTCTCGCTTGCACGCTCCTCCTTGCTGCCGCCATTCATGCTGACGACGTCCGCGGCGAGCCCGTGACCATAGCCTCCACGCGAGCTGCCACCGTGATAAGATTTGTCATTTGCGGCCTTCAGCCCGTTTGCAATCGATTGGCGGTAGTCATCGCGGAATCCGCTTGTGATCCCGGGTGCCAGTCCGGCCTGTTCCGCTGCATGGAGCATATAGAACAGCTTTAGCTTGAAGGCTCGATCCATCCCTCCGATCACGTAATCCATCAGAGGCATGCGGGCTCTTTCTGCCGCCTTGGGGTCTTTCCATCCGAAGTCATTTTCGACCCGCTTCGGGAAGCTGCGTGTGACGGTGATCAGCTTGCGCTTCCGTTTGATGATCACGTCCCTTTTTTCGTACACGACGATCCAGTCGGTCTTCGGCGCGCGCATGTAAAGCGCGCCAAGGAACCGGTCGATGCACCTCTCGGCAACAAAGCATTCGTCCAGGACCAAGACTGTATCGACATTGTCCGGAGCGGCCTTGAGCGGGTCGGCAATGTCGGCGGTTTGAGAGGCCTGCTCGGTTTGCTTCTCGCTTGGCGTCATCGGCAGAGCCTCGGGCGACGCTCGGTCCGCGTCCGGCAATGCACTCCCGTTGGCATCGGATTGAGCAGACGGTTCGGATGCCGTCACCTGTCGGCTCGACTCCTCATTGGGCGACGCTGCGCGCACGTCGTGAACAACGGCGCAGCATGACAGTGAAACCAGAGACGAGGCAATGCGTAACCAACCAGCCCCGCAACCGAACCGACTTCGCCTGGCGCCATGAAGCGCTTTGAGAGATGACATCGGCATTGGCCGTCAACATAAGCGAAATTGATCAGGTAGCGTGCCACCGCGCTCCGGGCTTGGCAACCAGTTACCCACCGCGAATTTCTGCCGAGCACGCAACTATTCAGACAGGCCGAAAAAATTCCTCACGCGCAGGTTTGACAGGTTTTGCCCGGTTGCCCGCCGGATCAATTCGCCGCGTCCAAGAAGCGTCTAGCGGGATGACCATCGTCCGCATTCACCGATCCACCGTTAGGTGGATTGCCGCTCACGGCGCGGCCAGCCGAGAGTCCGCCAAGGACCGGTGTCGTATTCGACAATGTTGGCGAGCGGCTGCCGCTCGCAACATCAGAGGATTCGACATGCGTGATTTCATGGCCATCGGTCGTTCGGTGGCGGTTGCGGAGCGTGGCATGGCCGCGACCTCGCACCCGCAGGCGACGCTGGCCGCGGTCGAGATGCTGAAGGCCGGCGGCAATGCCGTCGATGCCGCGGTGGCGGCGGTCGCGGTGCAGGGCGTGGTCGAGCCGCAGATGACCGGGATCGGCGGCGACTGCTTCGCGCTGTATTCGCCTGACGCCGGCGAGCCGATCGCGCTGAATGGCTCTGGCCGCACGCCGGCCGCGACCGATGCCGAGAAATTTGCCGCATGCGGCGCGCGCGACATTCCGCCGACCGCGCCCGAGGCGGTGACCGTGCCCGGCGCGATCGATGCGTGGTGCAGGCTGGTCGCCGATCACGGCAGCAGGTCGCTGGAGGAGATCTTCCGGCCGGCGATCTCGGCTGCCGAGCGGGGCTTTTGCGTGACGCCGCGCGTCGCGGAGGACTGGCGCCGCTTCCGGGCCCGGATCGAGTTCGACGGCAATGCGGCGGCGCAGTTCCTGCCCGGTGGCAAGGCGCCTGAGGTCGGCGACATCCGTACGCAACCCGCGCTCGGCCGCACTCTTCGCCGGATCGCGCAGCACGGGCGCGACGCGTTCTACGCGGGCGAGGCTGCCGACGAGATGGTGGCCATCTTGCGCGTCCTGGGCGGCGCTCACAGCAGCGACGATTTCGCTGCCCAGACCTCCGACTATGTGCGCCCGATCTCGGCGCGGTACCACGACCACGACGTGGTCGAGTGTCCGCCGAACGGGCAGGGCCTGGCCGCGCTGATGATCCTGCGGACGCTTGCCGGCTTCGATGTCGGCAAGCTCGGAGAGGCCGATCGCATCCATCTGCTGGCCGAAGCGACCAAGGCCGCCTACCGCGCGCGCGACGCCTTCTTTTGCGATCCCGCCACCGGCAAGGTCGATCCGGCCGCTTTCCTTGCCGACGACTATATCGGGAGGATTCGTGGCAAGATCGACATGCGCCGCGCATCCGCGCCCGTGACCTGGGACGATATCGAGCACCGCGACACCGTCTATGTCACGGTGGTCGACCGCGACCTCAATGCCGTGTCGCTGATCAATTCGCTGTTCTATCCGTTCGGCAGCGGCATCTACGCGCCGCAATCGGGCGTGCTGCTGCACAACCGCGGCTGGAGCTTTCGCGCCAGGCCCGGACATCCGAATTCGCTCGGGCCGCGCAAACGCCCGATGCACACCATCATCCCGGGCCTGCTGCGCAAGGACGACAAGACCGTGATGTCGTTCGGCGTGATGGGCGGACATTACCAGGCGGCGGGCCATGCCAATCTGCTGTCCAACATCTTCGACATGCAGATGGACATCCAGGCCGCGGCCGAGGCGCCGCGTTCCTTTGCCTTCGACGGCGCGCTGTCGCTGGAGACGACCATTTCTCCAGGGGTACGCGACGACCTTCGCGCCCGCGGCCACGATGCGCGGTTCTCGGAAGAGCCGATCGGCGGCTGCCAGGCGATCCGCATCGACCATGCGAGGGGCGTGCTGTTCGGTGCCTCCGACCACCGCAAGGACGGCCTCGCGCTGGGCTTCTGAAGGGCGATGGGACTATATCGACTAACGGCCGCAACGGAACTGCGCTCCCTCGCCCCGTTCTTACGGGGAGAGGGTTGGGGTGAGGGGCTGTCTCCGCGCATCCGGCGATAGTGCGTTTGCGGAGGCTCCCCCTCACCCGGAACGCATCTACGATGCGTTCCGACCTCTCCCCGCAAGCGGGGCGAGGTGAAGCGGGGCCTGCCGCACGATTTGAAATGAAGTCACCGCGCGCTAGGCGCCGCGCCGCCCGCATCGCGGCAGGCGGCGGAGCATCCACCGGACGGTGGATTGTTCCAAATGCCGACATGCCGAACGTTTGGCCATCATGCCGGCGTCGTGCGCGGTTCAGCCCTGTGCACCGCACGGTGAGAGGCTGATCGCTCCAGGCTTTCCCAATCGAGAAGTTTGATCCGTATGAACAGGACATTCGCCGACACGGTCTTCCGCAACGGCCGGATCTACACGTCGAACCGCGGGCAACCCTGGGCGACATGCGCGGCCGTCAAGGCCGGCCGGTTCATCGCCGTGGGCGAGGAGCGCGACGTCGCGGCGCTCATCGGCGAAGGGACGGCGACCGTCGATCTCGGCGGACGCATGGCGATGCCGGGGATCGTCGACATCCACAATCACATCATGATGGGCGGGCAGGCCGATCTCTACGAGCTGCGCTTCTCCAACGCCGACAGCATTCCAAGGATCGCCGAGACCCTGCACAAGGCTGCCTCAGTGGCTGCGCCCGGCGCCTGGATCGTCGGCGGGCAGTTCGGCAACAATCTCCTGAACGAGATGAACACCGCGGAGTCCTGCGCGCTGCTGGACGCTGCCTGCCTCGGGCATCCCGTCGTATTGCGCGACGACACCTATCATAATCGCTGGGCGAGCTCGGCGGCGCTGCGGCTGGCCGGCGTTGCGGCCGATACGGCTGACCCGACCGACGGCGAGATCGGCCGCGACCTCAAGTCCGGAACGCTCACCGGGATCATGATCGAGGCCGCCTCCGGCCTGGTCGAGCGGGCGCTCGCGGCCTCCGGTCACTATACTGCCGAGATGGACCGCGCGGCGGTGGCGCGCTCGATCTCGGTGCTGAATGCCTATGGCGTCACCGCCTTCATCGACGCCGCCAGCATGCAGCCGATCATGGCGGCGCTGAAGGGCCTCGACGACCGCGGCGAGCTCACGGCCTGGGCGGTCTGTGCGATGCCGGTGGTCGAGCCGGGCTTCATGTTCGGCAAGGCCGGCGAGGAGCTGTTCGCGCTGCGCGAGGATTACCGCGGCGCGCATGTGAAACCCGATTATGTGAAGGTGTTCCTCGACGGCGTGCCGGGCGCCAAGACCGCGGCCTTCCACGAGCCGTATGTGGCCGACCCAGTGCGCGGCTGCTGCTTCCGCGGCGCGACCATGCTGACCGTGCCGGACCTGATCCGCTGGCTCGGGCGCTGCGAGAAGCTGGGCCTTGCCGCGAAGATCCACTGCGCGGGCGATGCCGCGGTGACGCAGGCGCTCGACGCCATCGATGTCGTGCGCAGCTTCAACGGCCCGACCCATCTGATCCATCAGATCGCGCATGCGAGCTATATCGCGCCCGACGATATCAAGCGCTTCGCCGAGCTCGGGGTCGCGGCCGATCTGTCGCCGATCATCTGGTATCCGACCATCTTCCTCGAGGCGCACAAGGCCGCGATGGGGGAGGAGCGGGCGCAGCGCTTCTGGCCGAACCGCGATCTGAAAGAGGCCGGCGCGCTGATGGCCGGCGGCTCGGACTGGCCGGTGATCCCGATCCCCGATCCCTGGCAGGGCATCGAGGGCATGGTGACGCGGCAAAATCCGACCGGGGATTTTCCCGGCAAGTCGCTGTGGGCGGAGCAGGCGCTCGATCTCAAGACCGTGATCGACATCTACACCATCGATGCCGCACGCGCGGCCGGCCTCGGCCAGTCGATCGGCTCGATCGAGGTCGGCAAATCGGCCGACCTCATCGTGCTCGATCAGATGATCTTCGACGTCCCGCCGGATCAATTGGCCGATACGCGGGTCGAGATGACCTTCTTCGAGGGCCGCAAGGTCTACGAGCGGGGCGCTTGATGGCAGCGGTGGATCAGATCCCGGTCACGGTGCTGACCGGCTTCCTCGGCAGCGGCAAGACCACGGTGCTGAACCATTTGCTGCGCCAGCCCGAGCTCAATGGCGTCGTCGCCATCATCAACGAGTTCGGCGAGGTGGCGCTGGATCATCTGCTGGTCGAGAGCAGCGAGGACCGCCTGGCGCTGCTCGACAATGGCTGCATCTGCTGCTCGGTGCGCGAGGATCTGATCGAGACGCTGGCCGACCTTGCGTCGCGCCGCGCTGACGGCACGATCCCGCCATTCCACCGGGTGCTGGTCGAGACCACCGGGCTCGCCGATCCCGTGCCCGTGCTGCACACGCTGATGACGGCGCCCGATGTCCTCAGTCGCTACCGGATCGACGGCGTGGTCGCGACCGTCGATGCGGTTAATGGTGCACACACCCTTGTGGCGCATGGCGAGGCCGTCAGGCAGATCGCGGTCGCCGACCGGCTGCTAGTCACCAAGACCGACCTTGCCGCCGGTGATGCAATGGCGCGGCTCGACGCCCAGCTTGCGGCGATCAATCCGGTCGCGACGCGCACGAAAGTGCGAAACGGGATCGTCGATCCGGCGAAAGTCCTCGGTGCCGGGCTGTTCGATCCGGCGGCGCGCTCCGCCGATGTCGTGCGCTGGTTCGATCTGGCGTCGCAGGCGGCCAACGCGCCGCACCATGACGGGGATCATCACTGCGAGGGCGAGGCGTGCGGCCACCACAGCCATCACGCGCACGATGCGGGCGTGTCGTCCTACAGCCTGATCATCGACGAGCCGATCCAGCGCGAGGCGTTCGCGCGCTGGCTCGACTATGTCGCGGCGCTCAAAGGCGAGGACCTGCTGCGCTTCAAGGCGATCGTGCACGTCGCCGAGCAGCCCGACGCGCCCATGGTGGTGCACGGCGTGCAGCACGTGTTCCATCCGCCGATCACGCTTGCCGGCTGGCCGTCGGCGGACCGGCGCTCGCGGCTCGTCTTCATCGTGCGCGGCATCCCGCGCCAGATCATCGAAAACACCTTGTGCAAATTCGCCGCGGTGAGCCGTGCGGCGATCCAACGATCCGCAGCGTGAGCCGCGGTCAGGCATTTTCATCATTGGTTGTTGAGGGAGAGGGACATGACTGAGACAAGGAACAATACCGCGTCCGGCCGGCTCGACCGGCGCACGCTCTTGAAAGCGGCGGGTGCCACCGGTCTCGCATCGGCGATGAACGTGCCGCTGGTCAATGTCGCGCGGGCCGCCGGGAACACCATCAAGATCGGCTGGGTCGGCTGCCTCTCCGGCGTCCGGGCGCAGTTCGCCGAGCCCGATCCCTGGATCCATGAGCGCATCAAGGCACGGCTGAAGGATGGTCTGAAGATCGGCGGCAAGACCTATCAGGTCGAGCTGGTGTTCAAGGACAATCAATCCGATCCGAACCGATCGTCGGTGATCGCAAGTGAATTGGTGCTCCGTGAAAAGTGCGACCTGATCCTGATCGAGGACGGCGACGCGCAGCCGCCGGTGCAGGAGCTCGCCGACGCCCGCGGCATTCCCACCATCTCGACCATGGTGCCGTGGCAGGGCTGGATGTTCCCGCGCAAGTCGACGCCGGACAAGGGTTTTCCCTACAGCTACCACTTCTTCTGGGGCGCCGACGACGTTGCGAAGAACTTCTTGGGCATGTGGCAGTCGGTCGAGACCAACAAGAAGGTCGGCACGCTCTATATCGACAACCCGCCGGGCCAGGCGTTCTCCGATCCGAAGCTCGGCCTGCCGGCGGGCATATCGGCGGCCGGCTATCAGGAATTCTCGGCCGGCAAATTCCAGATCGCGACCGACGACTTCACCAACCAGATCGCGCTGTTCAAGAACAACGGCGTCGACATCGTCTCCGGCTTCACCTTCAGCAATCACTGGGTGACGCTGTGGAATCAGGCGGCGCAGGCCGGTTTCAAGCCGCAGATCTGCACGGTGGCGGCGGCGTTCCTGTTCCCGGCCGCGGTGAATGCGCTCGGCGATCGCGGCGACGGCATGTCGACCGAGGTGTGGTGGACGCCGGCCTATCCGTTCAAGTCCTCGCTGACCGGGCAGAACGCTGGCGAGCTCGCCGCGGAATGGGAGAAGACCACAGGCAAGCAGTGGACCCAGCCGATCGGCTACGCCCATGCGCTGTGGGAGGTCGGGCTCGCGGCGTTGCAGAACAGCGATCCCAAGGACAAGAACTCATTGCGCGATGCGATCGCCGGCCTCGACATGGAGACCGTGGTCGGCCGGGTCAAGTTCAAGGACAGCCCGATCAAGAACGTCGCGGTGACCTCGCTGTCGGGCGGGCAATGGCGCAAGGCCAAGGGCGGCAAGTCGAAATACGAGCTCCTGATCGTGCACAACGGAACGGCGCCGTTCATCCCGAAGCAGGCCGATCTCCAGCTGCTCTCCAAGCTGGCCTGAGATGGCACCGCTTCTGCGCGTCAGCGGGCTGGCCAAGCGCTTTGGCGAGATCGTGGTCGCCGACAATGTCAGCTTCGCGCTGGCGCGCGGCGAGTGCCTCGGCGTGATCGGCCCAAACGGCGCCGGCAAGAGCTCGCTGCTCAACCTGATCGTCGGCCTGCTCACGGCCGACGGCGGCTCGATCATGCTCGACGACAGGGAGATATCAGCCCTGCCGCCGCATCGCCGGGCGCGGATGGGGCTCGGGCGCGCGTTCCAGATCCCGCAGCCGTTCCCGCATCTGTCGGTCTATGAGAACGCGCTGGTCGCGACATCCTACGGCGCGGGCCTCACCGGCGAGGCGGCATCGAGCTGGACCATGGAGGTGTTGCAGCGCACCGGGCTCGACGCCAAAGCGGACAAGCTCGCCGGCGCCTTGCCGCTGATCGACCGCAAGCGGCTGGAATTCGCCAAGGCGCTGGCCTCGAAGCCCAAGCTGATCCTGCTCGACGAGATCGCCGCCGGGCTGACCGAACCCGAGGTCGAGCGCCTCGTTGCCGTCATCCAGTCGGTGAAGGCCGATCACGCCATGATCTGGATCGAGCACATTCCGCACGCGCTGCGCGCGGTGTCGGACCGCATCCTGGTGCTCGATTTCGGCCGCAAGGTGCTGGAGGGACCGCCGGCCGAGGTCATGGACAGCGCCGTGGTCCGCGAGATCTACATGGGATTGAAGGCCGATGGCGTTGCTTGATGTGAATGGCCTGCAGATCTTCTACGGCGATCTGCAAGCCGTGTTCGACATGAACTTCACCGTCGCGGACGGCGAGGCGGTGGCGCTGGTCGGCGCCAACGGTGCCGGCAAGTCCACCTTCCTGAAGGCGCTGGTCGGTCTGAACGAGGAGCGGCGAGGGGCGGTGCAGTTCGACGGCATCGATATCTCGCAGATGCCGGCCGAAGAGGTGTCGCGGCTCGGCCTCATCATGGTGCCCGAGGGCCGCCTGCTGTTCGACTCGCTGACGATCGAGGAGAACCTGCTGATGGGCAGCGTCAACCGGCGCAAAGGGAGCTGGACCTTGCGGCGAGTGTTCGACCTGTTCCCGATCCTCGAGGAGCGGCGGCGGATGTTTCCCGGCCAGCTCTCCGGCGGCCAGCAGCAGATGGCGGCGATCGGCCGCGCGCTGATGTCGAACCCGCGGCTCCTGCTGTGCGACGAGATCTCGCTCGGGCTCGCGCCGGTCGTGGTCGAGCAGATCTATCGCTCCTTTGCCGACATCCGCCGCGAGGGTACCGCCGTCGTGCTGGTCGAGCAGGACGTCAAGCGCGCGCTCGCGACCTCGGAGCGGATCTATTGCCTGTTGAAGGGGCGGGTGTCGCTGACCGGCCCGGCGCAAGGCTTGCAGCCGGAGCAGCTGACGCACGCCTATTTCGGCAACTAGCCAGGATTGGCACGACATGATCTGGGTTGAGACATTGATCAACGGGGCTCTGCTCGGCGGGCTCTATGGCCTGCTCGGCATCGGGCTCGCGCTGGTGTTCGGCGTGATGCGCGTCGTCAACATCGCGCATGGCGAGTTCATGGTGCTGAGCGCGTTCTGCGCCGTGCTGCTCGCCAACCTGTTTCCGCAGGTGTCGCCGCTGTTGATGCTGATTCCGGTGATCGCGCTGTCCTTTGCGGTCGGTTGGCTCTACCAGGCCGCCATCGTCAACCGCGTCGTGACGTCGCCCGATCCGCTCTCTCCGCTGCTGCTTACGTTCGGCGTTTCAGTCATTCTGCGCAACGTGATGGTCGAGGTGTTCGGCGCCGACGTGCGCAGCCTCCAGGTCGGCGAGCTGTCGCGCGCCAGCCTCGAAATCGCCGGGCTGAACATCGGCATCATGCCGCTGCTGACGCTGGTGCTCGCCGCATTGCTGTTCATGGCGCTGCAACTCGTGCTGCGCCATACCGAGTTCGGCCGGATCGTGCGCGCCACCGCCGACCGCCGCGATATCGTCCGGCTGTCCGGGGTCAAGCCGGACCGGGTTTATAACTACGTCATGGGCCTGTCGCTCGCGCTCGGCGCGATCGGCGGCGTGCTGCTCGCGGTGCGCTCGAGCTTCACGCCGTTCTCGGGCGCCGAGCGGCTGCTGATCGCGTTCGAGGTCGTTGTGCTCGGCGGGCTCGGCTCGTTCTGGGGCGCGCTGCTCGGCGGCATCGCGCTCGGCATGGCGCAATTGATCGGGCTGAAGATCGATCCGAATGCTGGGCTGCTCTATGCGCACCTCCTGTTCTTCATCATGCTGCTGATCCGGCCGTCGGGTCTCGTGTCGAGCAGGGTGTGATGCCGATGCCGACACGGACCATTCTTGCGGCCTCTGCCATCGTGCTCGTCGCGGTGATCGCCGGCGCCCCCTTCGTGCTGAACGAGGGTTTTCTGCGGCTCGCGACCGAGTGCCTGCTCTTGCTGACGATGGCGCAGATGTGGAACCTGCTGGCGGGCTATGCCGGGCTGGTGTCGCTCGGCCACCAGGTCTTCATCGCGTTCGGCGCCTATGCGCTGTTCCTGACCTCCGGCTGGCTCGAGGTCACGCCGATCTGGGTGCTGCCGGTCGCGCCGCTGGTGGCGGGCGCGGTTGCGGCGATCATCGCCTTTCCGCTGTTTCGTTTGCGCGACGCCTATTTCTCGATCGCGATGTGGGTGTTCGCCGAGATCATCGGTGCGTTCACGATGAAGTCGCAGGCCGTCGGCGGCACGTCGGGCGTGCCGCTCGCGACCAGCAAGCTGATCGATTTCGACTGGTTCGAGCCGACGATGTTCTGGCTCGCCGGCGGCCTGACGCTCGTGACCATTGCGGCGCTGTACAGGATGATGACCTCGAGCTTCGGGCTCGGGCTGATGAGCGTGCGCGACAATGATCTGGCCGCGATGAGCGTCGGCGTCGACGTCCGGCACAATCGTTTCGTCGCCTTCGTGCTCTCGGCGGCGGGATGCGGGCTCGCCGGCGCGCTCAGCTTCATGGGCAATCTGTTCATCGCGCCGCTGGCGGCCTTCGACGTCAACTGGTCCGTCTACATGATGTTCATCGTGATCATCGGCGGTATCGGAACCCTGGAAGGCCCGATCCTCGGCGTCATCATCTTCTTCGGCCTGCGCGAGCTGATGACCGGACCGCTCGGGCTGTCCGGCGGCTGGTATCTGGTCGGGCTCGGCATCATCGCCGTCGTGGTGATGATCGTGGCGCCGCGCGGCATCTGGCCGGCCTTGCGCGATCGCATCGGCGTGCGGCTGCTCGATGTCCACCGCGCCGCGCCGCGCCCGGCCGCGGCCGCGATCCTGCCGGCTGCGTCGGAACAGGTTACCGGATGAAGCGGGCCTTCACGTCGCCACCGTTGCTTGTATTCTGACAGTTCTGGCTTTGAGTGGAGGGCGGAATGGCTCTGATATCCCGGCATGGCGTATGGGCAGTGGCCGGTCTGATGGTCGCAACATTGGCGGCGCCGCTGCCGGCGCAGGCCGAGCGCCGGATGTGGCCGCAGGTGACCGCAACGCACCCGATGGACGGGCTCACCACCGACGAAATCCGCTCGGTCTCCGATACCCTTCGCGGCGCCGGCAAGCTCGACGATTCGGCGCGGGTCGTCTCGATGTCGGTCGAGGAGGACCCCAAGGACGAGGTGCGGGCGTGGAAGCCCGGACAGCCCTTCACGCGCCGGGCCAGCGCCACGTTGCTGAGCGGCGGGCATCTCTACGAGGCGCATATCGATCTCGCCGCGCGGAGCCTGCTCGGCTGGCAGGAAGTCAGGGATCATGAGGCTGCGCTGACCATCGACGAGCTGATCTCCGCTGGCGACCTGCCGAAGCAGGACCAGCGCTGGATCGCCGCGATGGCCAAGCGCGGCATCACCGATTTCCGCAACGTCATGTGTCTGCCGCTGACGGTCGGTCCGGTGAGCGACCCGACCCTGAAAGGCCGCCGCCTGCTCAACGTTCCCTGTGTTGACACCACGGGCGCCGCCAACAATCTCTGGGGCAAGCCGATCGAGAACCTGTTCGCCCAGGTTGATCTCAAGAGCAAAACGGTGCTGTCGGTGACCGATCTCGGCGTGGTGCCGCCACCGCCGCAGACGCCCTCGCACGCCTATGCCGACTCCGGAACATATCGCAAGGCACCGAAGCCGATCGAGATCACCGCGCCCGAGGGCAGCAATGTGAAGGTGGAGGGCGGTCAGGTCCGCTGGGACAACTGGTCGTTCCATGTCCGTCTCGAGCCGCGCGTCGGCGCCGTGCTGTCGCTGATCCGCTACGATGACCACGGCACGCTCCGCGACATCGCCTATCAGATCTCGGCGAGCGAGATGTTCGTGCCCTATATGGATCCGGCGCCGACCTGGTCGTTCCGCGCCTATATGGATATCGGCGAGTACGGCTTTGGCGTGCTCTCCAGCGAATTGCAGCGCGGCGTGGATTGTCCCGAAGGCGCGCATTATCTCGACCTGACGATCTCGGATACCAAGGGTGCGCCGGTCGTGTCCAAGGGCGCGGTCTGTATCTTCGAGCGCCCGACCGGCGATCCGATCTGGCGCCACAGCGAGCTGATCAACAACACCGCCGAGGTGCGGCCGAACAACGAGCTGGTGGTGCGGATGGCGCCGGTGGTCGGCAATTACGACTATCTGGTGGACTACGTGTTCGACCGTGCCGGCAATATCGATGTGCGGCTCGGCGCCTACGGCATCGATGCCACCAAGGGCGTCGCGAGCAAGACACTGAGCGACCCGACGGCGGCGCAGGATACCGCCTTTGGGACGCTGGTCGACGAACGGCTGCTCGCGGTCAATCACGATCACTACATGACGTTCCGGATCGACATGGACGTCGACGGCACCGCGAACCGGCTGGTCGAGGATCGCTTCAATGTCCGCCGGCTGGAGCAGGGTCAGCGCAAGAGCCTCTGGCAGGTCGACACCAGGCCGGTTGCGACCGAAGGGCCGATCACGATGCCGCTGAACGCGGCGCAGTTCAGGATCGAGAGCACGGGCAAGACCAACAGCCGCGGCTATCGCACGAGCTATCAGTTGATGCCCGGCCACTCCGACGTCTCGCTGCTCGCCAAGGACGATCCGATCCAGCTGCGTGCCGGTTTCAGCGCCTATACGCTGTGGACCTCGGCCTACGCCAGGGACGAGCGCTATGCCGCGGGCATGTATCCGAACGGAAACCCTGAGGTCGACGGCCTGCCGAAATGGACGGCGGCGAAGCGGCCGATCGAGGACCGCGACCTCGTGCTGTGGTACACGGTCGGCTTCCGCCACGTGCCGCGCGCCGAGGATTGGCCGGTCATGCCGGGCCTGTGGCATGGCTTCCGGCTGCGTCCGTTCAACTTCTTCGATCGCAATCCCGCGCTCGACGTGCCGCCGATGGTGAATGCCAGGGACACCAAATGAGCGGCCGCGCGCATCGCATCGGAGTGGCTGCCGGCGCGCTGCTGGCGCTGTTGGCAACCGGCCCAGCCGCGCGTGGCGCGGCGGCCGAGAGCATCGCCGACGATGCGTCCTTGCTCTATCTGAGCACCAGCGACTGGGAGAGGCAACCGGCGCCGCGCAAGGTCGCGCTGGCGGCCGACTTCATGCGCATCTTCTGCACCGACCAACGGATGTCGGCCATATCGCTGGCCGAGTGCCTCGACCGCGACAAGGCGGACGGCGCGCTGTTCGAGCGCGCCATGGCCTGTGTGAGTGCGGTGTCAGGTAGCCGCTGAGAGCCCTGCGTCGATTCCTTCGGCGATCCGCCTCACGTCGGCCGACGTCAGGATCAGGGGCGGCGACAGGATCAGGTTGTTGCCGGAGACGCGGAGCATCACGCCGGCCTCGTAGGCGGCGTCGGCAACCTTCGCCATCGTCTTCTTGTCGGCAGGCTTCTTGCTGTCGCGATCGGCGACCAGTTCGAGCGCGGCCATCAAACCCTTGCCCCTGACGTCGCCGACCAGCGCATGCCTCGCCTTGAGCGCGGCGAGCGCGCGCGCAAGCTCCTCGCCGCGCGCGGCGGCATTCTCGTCAAGCTTGAGGCGGCGGGTCTCGGCGAGCGCCGCAAGGCCCGCGGCGCAGCCGACCGGATGGCCGGAATAGGTGTAGCCGTGGCCGATCGAGCCGAACGTGGTCGTATCGGCCTCGAAGGCCTCCGCGATCCGCTCGCCGATCAGCGTCGCGCCGAGCGGGAAATAGCCCGACGTGATCGCCTTGGCCATCGTCATCATGTCGGGCTTCACGCCCCAGAGCCGCGAACCCGACCACGCGCCGGTGCGTCCGAAACCGGTGACGACCTCATCCGCAATCATCAGGATGCCGTGACGCTCGCAGATCTCGCGCACGAGCTTCATGAAGCTGTCCGGCGGCACGATCACGCCGCCGGCCCCTAACACCGGCTCCATGATGAAGGCGGCGATGGTGTCGGCGCCCTGGAACGCGATCTCCTCCTCCATCGCCGCCGCGCACAGCTGCGCGAGCTTTGCGGGATCGGTCTCGTTGAAGGGATTGCGATAGGTCGATGGCGCGGGGATATGGAACACGCCGGGCAGCATCGGCTCATAGTTGCGGCGGAAATTAGCGTTGCCGTTGACGGAAGCGCCGCCGAAATGGGTGCCGTGGTAGCCCTTCTTCAGCGCCAGGAACTTGGTGCGGTCAGCCTGGCCCTTGATCTTCCAGTATTGCCGCGCGAGCCGCAGCGCGGTCTCGACCGAGTCCGAGCCGCCCGAGGTGAAGAAAGCGCGCACCATGCCTTCCGGCCTGAACCATTCGGTGAGCTCGTAGGCGAGCTCGATCGAGGGCCCACTCGAGGTGCCGCGGAAGCCCGAATAATACGGCAGCGCGCTGAGCTGGTCCGCGATCGCCTGCTTGATCGGATCGCAGCTGTAGCCGAGATTGACATTCCACAATCCGCCGACCGCATCGATCACGGTCTTGCCGTCGATATCGGTGACTTCAACGCCTTCACCCTTCATCACGATCCGCGGCGGCTGCGCCCGCATCTCGGCGGGATGGGCCATCGGGTGCCAGATCGGCTTGGCGTTGTTCTCAACCAGGAAGTTTCTGTCGCGCATGATCGTTCCCTGTCCGGCTGGAGCCTTTTCCGTTCCGATGGAATCGGGACGGGGCTCCAGATTCTAGTCTTGATGCGCTTTCTTCACGCGAACCGGTACCCACTTCGCTCGAAAGCGCTTTAGTCGAATTGCAGCCCGAAATGCCGCAGCGCCTCGCTGTAGGACGCGGCAGGATTGCGCACATCGAATAGCACCGTGCGCATGTTGCATGCGGCGGCGCCTGCGATGTTGCGGCGCTGGTCGTCGACGAAGACGCAATTGTCTGCCTCCAGCGCCAGTTCGTCCAGCACGCTTTGGTAGGCGCGAGGGTCGGGTTTCAGGATCCCGGTATGCGTGGCATCGACGATGGTGTCGAAGCGCTTGAGGATAGAAAGACGGCTGCGGAAATCGGCACCGTAGAACAGGTCGAGCTCGTTCGAGAGAATGGCGAGCCGGAACCCGGCATTGGCGGCGAGGGTGATCGCGCGCTCTGCCTCGGGGCGGATCACGGTGTCGGGATCGGCGCCGCGCGCACGTTTCACGAAGGTCTCCATGTCGCGCCAGTCCTCGCCGACAAGGCGCCCGACCTCTCGGCTGCGGGTCAGCCAGTAGTCGCGCTCAGAAATTTCGCCACGCTGCATGGAAGTCCAGAGCGGATCGCTGTCGGGCGCGAACGGTCCGAGCCATTTCAGTGTGCACGGGGCGAGCCCGAGCGTACGCTCGGTCAGGTCATGGGTCTCGAACAATGTCTTCGAGATCACCCCGCCGAAGTCGAGCACCAGCGCCTGGGCAAGCGGCCTCCTCATGCGGCAGCCGTGGTGCGGCCGCGAGGGACAATGCCGGCAGCGACCCATCGGTCGAAGATGCCGAGCACCGTTTCGTTGAATGCGGCGCTGTTGATGTGATTCTTGATCTCGTGCAGCTCGACGGGCGCCTCGATCGCCGACCGCATGGCGTCGACGAAGGCGGCGAGGGCGTCGGGATCGTGCAAGGCTTCGCCTTCGCGATCCCATTGCTGGATGCCGCCGGCGGGCAGCACGAAGGCAACGGGAGCGTTGGCCTGGGACAGTTTCCCGGCAATCGCGCGGGCGATCCGTTGGCGATCAGTGGATCCCGACGTTGCCGACGCAAGCAGCCGGTTGTGCGCGTGGAATGGACGATCCGACAGCTCGTTCGGAACCCCAAGCCATGCCGGGAAGTCGACCATGTCGATCGCCCCGGGTGCGACGATCTGTGGAATCCCGGCTCTGCCCGCATTCTCCAGCCTGTCAGCGCCGGAATTGACCACCGAGCCGGTGAGCTGGTTGGCGACCTCCTGCAGGCTGAGGTCCAGCACCGCGGCAAAGCCACCTTGGGCGGCGATCGATTCCATCGCGCGGCCGCCCATGCCGGTGGTGTGGAAGACGACCACCTCGTAGCCGCGCCGCTCAAGCTGCGGCTTGAGCTCGACCATGTAGCGCAGGCAGCTCTTGCCGAGCGAGGTGATCGCAACGACCGGCCGATCCTTGCGCGGCCTGATTGCGCTTCTGGCGGCGCCGACGATCGCGCCGCAGGCTTGCGACAGCACGGCGGTGCAGGTGCCGTTGAGGCCATAGAGGCCGCCGGCCCACAGGATCATCATCAGATCGGCGGCGACGCGCTCGGGCGGGATCAGATGCGAGAAGGCGACGGTCGAGACGATCAGCTTCGGCAGGCCGAGCGGCAGCGCCTGCGCGACGTCGAGCGCAAGGTCGGTGCCCATCGTGCCGCCGATCGCGATCACGCCGTCGATGGCATCGCGCTCAGCGAGCGCGCGCGCCAGATTGGCGGCGCCGACCGCCATCAGCGACATCGCGGAATTCTCGTCGCCGCTCGATGCGACAGCCTCGATCGTGGTCTGTGCGGCGGCCGCCACCGCGTGCTTGTCATGTGCCACCTGGTACGGTGGATCGCCGAGCACGCTGATGTCCATCATGATGGTTCGGCCACCGGCGCGCGCGATGCACTCGCTCATGAACAGCAGTTCGTCGGCCTTGGTGTCTCCCGTTCCGATCAGGAGAATGCGGGGCTGCGTCATCTCAGGCATGACCTTCGGCTCGCCGGCAGGCGTAAGGGATGGTGACAACCGGTTTGCATAACGCAGGCGGAGCGCTCGGCCATCGTGCAATCACGCTATGGGGACCGGCCTTGCCGTGACATCCACCTATCGGTTGATTGCTGCCAAAGCCTTGATTTGGCGAGGATTGCGCCATGCAGCGGTCTTGCTCGGAAGCCGCTTTTGTCATCGTCATAATTGTCTCGCATGCAACAAGCCCAGATCGATCGACTACGCGCGGCCGTCATTCCGGCCCAGCAGCTCTTCATCGGCGGCCGGCCGGCGCCGGCGATCGGCGAGGCACGGCTTGATGTCGTGTCGCCGATCGACGGCCAGGTGTTGACCAGCATAGCTGACGGCGACGCGGCCGATGTCGACGCCGCGGTCAGACACGCGCGGCGGGCCTTCGAGCAGGGCAGCTGGTCGCGCGCGGCGCCGGCGCAGCGCAAGAAGGTGTTGCTGCGGTTCGCCGACCTCATCGAGCAGCACGCGCTCGAGATTGCGGTACTCGGCGTGCGCGACAACGGCACCGAGATCAGCATGGCCTACAAGGCCGAACCGCTCTCGGCCGCCGGCACCATCCGTTACTACGCCGAGGCGATCGACAAGGTCTATGGCGAGATCGCGCCGACCTCAGGCGATGTGCTCGGGCTCGTGCATCGCGAGCCGCTTGGTGTCGTCGGCGTGATCGTGCCGTGGAATTTCCCGCTGATGATCGGAGCGTGGAAGATCGGCCCGGCGCTTGCCGCCGGAAATTCGGTCGTGGTCAAGCCGCCGGAGCTCGCGTCGCTGACGCTGCTGCGGCTTGCCGAGCTCGCGACCGAGGCGGGGTTACCCGATGGTGTGCTCAACGTCGTCACCGGCCGCGGCGCATCCGCCGGCGAGGCGCTTGCGCTGCACATGGATGTCGAAGTGCTCGCCTTCACCGGCTCGGGTGCGGTGGGCCGGCGTCTCCTGGAATGCTCGGCGCGATCGAACCTGAAGCGCGTCCATCTCGAGCTTGGCGGCAAGTCGCCCAACATCGTGTTCGCCGATGCGCCCGACATCAAGCATGCGGCCAAGGTCTCGGCGAGCGGGATTTTCCGAAACTCCGGCCAGGTCTGCGTGGCCGGATCGCGGCTGCTGGTGCAGTCCTCGATCTACGATCGCTTCATGGCCGAGCTGCTCGACGCCGCCGCCAAACTCCGCGTCGGCGATCCCCTCGAATTGACCTCGGATATCGGCGCTATCGCGAGCAAACCGCAGTTGCGCAAGAACCTGGATGCCGTTGCCCGCGCGGAAGTGCAGGGCGCGACGCGGCTGGTTGGCGGCGCACAGATCCGCGTCGAGAGCGGCGGCAACTTCATGGCGCCTACGATCCTCACCGAGGTGACGCCGTCGATGCAGGTCTGGCGCGAGGAGGTGTTCGGCCCGGTGCTGGCAGTGACGCGGTTCGAGGGCGAGGAAGATGCCACAGCGCTCGCCAATGCGACCTCCTATGGACTTGCATCGGCGGTGTGGACGGCAAGTCTGTCGACGGCGCATCGCATGGTGCGCGCCATCAAGGCCGGCGTCGTGCACGTCAACGCCTATGGCGGCGCCGACATCACGGTGCCGCTCGGCGGCTTCAAGCAATCCGGCTTCGGACGCGACAAGTCGCTGCACGCCCTCGATGCCTATACCGACCTCAAGACCGCCTGGATCGCGCTATGACAGCTGCAACCGCCGAACGCACGGGCGTTCTGAACCGACTGCTCGATGCCGAGCAGGAGCGTTTTCGCGCGCTGCACCCGCGATCGGCCGCGGCCTGGCAGGAGGGACGGCAGCACTACCTTTACGGCGGCCCGTCGCACTGGATGCGGCGCTGGGCCGGCGGCTTCCCCGTCTATGCCGAGGAGGCGCAGGGCGCGCATATCAGGGACATCGACGGCCGCGACTACATCGATTTCTGCCTTGGCGACACCGGCGGCATGTGCGGCCACGCGCCCGAGGCGGTGACCGAGGCTGCGCTCGCTCAGCTCAAGCGTGGCGCGACCATGATGCTGCCGACGGAAGACAGCATCTGGGTCGGCGCCGAACTGTCCCGCCGCTTCGGTCCGAAATACTGGACGCTGACGACGTCAGCGACCGATGCCAACCGCGCGGCGATCCGAATCTCGCGCATGATCACCGGCCGGCGCAAGGTGCTGGTGTTCTCCGGCTGCTATCATGGCGGCGTCGAGGAGGCGCATGTCGAGATCCGCGACGGCCGGGTCGGCCTGCGCAACATGATTCATCCCAACGGCATCGATCATGATGCGGTGAGCCGGGTCGTTGAATTCAACGATGTCGCGGGACTGGAGGCGGCGCTGGCGCATGGCGACGTCGCCTGCGTACTGACCGAGCCGCTGATGACGAATTTCGGCATGATCCCGGTCGATCCTGGTTTTCACCGGGCGTTGCGTGACCTGACCCGCCGCGCCGGCACCGTCCTCATCATCGACGAGACCCACACGCTGTCCTGCGGGCCGGGCGGCTATACGGAGAGCCATGGGCTCGATCCCGACATTTTCGTCGCTGGCAAGGCGATCGCGGGTGGCATCCCCGCCGGCGTGTTTGGTCTCAGCCACGAGATCGCGGAGCGACTCTGGAAGATCGTCCCCCACGTCAATCCGCGGGAGCGGCAGTCGGCGCATCTTGGATTCGGAGGCACGCTTGCCGGCAACGCGCTGACGGTCGCGACCATGCGCGCGGTGCTGGAGAAGGTGCTGACCTCTGCGAATTACGAGCGGATGATCGGAACCGCGACCTGGCTTGCGCAGGAAGCGCGCCGGCTGATCACAGCGGCCGGTCTGCCCTGGCACGTCACGCAGATCGGCGCGCGCGCCGAGATCATGTTCATGCCGCAGCCGCCACGCAGCGGCGCCGACGTCATTGCCGGCCGGCAACCCGATCTCGAGACCCTGCTGCATGCGTTCTACATCAACGAGGGCATTCTGGTGACCCCGTTCCACACCATGCTGCTGATGTGTCCGGCGACGTCCGCGCGCGACGTCGACACACACACGGCGGTGTTGGCGCGGTTCATCGACTTGCTGCGCGGCGCAGGAGCGATCTGATGCAGGCGCTACCGTTCAATCTTGACGGCCGGATCGCCATCGTCACCGGCGGCGGCAGGGGGATCGGCGCGGCCATCGTGAGACGGCTCGCAGAGGCCGGCGCGACCGTGGTGATCGCCAACCGGACGCTTGATGTGGCCGAGACGTTGGCGCGCGAACTTGTGGCCGATGGACGGGCGGCGCATTGCGTCCCGTTCGACCGGCTGGACCGCAGTAGCTTGCGCGTGATGGTCGACCGCGTCGCTGCTCAATATGGCCGGCTCGATATCGTCGTACACAATGCCGGCGGCTGTCCGTGGTCATCGCTTGAGGAGCTTGATGAAGCGAAGCTTGAGGATACGCTGGCGCTGAACCTCAACGCCAGCATCTGGCTCGCGCAGGCCTCCATTCCGCACATGCGCGCCGTCAGGTTCGGGCGCATCCTCGTGACATCCTCGGTTTCCGCGCGCGTCGCGATGGGCGGCGGCGCGCATTACTCGGCGGCGAAAGCCGGCGTGAACGCGTTTATCCGCGGTGCCGCCTTCGAGCTCGCGCGCGACGGCATCACGGTCAACGGCGTCGAGGCCGGCTTCATCGAGAAGCCGGGTCGCGGCACCATGAGCGCGCCGGAGAACAAGGCGAAGCTCGCGCGCTTTATTCCGATGGGGCACATGGGCGGCGCCGACGACATCGCCTGCGCGATGCTCTATCTCGCCTCCGCCGAGGCCAAATACGTCACCGGGCAGACCATCGTCGTCGACGGCGGCTCGACGCTGCCGGAGACCGGATTTGCCGTCGAACGGCAATGGGGAGTCTAGATGAGCATGATCTTTTCGGAAAACCGGTTTCCACCTTTCCGGATCATGCTCTGATGCCGCGGCTCGACGGAAAGACCGCGCTGGTGACCGGCGCCGCCACGGGAATCGGCCGGGCGACGGCGGCGCTGCTGGCGTTGAGCGGCGCGCGCGTCGTGCTGTTCGGGCTCGGTGAAGCAGAGCTCCAGACCGCCGCGGCGGAGTGCGGAGGGCAGGCGGTCCATGGCGACGTCACGCGTCCGGACGACATTGCCAACGCCGTCGCCGCCTGCGGGGCGTGGCTCGACATCGTGGTCAACGCCGCAGGCCTGATCGTGCCGGATCAGCCCGCCAGCGTCTCCGACGAGGTCTGGGCCAAAACGCTCGACGTCAACCTCACGGGGACGATGCGCGTCTGTCGGGCATCGCTGCCGCTGCTCCGGCAGCGCGGCGGCGCGATCGTGAACGTCGCCTCGGTTGCCGCGTTCAATGCCAGCCCGGATAGCGCAAGCTACGCTGCCAGCAAGGCGGCCGTCGTCGCCTATACGCGTTCGCTGGCCTATGCGCACGGCACCGACGGCATCCGCGCCAATGCGGTGGCGCCAGGCTGGGTGCGCACGCCGATGAGCGCCCATGAAATGCAGCTGCTTGCGGACCAGAACGACACCACTGTCGATGCCGAGATTCGCGGCGTCGAACGACGCATTGCCCTGGGACGGATGGCCGAGCCCGCCGAGATCGCTGCGTGCTGCCTGTTCCTGGCCTCCGACGAGGCGTCCTTCGTGACCGGCGCGGTACTGGTCGCCGATGGCGGCGGCCGCGCGCCGACGCAGAATCGCGCCGTGTAAACGGACGGTTGGCGTCTCGGGGCAGGCGGCCGGCACCTTGATAACGACCGGCGGATTTGGCACTCTCGCGCGGTCACGTCATTCGATCGAGGGGCGTTATGAACAAGTCATTTTCTGTGATCATTGCCGCGGCCGCATCAATCGTCGTTCTGTCGTCGACGGCGGCGCGATGCGGCGACTACTATCCGTTTGGCGATCCGCCGTACCGGCTGGACTACGTGCAAGAGCCCCAGATCGTATCGGGCTGCTGGAAATGGAATTGGCAGCTGTATCAGTGGCAGGACCGCTGCCCGGTCTACGTCAATCCGAAGGCTTATATGTTCTCCCGCTCGTCGCGCGCCGTGCTCCGCACCAAGGGGTGAGGAGAGTTCGGCTGCTTGAGGTGCTCTGCGTCACGCCCATTGGAGCGACGCAGAGCACGCACTCATGAATGCGCGATGGTGCAGGCCACCTGGTGACGCTTGCCGAAGTTGAGCAGCGCGTTTTCCCGGAAGCCGTCCAGCCAGACGCCGCGGCCCGCATAGCGATAGCCGACGCCCATCGGAACGTGCCGCACATGGATGCCGCCACGGCCGGTGAGCAGGGAGGCCGTGACCACTTCGCCCTCGACCGACACAGCGCGCGGGCACAGCGGATATTGATGGCCGTTCTCGCAGGTGAAGACGATCTCGGTGCAGGTGCCGACCGGTGCTTTTGTGACCAGGCCAAGGTCCGCTGCCGCCGCCGGCCCGGAGTTGCCGAACAGCGTTGTGCCCAAAGCCAAAATGCCTGCGACCGTGTAGCCAAACCGAATACGCATCTGTGCCCCCTCGTCCAGCGATAGGCTAAGTAATTGAGGAAAATATCTCGCGCTAAATGAGCAAAAAAAACTTCGGAGGTCAAACCTCTGCCCAGTGCGGTGCGGGGAGATCGGCCGGCGCCAATGCGAATGGCGTGTCAGGTGTTGCAACTTTGCTGCAGTAAGTCTGAATTCGGCTGCAAGCTGCCCGGTAGCGTTAATGCATCTTTACTGGCCACAATTCGCCCTGCAAGTGGTGTGATGTATTGAGTCGTGTTCCGGAGATTGCTTCAATGAGCTGACCGGATCGCATCACGAACGCATTCGGACGGACATCGGGGGTAGGAATGGACTTCCGTGGTGGCATTGTACGTTCGCTACTGACCCTGATGATTGTCTCATTGCCTGCGCTGGCAGCTCATGCGGAGACTCAAGCTCAACCGGCGAACGGTCGGGCAGCGGCGGCAGCGCCGGCTCAGGGCGATCAAGCCTTTTCTGGCCCGAGCTTCCGCAAAGGTCTGTGGCGCTTCGTGCGAACGCTCGATGTGGTCAGGACCGCCAACAAGAACTTCAAGTATCGGGTGGTCAACGCGGAGACGACGCGCTGCGTCGACCCGACCCACGCCATGAAGGCGACCTTTGCCTCGGGATCGATCGGAAGCTGCGTCTCGGACAAGCCGGAGAAGGTTGGTAATCAATACACGTTCGGACGCCGCTGCGATTACATGGGGGCGGTCAGCACCGTCATCACCGTGCGCAGCGACGAGGCCTATACCGAGCTGAACGAGATCAGCACCGGAGAGCATCCCCGGACCGACACGGTCGTCGCGACAAGGATTGGCGACTGCGACGACGGTAGCGCGGCCAAGATTGAGGCCAAGTCAGAGGCCAAGTCAGAGGCCAAGACTGACAAGTCCGCTGCGGCGGCTTTGCAGCACTAGCTGGCAATCAGACGGCGGGTGGCGGCGGACGAGGCGTCCATTCGTCCCCAACGGCGTAGACGCTGCGCTTCCTTTGTCGCCGAAGCTGCCCCGCCTGAAGCAACCGGGCATTCACCGTGTTTGGCGCAAGAGCTGGTGAGAGCTTCGAGCAAAGGCCGAGCATTTACGGGGTCTTAACACGAAATGCTCCTGAATGATGTGAGGTTGGACGTGCTTCAAGCGAAGTCACGCGATCCGCGTCAATCGGCCGGTTAGGGATTCAATAAATGACATCGCGTGAGGGCTTCGCCCCGTCGAAGATCTTCGCATCCGCGCTTGGCGTCGTGACCGCGCTTTCCGTGTCCGTGCTCGCCGCCTCGAGCGCCGTGGCGGAGGAGGGATTCAGCGGGCCGACCTTCCGAAAAGGAATGTGGCGCTTCGTGCGGACGCTGGAAATCGCCACGTCCTCGAACGTCCGGCAAACGCTGCTCGAGCGCGAAATGACGCGCTGTGTCGATCCGACCCAGGCGATGAAGGCGACCTTCGCATCTCCGTCCGTTGGAAATTGCCACTCTTCGCGGCCGGAGAAGATCAACAACAAGTACGTTTTCTCCAACCGCTGCGACTATCTCGGGCCGGTCAGCACCGTCATCACGGTTCTCAGCGACGAGGCCTATACCGAGGTCAACAAGACCAATGTTGGTCAGGCGCCGCGGACCGACCGGGTGGTCGCCCGCCGAATCAGCGATTGCCACGAGGATAGGGCTTCGCTCGGCCAGCCGGCCTCCGCACCGAGCGAGGTGCAGGAGCAGGACTCTGCCGACGGCGAGCCGCTCTAAGGCGGCCGGTCTGCGCGAGCATTCAGGGACATCCGCTTTCGAGCCGCCCGGTCAGATCTTTTGCTGGCCTCCCGGGCCGCTGACCTTGACGGTGATCTTCTGAATTTCGGTTCGGCCGCCCTGGTACTTGACCTCGATGGTCAGGGCGTCGTCGCCGAGAAATTCCGGCGGCGCCTTGTAGAAGGCGACATAGGCCGGCACCTCAAGCGCCAGGCAGGCCTTGTAATTGGTGGCCTTCGCCTTCGCCGACTTCACTACCACCTTTCCGGCAGCCGGCGCAGTGACCAGGCGGATGGTCGGCAGCGGCCCCGACGTGCAATCAGGTAACACGTTGAGGTAGAGGCCAATCTGGGTGTCCCGGTTGGCCAGGGCGCGAACCTGGCGCTCCACCGTGGTCTCCTGCGGGACGGGTTGTGCAGGGGCTTGCGCGGCCGCCGCGCCGAAACAGCCCCAAATCAAGACAGCGGCACACGCCTGAAGAATCACCCGCATCGACTGCTGCTCCAAATCGCCGGGAAGGACGAACGGGGCCGGGGAAATACTGCTTTCGGCCAAGTTAATCCGGCTAAGCCGTTGTTCTTTCAGCTTCGACCTGTCCGATCTTTACCACACTTCCACGGAAAGCATTGATTAACCAAATACATTTCTTGACCGCGGGGAGGGTTAACAATAGCCTAAAACTAAATTTTTCTACAATTTTTCCTCTAATCGCATTTTGCGGAGTTGATAATGCAGGGTTCGTTTCAGGTCGCTCAGGCAACCGGCACCGGCAATTCCACCAATTCGGCTCCCGTACGAATTTACAAGCTGACCAAGCCGCTGACCGATCAGGCGGTGGTCGTCAATCTTGGATACGACCAGAAGGTGAAGGTCGACTTTTCGTCGATCGCCAATGAAAAGATCACGCTGGTTCACGTCGGCGAAAAGCTGATCATCCTGTTCGACAACCAGTCGACGGTCACGGTTGAGCCGTTCTTCGACTCCCGTGCGGATGGGCAGAAGAATGTTACGATCGAGATGGCGCCGGGGCGCGAGGTCTCGGTCCAGGAATTCGCGACTCTTTTTCCGATTAGCACGGACGCCTCGGTGTTGCCGGCGGCCGACAATGGCGGCAACTCGAACGGCAACGCGCAGGCGAGCGGCGCGAATTTCAGTCCGTTCGCGATTGATCCGCTAGCTCCTGTGCCGACCAACGTGTTGGCGCCGCAGGAAGAGTTGCCGAACCTCGTGACCCCGCCGCCGCCGACCGGCTTCGTGCTGGGCGTTGCTCCGCCTCCGATCATTTCCGGCAATCCCCTGTCGGCGCTGATTGTCGACGAGAGCTTCCTGACCGCGGCCACCAACCATGGTGTCGCCGGTTCGGGGCTCGGACCCGCAGGGGCAACGGTCGCGTCTGTGCAGGTGTCGTTCAACGTCACGGTACCGGGCGGCCAGCAGTCGCTGACCTATGCGCTGTCGGTCACGACACCCAACGAAGATTCCGGTCTGATCGATTCGGCGACCGGTCAGCACGTTCTGCTGACGGTCAACGCGGCCGGCGTCGTGGAAGGGCGCACGGCGATCAGTGGCGATCTGGTCCTCACGGTCTCGGTTGACGGTACGGGTCATGTGACGCTGACCGATCTGCGCGCGGTTCATGAGGCAACACCGGGCAACTTCAATGAAGGGATCACGCTGGCGTCGGGTCTGATCACGCTGACCGCCACCGTGACTGACAACAACAATCAGTCGGCCAGTGCGAGCGTCGATGTCGGCTCGCATCTGACGATCCTTGACGATGGTCCGGTGGCGGGCACGGTGACCGGCGCGACCGACACGCTGGTGCTGGATGAGACGCGCCCTGTCGGCAGCGACACCGCGGGCGGCACGACGCCGACCGGCCTCGCCAGCGTGACGGCGGACTTCTCCAACAATTTCACCGGCGGCAGCTACGGCGCCGACGGTGCCGGCAGCACTGCCTACACACTGCATCTCACCGGCACGAACGTGGCGTCGGGCCTCTATGCGCTTGATCCGACCGACACCAACCCGGCCCATTTCGGGCAAGGTGCGCAGATCGTGCTGAACCAGTCCGGTGACACCATCACCGGCTCGGCGAACGGCACGATCTACTTCACGATCACGATCAACGAGACGACCGGGATCGTGACCTTCACCCAGGTCAACAACATCTGGCATGCCGATCCGACCAACCCGGATGACGCGGCGACGTTGACCCTCTCCAGCGCCAGCCTGCTGCAGGTGGTGCAGACCATCACTGACGTGGACGGCGACAGCGTGACAACGCCGATCAACCTCGGTGGCGGCGTGTTCACAATTCAGGACAGCGGTCCGACGGCCGGCACGGTGATCCAGAAGGAAGGGCCGGCGGAAACGCTGGTGCTGGACGAGTCGCGCCCGGTCGGCAGCGACACGCCGGGCGGCTTTGCGCCGAGCGGGCTTGCCAGCGTGACGGCGGACTTCTCCCACGACTTCACGTCCGGCAGCTACGGCAGCGACGGACCCGGCCATACCGCCTACACGCTGAAGCTCACCGGCTCGAATGTGGCCTCGGGTCTCTACGCGCTGGATCCGACCGACACGACCACTGCTGACGGCGACGGCATCGGACAGGGCGCGCAGATCGTCCTCAACCAGTCCGGCAACACGATCACCGGCTCGGCCGGCGGGACGACGTATTTCACCATCACGATTGATCCGTCGACCGGTATCGTCACGTTCACGCAGTCGAACAACATCTGGCATTCTGACCCGAAGAATCCGGACGATCCGGCAACGCTGACGCTGTCGAGCCCGAGCCTGCTGCAGGTGGTGCAGACCATCACCGACGCGGACGGCGACAGCGTGTCGACGCCGCTCGATGTCGGCACCCGTGTGTTCACGATCCAGGACAGCGGCCCGACCGCCGGCACGGTGACCGGTGCAACTGACACGCTAGTGCTGGACGAGACCCGTCCGGTTGGTGCGGACACCGCGGGCGGCACAGCGCCGACCGGCCTTGATTCCGTGACGGCAGACTTCTCCAACAACTTCACGCCCGGCAGCTATGGCAGCGACGGCCCGGGCCACACGACCTACACGCTGAACCTCGCCGGCGCGAATGTGGCGTCCGGTCTCTACGCGCTTGATGCGACCGATACGACCACCGCCGACGGCGACGGCATCGGGCAGGGCGCGCAGATTCTGCTGAACCAGGTCGGCAACACGATCACCGGCTCGGCTGGCGGCACCAATTACTTCACGATCACGATCGATCCCTCGACCGGCATCGTGACATTCACCCAGCTCAACAATATCTGGCACTCCGACCCAACCAATCCGGACGATGCGGCGACGCTGACGCTGTCTGGCGCCAATCTGCTGCAGGTGGTGCAGACCATCGTCGATGCGGACGGCGACAGCGTGACGACGCCGCTCGATGTCGGTACCGGCGTATTCACGATCCAGGACAGCGGCCCGAGCGCCGGCACGGTGATCGCGGCGGCGGATACGTTGGTGCTGGACGAGACCCGTCCTGTCGGCACTGACACTGCGGGCGGCACCACGCCGACCGGCCTCGACACCGTCACGGCGGACTTCTCGAACAACTTCTCGGCCGGCAGCTACGGTAGCGACGGCCCGGGCAACACGGCCTACACGCTGAAGCTCACCGGCGCCAACGTCGCCTCCGGCCTCTATGCGCTCGATCCGACCGACAAGACCGCCGGTGACGGCGATGGTATCGGGCAGGGTACGCAGATCGTGCTCAACCAGGTCGGTGACACCATCACCGGCTCGGCGAACGGCACGACCTACTTCACGATCACGATCAATGAGACGACCGGGATCGTGACCTTTACCCAGGTCAACAACATCTGGCACTCCGACCCAACCAATCCGGACGATGCCGCGACGCTGACGCTCTCGAGCGCCAACCTGTTGCAGGTGGTGCAGACCATCACCGACGCGGACGGCGATAGCGTGTCGACGCCGCTTGATCTCGGCGCCGGTGTGTTCACGATCCAGGACAGCGGCCCGACGGCGGGCACGGTAGTCGGCCCGACCGACACCCTTGTGCTGGACGAGACGCGGCCTGTCGGCAGCGACACCGCGGGCGGCACCGCGCCGACCGGCCTCGACACTGTCACGGCGGACTTCTCCAACAACTTCACCGGCGGCAATTATGGCAGCGACGGCGCGGGCAACACGGCCTACACGCTGAAGCTCACCGGTGCGAACGTCGCCTCCGGTCTGTACGCTCTCGATCCGACCGACAAGACCGCCGGCGACGGCGATGGCATCGGGCAGGGTACGCAGATCGTGCTCAACCAGGTCGGTGACACCATCACCGGATCGGCTGGCGGCACCAACTACTTCACGATCACGATCGACGAGACGACCGGTATCGTCACGTTCACCCAGCTCAATAACATCTGGCATTCCGATCCGACCAACCCGGACGATGCAGCGACGCTGACGCTCTCTGCGGCCAACCTGCTGCAGGTGGTGCAGACCATCACCGATGCGGACGGCGACCACGTGTCGACGCAGCTCGACCTCGGCACCGGTGTGTTCACCATCCAGGACAGCGGCCCGACGGCGAGCGCGCTGTCCGGCGCGACGGACACGCTTGTGCTCGACGAGACGCGTCCTGTCGGCAGCGACACCGCGGGCGGCACGGCGCCGACCGGCCTCGACAGCGTGACGGCGGATTTTTCGAACGGCTTCGCCGGCGGCAGCTATGGCAGCGATGGCCCGGGCAATTCGGCGTACACGCTGAAGCTCACCGGCGCCAACGTGGCGTCCGGCCTGTACGCCCTTGATGCGACCGACACGACCACCGGCGATGGCGATGGCATTGGGCAGGGTGCGCAGATCCTGCTGAACCAGGTCGGCAACACCATCACCGGCTCGGCCGGCGGCACCGATTACTTCACGATCACGATCGATCCCTCGACCGGCATCGTGACCTTCACCCAGCTCAACAACATCTGGCACTCGGATCCGACCAACCCGGACGACGCCGCGACGCTGACGCTGACGCGCCCCGAACTGCTGCAGCTCGTGCAGACCATCACGGACGCCGACGGCGACAGCGTGACGACGTCGCTGAACCTCGGCACCGGTGTGTTCACGATCCAGGATAGCGGTCCGACCGCGGGCACGGTGATCGCGGCGGCGGATACGTTGGTTCTGGACGAGACGCGTCCTGTTGGCACCGACACCGCGGGCGGCACGGCGCCGACCGGCCTTGATTCTGTGACGGCAGACTTCTCGAACAACTTCTCGGCCGGCAGCTACGGCAGCGACGGCGCGGGCAACACGACCTACACGCTGAAGCTCACCGGCGCCAACGTGGCGTCCGGCCTGTTTGCGCTCGATGCGACCGACACGACCACCGGCGATGGCGATGGCATCGGGCAGGGCGCGCAGATTATGCTGAATCAGGTCGGCAACACCATCACCGGCTCGGTTGGCGGCACCAATTACTTCACGATCACGATCGATCCCTCGACGGGGATCGTCACCTTCACCCAGCTCAACAACATCTGGCATTCCGATCCGACCAATCCGGACGATTCTGCGACGCTGACGCTGTCGGCTGCCAATCTGTTGCAGGTGGTGCAGACCATCACCGACGCGGACGGCGACAGCGTGACGACGCCGCTGGACGTCGGCACCGGCGTTTTCACGATCCAGGATAGCGGCCCGACCGCGGGCACGGTGACCGGTCCGACCGACACATTGGTGCTGGACGAGACGCGTCCTGTTGGCAGCGACACCGCCGGCGGCTCGGCGCCGACCGGACTCGACACCGTGACGGCGGACTTCTCCAACAACTTCACCGGCGGCAACTATGGTTCCGATGGTGCTGGCTCGACGACCTACACGCTGAAGCTGACGGGCTTGAACGTGGCCTCCGGCCTCTACGCGCTCGATCCGACCGACAAGACCGCCGGCGACGGCGATGGCATCGGCCAAGGTACGCAGATCGTGCTCAACCAGGTCGGTGACACCATCACCGGCTCGGCGAACGGCACGACCTACTTCACGATCACGATCAACGAGACGACCGGGATCGTGACGTTCACCCAGGTCAACAACATCTGGCACTCCGATCCGACCAACCCGGACGATTCTGCGACGCTGACGCTGTCGGCCGCGAACCTGCTGCAGGTGGTGCAGACCATCACCGATGCGGACGGCGACAGCGTGACGACGCCGATCGATGTCGGCACCGGCGTGTTCGCGATCCAGGACAGCGGCCCGACCGCGGGCACGGTGACCGGTCCGACCGACACCCTCGTGCTGGACGAGACGCGTCCTGTTGGCAGCGACACCGCCGGCGGCTCGGCGCCGACCGGACTCGACACCGTGACGGCGGACTTCTCCAACAACTTCACCGCCGGCAACTACGGCAGCGATGGTGCTGGGTCGACGACCTACACGCTGAAGCTGACCGGTGCCAACGTCGCCTCCGGTCTGTACGCGCTCGATCCGACCGACAAGACCGCCGGTGACGGCGATGGCATCGGCCAAGGTACGCAGATCGTGCTCAACCAGGTCGGCGACACGATCACCGGCTCGGCGAACGGCACGACCTACTTCACGATCACGATCAATGAGACGACCGGGATCGTGACGTTCACCCAGGTCAATAACATCTGGCACTCCGATCCGACCAACCCGGACGATGCCGCGACGCTGACGCTTTCGGCCGCCAATCTGCTGCAGGTGGTGCAGACCATCACCGATGCGGATGGCGACAGCGTTGCGACGCCGATCAACGTGGGCACCGGTGTGTTCACGATCCAGGACAGCGGCCCGACGGCAGGCACGGTGACCGGTCCGACCGACACCTTGGTGCTGGACGAGACCCGTCCTGTTGGCAGCGACACCGCCGGCGGCACGGCGCCGACCGGGCTCGACACCGTGACGGCGGACTTCTCCAACAACTTCACCGCCGGCAGCTACGGCAGCGATGGTGCTGGGTCGACGACCTACACGCTGAAGCTGACGGGCTCGAACGTGGCCTCCGGCCTCTATGCGCTCGATCCAACCGACAAGACCGCCGGCGACGGCGATGGTATCGGGCAGGGTGCGCAGATCGTGCTCAACCAGGTCGGTGACACGATCACCGGTTCGGCGAACGGCACGACCTACTTCACGATCACGATCAACGAGACGACCGGGATCGTGACCTTTACCCAGGTCAACAACATCTGGCATTCCGATCCGACCAACCCGGACGATGCGGCGACGCTGACGCTGACGCGCCCTGAGTTGCTGCAGGTGGTGCAGACCATCACGGACGCCGATGGTGATAGCGTGACGACGCCGCTCAACATCGGCACCGGCGTGTTCACGATCCAGGACAGCGGCCCGACCGCTGGCACGGTGACCGGTCCGACCGACACCCTCGTGCTGGACGAGACCCGTCCGGTTGGCAGCGACACCGCCGGCGGCACAGCCCCGACCGGGCTCGACACCGTGACGGCGGACTTCTCCAACAACTTCACCGGCGGCAGCTACGGCAGCGACGGTGCTGGCAGCACGACGTACACGCTGAAGCTCACCGGTGCGAACGTGGCCTCCGGCCTCTATGCGCTCGATCCGACCGACAAGACCGCCGGCGACGGCGATGGCATCGGGCAGGGTGCGCAGATCCTGCTGAACCAGGTCGGCAACACCATCACCGGCTCGGTCGGCGGCACCAACTACTTCACGATCACGATCGATCCTTCGACCGGCATCGTGACCTTCACCCAGCTTAACAATATCTGGCACTCCGATCCGACCAACCCGGACGATGCGGCGACGCTGACCCTGTCGGCTGCCAATCTGTTGCAGGTGGTGCAGACCATCACCGATGCGGACGGCGACAGCGTGACGACGCCGCTGAACCTCGGCACCGGCGTGTTCACGATCCAGGACAGCGGTCCGACCGCCGGCACGGTGACCGGTCCGACCGACACCCTCGTGCTGGACGAGACGCGCCCTGTTGGCACCGACACCGCCGGCGGCACGGCGCCGAACGGGCTTGTTTCCGTGACGGCGAACTTCTCCGACAACTTCACCGGCGGCAGCTACGGCAGCGACGGTGCGGGTTCGACGACCTACACGCTGAAGCTGACGGGCTCGAACGTGGCCTCCGGCCTCTATGCGCTCGATGCGACCGACAAGACTGCCGGCGACGGCGATGGTATCGGACAGGGTACGCAGATTCTGCTGAACCAGTCCGGCAACACCATCACCGGTTCGGTTGGCGCGACGACCTATTTTACGATCACCATTGATCCCGCAACCGGGATCGTGACCTTCACCCAGGTCAACAACGTCTGGCACTCCGATCCGAACAATGCGGACGATGCCGCGACGCTGACGCTCTCGAGCGCCAACCTGCTGCAGGTGGTGCAGACCATCGTCGATGCCGACGGCGACAGCGTGTCGACGCCGCTCGACCTCGGCACCGGCGTGTTCACGATCCAGGACAGCGGCCCGACGGCGCCGACGGCGACTGTGAGCGCAGCTACGATCGGCGTGGACGAGACGCCCGGCGTGCAGACCATCGCCGGCGCGAGCGACGTGCTCGGCTCCACTGCGATCACGTTCAACGGTGCCGCCAGCACTGTCGCCGCGCTGTTCAGCACGGTTGCGAACAAGGGCGTCGACACCGATGTGTCGGCAGCGTCGCTTGACAACGGTGCGCTCAGCTTTGCCTCGACGGGCGCGAGCAGCATCCTGACGGTGGCCGGCGGCAGCTTCGGCTCTGACGGCGCGGGGTCTACGACCTACGCGTTGAGCGTCCTCAGCGCTGCGTCAGGTCTGACATTGACGGATGGCACAGGGATCGCGCTGTCGCTGGATGCCAGCGGCCGGATCATCGGTACGGTGGGCAACGATGTCGCCAACCCCAGCCTGACGGGCCAAACGGCGTTCGCGATCGCCATCGATCCGATCACCGGCCAGCTCTATGTGGCGGACTATCTCTCGCTCCACCACAACAGCACCGCCAGTTCGAACGATCTGCTGACGATGACGGCCGGCAAGATCGGCGCGACGGTCACGTTGACGGACGCCGATGGCGATCATGTGACGGCCACCGCCGACATCAGCACGCATATCAGCTTCCTCGACGACGGCCCGAGTTTCGGCACGATCGAGCATGGAATCATTGCCGATTACGCGGGAATGTCCGTGGTCGGTAACCTACCCGTGTTTTCTGGCGCCGATGGTTTTGGCGCATATGACTTCACCTTGACTGGAAACACGGCGCCGGCCGGCCTGACGTTCAATGGCCAGGCCGTGCACTATTCCATCGACGCACTTGGACAGAATTTGACGGCCTATATCGGTGCGGCTCCGTCGGCAGCGAATAATATCTTCACGCTGAATCTGGATGACACAACCGGTCACTATCTATTCACATTGCTTCAGCCGTTCACGGAGACAACGATCCAGAATGTCGGCAGTTCATCCTCCTTCGGCTCGGGACCATCGGAAGAGCAGGTTCTTTCCTCGAACACCGATCAGCTGGCGGTTGTTTCGGGCACGACCTCCGGCGGCGGCCAAGGCGGTGTGAACGGATCAACCAGCGGCTGGGGCGTCGACAACAATAACTTCGACCCCAATGAAAAGCTGCTGTTCGATTTCACGAGCGGCGCAATCGCCAGCCCGGTCGGCAACGCCGCGTTCCATCCGCCGGCAAACGAATCGGTCGCGAACTACACGTTCTCGCACTACGCCGGCGGCGACAAAATCCACTACGTCGTCTCCTATTGGGACGGAGTGCACGCCGCCTCCATCACATCGGTATCCGGTGATTTCGATCCTTCCACCCACACCACGGTCGCCACCGAATGGTCGACGCCCACAGCGCCGGCCGGCCTGCAGCTCTACACTGTCCAGTTCACGGACGTGACAGGCAGCGGCAAGGTCGACCTGGTTGGCGTCGGAGTTTCGTCGACCACGAACGTCTCCGAGGATCTGAGCTTCAACGTGTCGACGATTGACGGTGACGGCGACACGGCGTCGAGCACCATCAATATCAACATCAATGGCACCACGACCCTGATGGGCACGGCCGGCAATGATGTCATTGTCGCCGGACCAACCAACGAGACGCTCACTGGCAATGGTGGGGACGACAAGTTTGTTCTCAATCTCAGCGCCCACGAAATCGTCAGTGATTTCAACAGCGGTGATACGCTCCTTCTCGACGTGGCTGGTCTGAGCCTGCCGACGGGCGCTTCAAACGCCCTTACCGCTGGTCAGTTCACGTCATCGGCAGTCACCGGCCAGACCGAGAACAACGCCAGCGCCTGGAACGAAAGTGCAAGCACGAACAAGTTCTTCTTCAACAATACCACTCAGGAGCTCTGGTACTCGGCAAATGGCACAGGCTCCGACAAGGTGGACCTCGCACATGTGAGCACCGGCTTGCCGGCGGCTACGAACGTTCATATTTTCTAGGCCAGGCTTGCAGCAAAATCGAAAATCCGCGGAGACCTCTCCGCGGATTTTTTGTTGATTGAATTGTCGCCTTTCTCGCGCGCAATCACATCAGCACGGGCAGGAAGCCCAAGAGCGGGCTTGCCGCGTCCAGCGCTTCCACGCCGGTCCATTCGGTCTCCGCCGCATTGGCGGCCGCCGGCGCCGCGTCGAGTTCATCGCCGAGCGGGAGCCGCTTGGCGTAAGGTGCCGCAAACAGCTGCACGCCGCGGTCGTTGATCGCGAACATCGGCGTGAAGTTGCCGAGCTCGCCGTCGTCGATCAGTTCGGAGCGGCGGCTGTCCAGGATCAGCCAATGGCCATCCAGCCGCGCCGCCAGCACGGCATGATCCTGGCGGATGGCGCGATCGCGGCCCAGCACGAGGCGCAGATCCTCGCGCGGGAAGCCGGCTTCGCTGAGCGCGATGTATTTTGCGATCGCATAGTCCTCGCAGTCGCCCTTGCCGGTCGCAAAGGTGGCGAGCGGGGCGGTCCAGCGGTCGGGCTCGCCGTGCTGGGCGAAGTCGCTGACATAGCGGATCGCCTGGTTGACGGCGCGGTTGGCCTCATCCAGCCGGTCGCGTCCGGATTTGGACTTGACCGCGCCGATCAGGCGAAGGAATTGCGCGGCTTGCGATGGGCAGCCGGCGGCGCTCTCCCGGCATTGCTCGAGCACGCTCTGCTCCCTTGCGAGATCGGATTCGAGGCCGCGCCATTTGCGCCACAGGCCGTTTTCCGGTGCGCGGAAGGTGAACAGGCCAAACGGCTCGGCGCCGACAGGCGGAAGCGGCTTTGCCGCGGGCACCGCGTCGGTCGCGGTATTTGGCGGCGTGAGCGAGGCGGTGCGAATGGCGTTCGGACCACGTCCGCGCTGCCGGTCGAGCTTGGCCAGGACGTCGGCGATGGTGAAGAAGGTGGCAGGCGGCCGGTTCGACGCGGCGTCCGCAGCGGACGCGAGCTCGGCGCCGGGTTTTCCGAGAGAGAGCTCGTCCGCGGCAAACGCGGCAGGCGTGACGCAAAGACCGATTGTCAGTGCAGCCGCGGCCATGACCGCCGGCGAAGCAAACTTCAGCGACTTCATATGACGTCCCCAATGTCGGGGACCGTCAACGTCTGTGCGTCGATCTGCGTCCCCGCTGTTATCGGGACGCAAACTGGCGCCTTGGCCGCTTAAGCGGAGTTAAGTGGAGGGGGTCGTCACCTCGAATGACGAAAAGGCGGTCAATCCGGGGTTTGCCGGTTCGTTCGAAATTGAACGAACCGAGGTCACGATCGGTTAACCACGGAATCCGTGGTCCCGGTCAGCGTTCGCGCAGGGCCTCGTCACGCAGCAGGCGAGCGGGCTTCACGATATAGTCCAGCACGGATTTCTCGCCGGTCAGGACCTCGACCGTGGTCACCATGCCCGGAATGATCGGCAGCGGATGCTGTTCGCTGCCGAGATGGTTCTTATCGGTGCGCACCATGACCCGGTAGAAGGTCTCCTGGCGTTCGGTCTTTTCCGCCTTGTCGTCGACAATGGTGTCGGCGCTGATGCGTTCGACCTTGCCCTTCAGCGATCCATAGACCGAGGAATCATAGGCGCTGATCTTCACCACCGCGTCCTGGTCGGGACGGATAAACGCGATGTCCTGGGGACGAATCCGGCCTTCCACCAGCAGCGTGTCGTCCAGCGGCACGATGTCCATCAGGTTGGCGCCCGGCTGTACGACGGCACCGATGGTACTGATGTTCAGTTTGTTGACGATACCGTGCACCGGCGCCTTCAGATCAGTGCGGCGCACCCGGTCCTGGGCGGACTTGATATTCTCGTCGAGCACGGCGAGGTCGGCACGCGATTTGGCGAGGTCCTCGTCGGCCTGCGAGCGGAACGAGGCGGTGATGTTCGCGATCTTCGATTGCGCTTCGGCCAGCTGTCCCTTCATCTCGGTTGCCTGCCGATCAAGTCGCAGCATCTCGATCTCGGGCACGACCTTCTGCTCATACAGCCTGCGCGTCAGGGTCTGCTCGCGTTCCAGGAGCTTGAGGGAGCCGGAGAGGCGAGTGACCTGCTGGTTGAGGACGTCGATGTCCTGTGCGACCTTCTGACCCCGCATCTTGAACACGCTGGTCTCGGTCGCGACGGCGGCGGGAACCATCTTGTCGAGATCGTCCGGGAAGGTGATCTCGGCTCGGCCGCGGGCCTCGGCGTCGAGGCGGGCCACCCGCGCCGCCATCGCCGCGCGGCGCTCGCGGATTTCGCCGAACTCGGAAGCGAATTTCGTATCATCGATGCGCATCAGGGACTGGCCCTGCTGAACGATGTCGCCTTCCCGGATCAGGATGTCGCCGACGATTCCGCCTTCGAGCGATTGAACCACCTGCATCTGCCGCGACGGCACGACGCGGCCGCTGCCGCGCTTGACCTCGTCGAGCACGGCAAAATGAGCCCAGATCAGGAACGTCGCAAGCAGCGCGCAAGAGGTCCACAGCAGCATGCGGGAGGTGCGCGGCGTGCGCAGCAGCGCCGCGGACCGGATATCATTTGCAAATGTGAAATCGGAAGACGCCATAATTTATTTGCTCGTTATGCGGATTTCGGCTGGATCGTATTCTCCGGCGACGGGGCCGCGGACGCCGGCCGGCCCTGGAGCAGGGCGAGCACCTTGTCGCGCGGGCCGTCGGCAACCAGGCGGCCATTGTCGAACAGCAGCAAGCGATCGACCATGTTCAGCAATGACAGGCGATGGGTCGAAATGATGATGGTCATGCGATCATCATTGAGGCCCTTGAGCCGCTCAAGGAATTCCTGTTCGCTGCGAATATCGAAGTGCGCCGTCGGCTCGTCGAGAAAGAGCACGCGAGGCTTGCGGATCAAAACGCGCGCGAGCCCGATGGCCTGCTTCTGGCCGCCCGACAGGCTGCGGCCGCCTTCCGAGATGGGCATGTCATAGCCCATCGGGTGGCCGGCAATGAAGCTTTCGACGCCGGAGAGCCGCGCGGCAAGCAGGACTTCCTCGTCGGTCGCTTCCGGTTTGCCAAGGGCGATGTTGTCGCGCAGCTTGCCGAAGAACAGGTCGGTATCCTGCATCGCAAAGCCGATGCCGGCGCGCAGATCCGAGGGATCGTATTGGCGCGAGTCGACGCCATCGACCAGGATGCGGCCTTCCTTCGGTTCGTAAAATCCGAGCAGCAACCTGCCGACCGTGGTCTTGCCGGATCCCACCCTGCCGATGATGCCGACCTTCTCTCCGCCCTCGATCTTGAAGCTGACCTTTTCGAGCGCGTTACCCGGCGCGTTGGGGTAGGCGAACGTCACGTTCTCGAAGGCGACCTTGCCGTCTTCGATTCGTCTTGTGACATAGGACCGGGTCGGCGACCGTTCCCGCTCGATCGACATGATGCGGTCAATCGCCTTGAGGGCCGTGATCGTCTGCGTTCCCTTGGTAATCACCGAGGCGATCCCGGCGATTGGCGCCAGAACGCGCCCGGCGAGCATGTTTGCGGCGACCAGCGCACCGACGCTCAGCTTGCCGTCGAGGATCAGGAAAATGCCGACGATGACGAGGAGCAGGCTTGTGATCTGCTGGGCCGTGCTCGCGCTCGTCAGCGACATCGACGACCAGAAATGAACGTCCTCGCCGGATCGGGCGGTCGCGGCAACCGATCGTTCCCACAAGGTCTGCATGCGGGCCTCGGCGCCGGTCGCACGGACGGTTTCGAGGCCGGACAGGGACTCGACCAGCACGCCGTGCCGGGCGGCGGATTCGGCCTGCAGGCGCTTGATGGCGCGATCGAGCGGGCGTTGCAGCAGGAAGCCGATCAGCATGACCAGCGGCAGCATGATCAGCGGGATCCAGGCCAGCGGCCCGGCGATCAGGAACAACACCCCAACGAAGAGAATGGCGAACAGCAGATCGGTGGCCGAAACCACGCTTCCGGAGGTGAAGAACTCGCGCACCGAGTCGAAGTCCCGGAGCTGATTGGCCAGGATGCCAACCGAAGTCGGCCGCTGCGCCATCTTCACCGACATCACGTGCTCGAAGATGTTCGCCGCCAGCACGACGTCGATGGTCTTGCCGGTCACGTCGATCATGCGGCTGCGGACCATGCGGAAGATGAAATCGAAGACGATGCCGAGCCCCATGCCGATCGAGAGCGCGATCAGGGAGGGGATCGCCCCGTTGGGGATGACGCGGTCATAGACGCTCATCGTGAACAGCGGCGTCGCCAGCGCGAGGATGTTGGTCAGAAAGGCCGCGACCGCGATGTGCCCGTAGCTGCGCCAATGCGTCTTCACCACCGACCAGAACCAGTGGCTCTTGGGGATGTCGCCTGCGGCGACGGCGCGCGCATCGGCCTGCGGCGCGCTTCTCACCAGGAACGCATAGCCGGTATAGTCCGTGGCGAGCGAGGCGATGTCGGCGACGCGCGGGCTGTTCGGCGTCGCCGGATCAACGACCTTGATCGACTTGTTCGCCGGGTCCACACCCAGAAGGATCAGCGCGGAGCCGTTCTTCATGACGAGGACGGCCGGCAGGACCAGCGCGGGAATGTCTGAAATGTCGCGCTTGACGGCCTCGGTCTCCAGACCGGCGCGCCTTGCCGCGCGGTCGTAGAGCGAGACGGACAAGCGTCCGTCCGTGATCGGAAGTCCGCCGAGGAGAGCTTCGCGGCTGACCGCGCGGCCGTGATGGGCGGCAAGATAAGTCAACGATGCGGTGAGGGGATCGTCGCCCAGCGCGCGTGGCCCATTTATCGCGACAGGCTTTGAGGTTGAGTCATCCGGCGAGGGGCGGACGGCGTCGGCCGCCGCGCTGGGGGTTCGAAACAACAACTGAAACCTCGACAAGCAAAATGGAAATGCAGCAATCGCATTAGATTTCGGGCAGACTACAACAAATAGCGAACAAATTCAGCGAAACTTATCTTAACGATTAATAAGGAATCGAAAGGGCCCCGACTTGGGGCCCTTCCGGCAGTCCTGTCCTGAGCTTGTTGGCGGTCGCTATCGAGAGGAGCTCGGGAAGGCCGACAGCAGCCAGTGGGGCTTGGTCGACGCATAGGAGCTCGCGTTCGCCGTGACCGACGGATCCGCGTAAATGACGTTCGGGCCGTCCGCAGCGGTCTTTTGCTGCTGCATCCATTCCGCTGAACCGGGCACCGCTGCGGTCGTCGTCGCGCCGGTGAAGCGGTCCGCAAAGCCAACATCCTTCGGCTGGGCTGCCGCATAGGTCTTGGCAGGACGGGCGACAGGCGCCGGAACGGCGACGCGCAGCGGCTCGGACCCGGTTTGCGGGAGGTTCACGCGAAGCGTCGGGAACGAGTAGCGGGGCAGGCCAATCGAAAGCATGTCCGTCGGCGCAGCATCGACCGGGGGCGGAGCCTTCAGGTACTCGATCAAGGTGCCCATCGCGGCCAGCAGCTGATAGTCGGCGAAAACCACGACGCCGCGGGCTGAGGTGAGCGAGACCGACGCGTTGAAGAACTGGTTCTGCGCGTTCAAGAGATCGATCAGCGAACGCTGGCCGAGTTCGTATTCCTTCTGGAACGCCACGATGGTCTTGCGGTCCGCTTCCAGCTGACGCGTCAAAGCGGCGATGCGTGTGACCGTAATCGTACGGGCATTCCACGCCTTGTCGATCGACTCATACGCGTCGCGCTGCAAGCGCGCGTGGCGCATGGTGGCTTCGGTAAAGCGCTCGGCCTTCTCCGACCTGTTCCAGGCATCCTGGCCGCCGCGGAAGATGTCCCACGACATCACAACCTTGCCGCTGTAGTCCTCATGCGTAATGGAGGGAGTTCCTGGGGTCGCCACGTAAGGGTAGGAGTTGTCGTAATGGGTTGCCCGTCCCTCGAGATAGAATTTCGGGCCGAATGTGCCGTCCGTGGCCTTGAACGCATGCTTGGCGGCGTCGGCGTCGGACTGTGCCGCCGCGATCGTCGAATTGAACCGGAGGGTGGTCGCCAGCGCTTCGTCGCGGCTGTGCGGCAATCCCGCGAGAGGAGCAGGGAAGCGAACATTGATCGGCTCAAGGCCAACCGTCTTGCGGTACTTCGCCCTGGCGTCATCCAGGCTGCGCTGGAATTCGGCGAGTGCCGCGCGGGCGGCCTCGACGCGCTCGCGGGCTTGCTCCAGATCGCCTTCGCCGGCCCGGCCGCCCGAGAAGCGGGAGTTCACGTTTGAAAAGATCTTCTCGTGATTGGCGACGTTTTGCTGGGCAAGACTGACCAGCCGCATGTAGCGCACGACGTCGATGTAGCCTTCGGCGGCGTCGAGGGCCAAGAGCTCGGTTCTCTCCTTGACGCGGGAGGCAGCTGCATTGACGCGCGCGGTCTGGCGCCAGACGTCATAGATCGACGAAAAACCGTCCCACAGCAGCTGGCGTACGACGACCGATTCCTGGCTGCCATTGCGCCATGGTCCTGAACCAACGGTCGGCGCCGACTGAATGTTCGGGGTAATGAAGCCCGGCGATTGATCGAATTTTTCCGGGCCATAGCTGGCGTCAATGCGCACCTGCGGCAGCAGTGTGCTTTGGGTTTGCCGTAGCTCGCTTTCCGTCGCCCGCCGGTTCGCCGAAGCCTCGCCGATACCCGGGTTGGTCTGCATGGCCTGGCGTAGAGCATCATTAATAGAAAAAACCTCGGCACATGCTGGCGTTGCCGCCAGGCATAGGCACGCAATGACCGTGTATGCCGACTTCATAATCTCCGCCCCCAACTCACAAAAATATTACGTAGAATCCTCCGAAGGGTAACAAAGGACAGTTCCGCGACCTATGACATTTCAGCCACACAGGCGTCCTAAGTGGGGGCCGAACCATCGAGTCCCGGTGCGCGCAAATCCAAGCATTTTTATTAAAATTCAACGATTTGCCTGACATTTTGTGGTCATGCGAGCTGGTGCCGAGCCGCAACACCGGGGACCGGAACATGAAAGATCAGTTAAGCCTGTCTTAAGGTTGGCGGCAGCCGGCTACTGCTGACGACAGGTTGCCAGGTAGGTCGCAACGAAGGGTGCGGCCTTGGTGTCCGCGGCGGGGCCCCCCAGCCGGCTCGTTAACTTGTAGAGCGATTTGTCGCCAAAATAGAACCGGAAGATCTCGGCCGTGGTGTCGTCCACGCGGGTCGCAAAGATCGACGCGGCGGAACGGCGGGCGGCCGCAAAGACGTAGGTTGTGAGCTTGGCTCCTCCCTTGCCTTCTGCCGCGACAGATGTCCCCCAGGTGACCGTGAAGGTGTCGCCATCGATCACGACGGCGGGCCGGATCGTATCGAGATCGTCATCGATCCACTGGGCGTCACCGCCTTTGCCTGACGGGCCGAGCTCGACCCGTTTGCCCCGCGGCGTGTCGCAGGTGAACCGGGAAGGTTCGGCGATCGCAGCGCTCGTCGCCGCCAAGAACAACAACAGGCAGCCGACCGACCTCCACATGGGTGTTACCCTCTGTTTCGTTGTTTGGGGGATAGTGATGTCAGCGCCCGACTCGCGCAACTCGGTGATTTACGGACAAGCAGAGCCGCCCTTTTGCTTCCTCGTCGGAAGGGGCGCCCGCGATTTCACTCGGGCGCGATCGGGTGTGCTGGACGTTCGATCGCTGCCCTGAGGCTTTCGAGTTCGAGGAAGACGTCAGCTTGCCTGCGAAGCTCGTCGGCGATCATGGGAGGCTTGGTTCGGATGCTGGAAACGACTGTCACACGGACACCAGCCCGCCTGACGGCTTCGACAACGGCGCGCAAATCACCGTCGCCAGAGAACAGGTACGCGTGGTCGATGCGGTGCGCGATTTCCAATGCGTCGACCGCGAGCTCGATGCCGATGCTGCGCTTCATTCGCCGCCGCCCTTCGCCGTCATCGTGGGTTTTGGCTAACTTTCTCCTGACCGCATAACCGTTGTAATCGAGCCAATCCACCAGCGGCCGAAGGCTGCTGAACTCGTCGTCGTCTCTCACGACCGTGTAGAAGTAGGCGCGCACGATCTGTCCATGCTTGCCGAACTCCGAGAGCAGTCGCCGGAAATCGATTTCGAAGCCGAGGTTCTTGACGGTGGTGTGCAGGTTCGCACCATCAATGAAAAGTGCAATGCGATCGGCCATCTCAAATCCCCATGACGCCCGGATCAGTCACTGTATGCTGTGGTTCTAAAATTCCACGGGCGCATCGTGGGTGAGCACCCTAGCTGAAATGGCTAATCCTAGAGCAAGGGCTTGGCCGGGAAGAAGCGGAAATTTTCGCCAAACGCCGACACGGTTCTCATCGGGCGCACGCGCCGATCCGACGACGTCGTAACGGCTGGCCAGACGACGAGCGCAGGCGAAAGATTCGTCTGTCAAACAAGGCCGATCATCCGACGAGATGAGATCCGGCGCGCTCGCCGCCGATGCTGCGCCGATAGTGCAGCGCAGCGGCGCTATCGTGCGGGCCGCCGGTGCGCCAGGTCGCTATTGCGCAAACAGCTAAATTGTATCTAAAATCAATCAGCTGGGGTCGGTGCGATTTCGCACCGAGCCATTTTTGAAGACGTCATTTTTGCCAATACGAATTGTTTGCCACGGTGGAGAGCGCGCTTCTGCGTCCCTGATTGCACAGACATTTCGTTCTCGCTGGCAGAACGCGACGCATGGCGGCACATCTGTTGCGCCAACCGGAGACCCGATCGTGCATCGGGATGGACGGGCTTGGCCGAAGCGCGCGCGATGCCTGGTCGTTGTCGCGCTCTGCATCCTGCTGAACTGCTGCGGGGCCGCTCGCCAGGCCATCGAAAAGGAGGCGGGACCGGTAGCGGAGCCAACAACGGAGACGCCAACAGCGCCCACAGAGCCGGCACCAGCGGCGACAACGATACCGGAGGCGACACCGGTACCGACGGCGGCAACGGTCAACCTGAGCGGAGCGCTCGCGGAATGCCGGAGCGCGTTTCCGGATCAGATCGCGCAAGCCGTGGCGCGCGCGTCCTGCGTGATCAAGGCGACCGACCTCGTCCGGCCGCTGCTGCCGTTTCCCGAGCTGCTCGACCGGGAGAACGCCGTGCGCAAGGTATTGGCGGAGCAGGTCCAAGCAAGAACGATGTCCCTGCTCGAGCGCAACGTCCAGATCCAGAAGCTTCATTCGCAGCTCCTCGAAGAGGAGCGCAGCAGGCTATCGGCGGCGCCGGCGGACGCGAGCAAGCCGCCGCTGGCGGTCACGCAGTGGCGGCAATCCAACGGGGAGAGTTGCGGCCGGCTCGGAGGGGATTCCGGGACCTGCTACTAAAACGAGCAATCCTGCAAACGGCTATCGGGGGGAATGGAACCGGATTGTGACACCGTCACCTCTGAGGTCGTTGTGGCGATAGCGTCACGTCCGACGCCGTCACCGTATTCGCACGGAGCAGCGAAGTTGAAATGCTGTGAAATAACGAAAGTCCTATATTTTAAGGGGTTTCGTGCGTCGTCGTCGGAGCAACTTGCCGAGGAGAAGGTGCGCGCCGTTACGCCAGTAGGGTTAATAAACGATTACCAATCGACAGCTTTCTCGCGACGCATTATAAGAAAATCCTAGTTGGCACTGGATTTTGCCCCCCGCCAACGTATTGCGTAAATTTCATCGTAAAAGGGATATTTTCCTATGTTGAAACTCTACATCCAGACCACCGAAGCCTTCAAGCGCCTGCGTGCGGATGCGGACGGCGTTGTGTCGTTCGAGTACGTGATCGTCGCCGCTTGCATCGTGGCCGCCGTCTCTGCTGCCTTCGGTACGGGTACCGCCAGCGGCATCGGCTCGGTTCTGAACGCCTCCATCACCACGATCGCGAGCAAGGTCGCCACCGCAGTCTCCGCTTAACTCCGGATGTTGAATGCTGTTGGCAGATTCTTGCTGTCAACAGCGGTCAACCGGATTGCGATGTGCGCGAGCCTTAAGGAGGCTTTCTCCTATGTTGCAGTCATACATCAAGATCACAGAAGGATTGAAGCGTCTGCGCACGGACAAGGACGGCGTTGTGTCGTTCGAGTACGTGATCGTCGCCGCCTGTATCGTCGCCGCCGTTTCCGCGGCGTTCGGTACGGGTACTGCGAGCGGCATCGGTAGTGTTCTGACCACCTCGCTCACTTCGATCGGCACCGCGGTTGCCAACGCGGTTAGCGCTTAAGTCCAGAGGGACGGCGCCCCGGAGGGGGGCATTATTTTGTGCCCCCCGCCATTTTTCTAAGGCGATTATTTCATGAATTGGATTGCGTCCACGACCTCGTGTCTGGAAATCGCATTGTTGTTGTATGTCGCAACGATCGATATCGCGACACGGTTGATCCGAAACGAAATTTGTCTGGCGCTGGCGTTCCTTGGGATCGTCGGCCAATTGGCCAGTCCGATGCAGATCGGCCAGTCGCTGATCGTTGCCGCAATCCTGTTCCTGGTGCTCTTCGTGATCTATCTGCGCGGAGCGATCGGCGGTGGCGACGTCAAGTTGCTGGTTGCCCTGGCGATCGGTCTGCCGCTGACCGGCGTGATTGAACTGTTGACGGCAACTGCACTGGCCGGCGGCGTTCTGGCCGCGGTGCATCTGATGATGCGCCGTCTGCCACAACCGAAGCTGGCGCCCGCCGGATCATCGCTGATGCGCCGGGTCTACGCGGTCGAGCGCTGGCGTCATTTGCGACATGCACCGCTGCCCTACGGGGTCGCCATCGCATGCGGCGGTATCTGGGCCATTTTGAGCAAAGGAATTTGACATGTCGTCCGCTCTCCGTGTCTCGATCATCATGGTGCTGCTGCTTGCGGCTACGGCGCTTGGAATGATCGCCTACAGCATGAACCGACCCGCAGACCCGGTCGTTGCGCAGGCGGTCGAAGAGAAGCCTGCACCTGTGCCTGCGGCCGCGACGGTCGGCTACTTTGTCGCGACGCGCCCGCTTTCGAAGGGAACACTGGCGCGGGACGAAGATTTCGCAGTGCGCCAGACGGCACCGAACCGTGTCCCCGCGGGGGCGATCCTCGAAACGCCTGACTCCAAGGCCGGGCTGCCTGGTTCGCTGGTTCGCAAGTTCGTCGACGCCGGCAGCGCCATTACACTGGACGACATCCTGCGTCCGAAGGATCGCGGCTTCCTTGCCAGCGTCCTGGCGCCGGACAGCCGCGCCATCAGCATCAAGGTCGACGAGGAGACCGGTGTGTCCGGTCTGATCAGGCCGGGCGACAATGTCGACGTGGTGCTGACCCAGGTGTTTGAGAAGGCCGCTCCGGTGAAGCGTGCCGTCAGCGAAACCGTTCTGTCCAATGTGCGCGTGATCGCGATCGACCAGGAGATTGCGCAGGGCGGGCGTCCGATCACCAATGCCGTCCCAGGCAAGACGGCGCAGACCGTGTCGCTGGAGCTCAAGCCGGATCAGGTCAAGAAGGTGGCCGTCGCAAAGCAGCTCGGAACGTTGTCGCTCGTCATCCGCGCTGCGGCCGAGCAGTGGGACAAGGCCGACACAAGCGTAACGTCCAGCTGCGATGTATCGCCGGAGCTGGCGCGCCAGAGTGCGGTTGCCGGCCAGAGCACGATGGTCGCGATCTATACCGGCAGCGAGGTCAAGCAATATTCGGTCAGGAAGCAGGATTTGGACGACGACGCCCGCGCGGGCTGCGAGGTGCCGTCCGAGCTCGATCGTCAGACCACAGCGGCAGCGAGTGACGTCGGCAAGGCACCGGAGAAACGTTGATGAGTGCGAACATGGCAGTGGTGGAACAACCCGAAGAGACGACGTCTCTTGTCGCGCGCAACCGCATCGTCTGCTTCGTCAACGACGAGCTGAGCGCGGCGGCCCTTCGCAAGGGTCTCGACGGCAGCAATCTGGTGATCCGGCGCGGCACCATCCGTCATGCGACACGCATGCTCGAGACCGACACCGATCTGTACGCGCTGGTGACCGACATCAGCGGGATCGATGATCCCTTCACCGAACTGGAACGCCTCGCCAGTGTCTGTCCGCCCGATGTGAAGGTGGCCCTGATTGGAGACAACAGGGAGATCGTCTTCTACCGCGAGCTGATGGAGATCGGCCTTACTGAATACCTGCCGACGCCGATCACCAGGGATATGGTGCTCGACCAGCTGCGTCCCAAGCTGATCGGCGACGCCGCGCCGGCCCAGAATGACCGCGGCGGGCACGTGGTGTCGATCTGTGGCGCGCAGGGCGGCGCCGGAGCGACCAGCGTCGCGATCAACCTCGCGCTGCAACTGGCCGAGACCACCAAGGCGAAGGTGGCGCTGCTCGACCTGCATCTGCAGGGCGGCGAGACCGCGGTGATGCTGGGTGTTCGTCCTGGACCCGGCCTCCGCATCGCCCTTGAAAACCCGATGCGGGCCGACACGCTGTTTCTCGAGCGGGCGGCGATCGAGGTGAATGATCGGGTTTGCCTGATTTCCGGCGACGAGGAGCTCGATGCGAAGCTCGACATCACCGAAGCCGGCGTGCGGCACGTGCTGGGCCTGCTCCGTCAGCGGTTCAACTACGTCGTTGTCGATGTGCCGGTACCGTTCCCGGCATCGATCTATCCGGTCATTCAGATGTCCCGTCATGTGCTGGTGCTGCTGGAGGCCGAAGTAACCGGCCTGCGCAATGCCCACGCGCTGCGCAACGCCGTCACCAACATCGCGGGCAAGGATCGCGTGTTTACCCTGCTCAACCGTGCCGACCGCGCCGGCGGTCTGCCGAGGGCGACGATCGTCAAGGCACTGGGCGCCGAACCGGACATGATCATCCCGGATCTCGGCAAGGGAATGACCCAGGCGGTCAACCTCGGCGTTCCGGCTCTCAAGCACGTATCCGGGCTGCGGCGCCATCTCGCTCCGATCGTACGGGAAATCACCGGCGTCGGTGCCAAGAAAAAGGCCGGGTGGAAGAGGTGGCTCGGGCTATGAAAAAGTTCGGCAGGCGCGCAGACGAAATGCCGGTGCGGATGCCCGCAGCGGTGCCGGACGTCCCGGCAGCGGCACCAAGCGCGCGGCCGGTGCCGCCGCCCTTGCCGCCGGCGGAGCCGAGCGTGGCGTCACCGGCGTCCAGCCTGTTTGCATCGGCGCCGAAGCATGAAGAACCTGCGACCCACCATCCGGTGATGTCGGCATCCCTGCGCGAACGGGTCATCGAGCAGATCGAGCCGTCGGTGGCCGCGACCGTTCCCCGCGACGTCCTGCGGCGGCAGATCGAGGAAATCATCCACGGCATCGCCAACCAGGAGCGGCTGGAGCTGTCGGGCCGCGAGCAGCTCTTCCTGGCGGAGGAGATCGCGGACGACATGACCGGCTACGGGCCGCTGCGCCCGCTTCTGCTCGATGAGACGATCAACGACATCATGATCAACGGGCCGAGCAACGTCTATGTCGAGCGGGCCGGCAAGCTTGAGCGGGTTGCGGTCCGGTTTCGCGACAATGACCATATCGCCTCCGTCGCACAGAAGATCGCTTCGCAGGTCGGCCGGCGGGTGGATGAATCCAGCCCGATGGTGGACTGCCGTCTGCCGGACGGCAGCCGCGTCAACATCATCCTGCCGCCGCTGGCGATCCACAGCCCCTGCATCTCGATTCGAAAATTTCCGAACCGGCGTCTCAACATCGCCGGCATGATCGAAAACGGCTCGATGACCGCCGCGCTCGGACAGCTGCTGGAGATCGCCTCCCGTTGCCGGCTCAATGTCCTGGTCTCCGGAGGCACCGGTTCCGGCAAGACGACGCTGCTGAACGCCTTGAGTCAGTTCATCGACCATAGCGAGCGCATCGTCACGATTGAGGACGCGGCGGAGTTGCAGCTTCAGCAGCCGCACGTGATCAGCCTGGAGACCCGTCCGGCCAGCCTCGAGGGCACCGGCCAGGTAACGCAGCGCGACCTTCTGTGGAACGCACTTCGTATGCGTCCGGACCGCATCGTCGTCGGTGAGGTGCGCGGCGCCGAGGCGTTCGACATGCTGCAGGCGATGAACACCGGCCATGATGGATCGATCTCCACCGTGCACGCCAACAGTACCCGCGATGCTCTGACCCGCGTGGAGAACATGGTGCAGATGGGGCAGGTCAATCTGCCATCGCGCGCAATCCGTTCCCAGATCGTCGCCGCCCTGGATCTGATTGTGCAGGTCGAGCGCATGCGGGATGGCCAGCGCCGCATCGTGCAGATCAGCGAGGTGATCGGCCTCGAGGGCGAGGTGATCACCACCAACGACATCGCGTTGTTCGAGTACAAGGACGAGGACGTCCAAGGGCGGATATCCGGCACCTACCGCTCCACCAATGCGGTTCCGAAGTTCAAGAGCCGCCTCGTCTATTACGGGCTCGATCGGGCCTGGGCAGAAGCGATGAGGCACATCTGATGTCGACGCCCTTGATCATCGTTCTGGTGCTACTGCTGTGTGCCGGGGCAAACACCCTTTGGCTCGACGCACGACAGAGACGAATGGACCGCCAGCTCGAGATTGCGCTGCCGACGGCTGAAGCCGCAGCCTTGGTGTCCATCCGTCGCGCGGCCAAGACGTCGCGTTGGCGTGCGCTCCAGCGCTTCGCCAATTATCGCCCTGATATGGTGTACGTCGTACGACCGGTCTATGTGCTGCTTGCAGGGGGAATGGCAGCGGCGGGAATTCTCTACGTCAATGGATTCCTGAGGTTCCCTGGCTCCTATGGAGCCATTGCGGCTGTCGGCGTCGCCATCCTGGTCGTGCGCGGCCTGTTCGGATGGCAGCAACGGCGCTTTGCAAATCAACTCTTCCAGCAGCTTCCCGATGCGGTCCAACTGGTGACGAGCACTGTCCGGTCCGGATTGCCCGTCCACGAAGCATTTCGCACCATCGCCCGCGAGATGCCGCAACCGACATCCGGGCAGTTTGCCATCGTCTGCAGCGAACTGAATATGGGGCGGTCGCCCGAGGAAGCCGTCGAGGAGATCTATCAGCGAACGCAGGTGTCGGAATATGCGATGTTTGCGGTAACCCTCGCGGTGCAATTGAAGACCGGCGGCAGCCTGGCGGAAACACTGCAGACGCTGGGCGAGACCGTGAGTCAGCGGGTTGCGCTGGCGGCGCGTGCGAAGGCCTTGGCGGGAGAGGTTATCTTTTCATCGCGTGCGCTCACCTGTGCGCCGGTCGTGATCGGCGGGCTGCTTTACCTGATCAATCCGCAGTCGGTCGATCTGCTGTTGTTCGATCCACAAGGCAACGTGCTCCTCGCTTATGCGGCGTGCTCGGTCCTGATCGGGCATTTCGTGATCCGTTGGATGGTCAGAAGGGAAACCACCCTATGACGGCTGTTCTCGGTTTTGCCACGCTTGCCGTCGCGCTCGCGGCCGCGACCTTCCTGCTGGTCATTCGCGAGATACATCTGCGCACCTTGGACACGCGGGTCTCGAATGCCGTGCTGGGCATCTCCGATCGATCGAATTCGAAGGATCTGATCGGTTGGCTTTCATCGGTCGGCATGCGCTACAGGCGCTACTACGCCCAGGAGAATCTCGACCAGCTGAGGATGGTTCTTCAGTCGGCAGGGTTCAATCACTATCGAACCCTGCCGATCTGGATCGGCTTCAAGACGGTCAGCACATTTGCGTTGCCGATCGCGGCTTTCTCCATTTCGCAGATTCTTGGGCGGCCGTTCACCGACGTGATGATCTTCACGCTGCTTGGCCTGGCGTTTGGAATCATCATCCCGCGTCTGATCTTGCTGGTCGTGAAGCGACGCTTCGATGCGGCGATCCGGCTCGGCACGCCCGACACCATCGATCTGCTGGTGGTTTGCAGCGAGGCCGGCATGGGCCTGGAGAGCGCGATTGAGCGCGTGGCGGAGGAGATGCGGGAGACCAATCCCGCCATCACCCACGTGCTGCGCGGTCTTCTCGATGATCTCCGGATCCTGCCGAACCGTGCCGACGCCTTCGAGAAGCTCGCGTCCACGTCGGAGGGCCTCCGTCGTTTCGGCACCATGGTCAGCCAGAGCCTGCAATATGGCACGCCGCTCAGTCAGGCGCTGCGCAGCATCGCGGTCGACCTGCGCCGGGAACGCATCACCAAGCTCGAAGAGCGGGCGCACAAACTGGGCGCCAAGCTGACCGTTCCGATGGTGCTGTTCCTGCTTCCGGCGATGTTCGTCATTCTGGGCGGAAGCCCGTTCCTTCATTTGATCCGTACATTCTCCAACCTCGGCAATTGAGCCATGAGCGCAGCTGCAATGAGTCTTTCGACGAACCTGGCCTACGATCGGGCGACCCGATTCCTGGGCAGCGCATGGTTCCTTCTGTTGGCACTTGCCGTGACGACCAACCTCGCGAAGACGGGGGAGCCATGGCCGTCGCTCGTCTCGAACTTTCTGGTCGCGGTGTTTTACCTGATGCTGGCGCTGCTGATCCTGATCCGCGGGCCCGCAAAGGCGCAGGCCGAAGGTCTGCTGCCGAGGGTTGCCGCGTTCGTCGGCACCTACTGGCCATGGACGATCACGTTTTTCGAGAAGACCGAGGGCGCATTGCCGAATTTGTTGTCCGCGGTTTTCGTGCTGACCGGCATGATCATGATCCTCGTGACCGTTCGTCATCTCGGACGGTCGTTCAGCCTGGTGCCGCAGGCGCGTTCGGTGGTGCAAACCGGGCCGTACCGGTGGATCAAGCATCCGCTCTATCTGTCGGAAGAGATCGTGTTCCTTGGTGTCGTGCTGCAGCATCTGAGCTGGATGACCGTGGGCCTGCTGATTCTGCACATCTGCATCCAGGTCTGGCGAATTCATTACGAGGAGGACGTGCTTCGGCGCACGCTTCCTGAATATTCCAGCTACGAGGCGTCGCGCTGGAGATTGATTCCCTATGTCTGGTGAGCGGCCATGCGAAGCTGGAAAAGCCGTGTGAGCGGCAAGCGTTCCCTGATCGCGGATCGACGCGGCGCCGTCGCGTTCGAGATGCTGTTCGTTTTCGCGTTCCTGTTCCTGGTTATTCTGCTGCCGCTTGCCGACCTCGCGCTGGCTGGCTTTCAATACATTCAGGCGCTCGCGGCGCTGCGCGGGTTCGGGCAATCCATCCAGTACTCCCCGCCGGGCGACGTCACGAACGCGTCCACTTGGGCGGCGGCCGCGCTCGCCAAGGCCGATTCCCGTTATCCGATCCCCAGCATCCAGCTGATCTGCGGCGAGAGCAATGCGGTCTGCGATTCGACGAATTCCGATCCGTCGCAGCCGAAGTACTACGTGTATTCAACGACGATCACGCTGTCGCCAATGGTGTTGAGGTCGGCGATCTGCACCAGCACCAATAGCAATCCCTGCTCGTTCACGCTGACCTATTCGGAACGGTTTCAATGAGGTGTTCCATGCGCAACATGCTCCATTGCCGTCGCGGCTCGGCCGCGTTCGCAACCGTGATTGCGTTGATCCCGTTGATCGGAATGATGGCGCTCGGCGGTGAAGCCGGATCCTGGTATGTCACCCAGCAACGCGCCCAGGGTGCGGCTGATGCGGCGGCCTACGCCGGCGCCTTGCGGCTCGCGTGCGACAGCGCCCCGCAGCCGGGCACGACCTGTAACAACACCCAGACATATGATTACCGCGGCAAGCAGGCGGCGGCCCAGAACACGTTCTGCAATGCCGGCGACACCGCCTATCCCGGCTCCAGATGTGTGGCGACCAGCGGCGTCACGCGGACCGTCCAGGTCGCCTCGCTGACGACCTGGAACGGGGTAGCGGGGACGTACGTTCAGGCCACCATCAGCCAGCAGCAGCCGGGATATTTGGCTCAGGTGCTTGGCTTGTCGACGGTTACGATCGCCGCGACGGCGGTCGCCAAGCTCGATAGCTTGGCGAAACCTCCATGCGTGCTGGCGTTGAAGGACCCCGTCACCTTCCAGGGTAGCGCTACGGTATCGTCGGCAACGTGCGGTATTTCGTCGGACAGCAGCGCGTCGAACGCGATCGGCTTCATCGGCAATTCGGGTATCTCGGTGAATGCGCCGAGCTACACGGTCGGCGGTTGCTCCCAGACAGGCGGAAGTCAATGCACGGGCGTGCAAACCTATCAGCAACCGATCCCTGATCCGCTGAGTGCGGTCAACACGGCGCTGTCTGCGTTGAAGACGTCAAATTTCGCGAACAACATCAACAACGCCGCACCGCAGCCATATGAGACATGCAGCTGTTACAATACCAATCCGTCGTTCAGCCCCACCACTGTATTAAACGGCACGTACTATTTTTCGGGGAACATTACTATCAACGGCAATCCGACCATCACGGGAACGGCCACCTTGATATTTTTCGGAAGTGGTACATCGCTCAAATTTACGGGGAATCCCACGATTCAGCTGACGGCAATGAAGTCGCCTACGGGGCCGTCGGTCTTGTCAGCATCGGTGTTGGCCCTGATGAAGGATCTTCTGCTCTACGATGGTGAGAGCTATACGAAGCAAGGCGTCAACATCAGTGGCACTTCGACCAGCTATTTCAATGGCACGGTCTATATCCCGAATGCCCCCGTCACATACGGAGGCAACAGCTCGTCGAGTTCCCCGGCAACTGGCTGCTATCAGGTCATAGCCTATGCGGTGACTTTCCAGGGCAATACGACCCTGGACAACAGCAAGTGTACGTCGGATGGGGCAGCAAAGCCCAACGTTCAAACCGTGCGTTTGGTGCAGTGATGAAACGGCTCGACCAGCGCGGGGTCGCGGCTCTCGAGTTCTGCCTCATCGCCGTGCCCTTGTTCACCCTGATCTTCGCCGTCTTTGATTTCGGACGCTACGCGATCACGATGCAGTCGCTGCGCCTGCTTGCGGATGCCGGGGCCCGGGCGAACATGATCAGCTGCTACACCCCCGCTGTGCTGGCGTCCAATTCACCATCCAGCTGTACCAGTGACTATCTGACGGATGCGCAGAAGCAGGCCGTTGCTCCCTTCCTGTATGGCGCCAGTCTCACGCCCACCGTGACCACGACGGCGGGCGCCTCGGCGCTGACGGTGACGGCGTCCCAGTCGGGCTTCGCCATGATCATGCCGATCTGGGGCACGTCATTGAACGCGCCGAGCGCGTCCACCACGATTCCGTTCTGAGCAGAACCCGATTCGACGAGGCTGATCGGCGGCGGCGGCCTGGGCGGCTGCCAGGGCGGCTCGGCGCGTTGGGCGGGCCGGGAATAGCCCGGGCGGGCTACGGAAGTGGTGCGCGCTGGCAACATCGGGCAGTTTTCTCCGGCGTTGCCGCGGCTTGGCGGACCTCTTTCCTTGCAATCGAGGCGCATGGCAGGGGATGATCCCAGAGCCGCCATTAGCGGCCGTGCGACCCGGGTGAGTGCCCGGTGCGCCGGGAATGAGAATTTTGCGAGTAACTATTTGTAGTCGGACAGACTGTAAGCTCTACGACGTGGTGGACGAACGGGAGTGATCGGGACGCCGAGGTCGTAGGTTTACGGGGATCGTCGCGGAGACGCGGCGAAGGGGATTGGCATGATGGGAAGTCGCGTTTCGGTCGATGCGGGACTTGGGCTGGTTGCCTTGAGCGCGATGGCGTTTGGCGCTGCGATCGCCCTGTTTCATTTCACCGATCCTGCTGCTGCCACGGAGCGGCGAGCGCCGTCCTCCAGCGGCGTGTTCGTCAGCGAGATGAGCGACGTCCAGCGCGTCAAGGTCACGATCAACAAGTCGCGGACCTTCAGGGTCGATACGGCGTTCTCGTCGATCGTCGCGGGCTCGCCCGATATCGTCGACGTGAAGTCGCTGAGCGATCACCTGATCTACGTCCAGGGCAAGAAGACCGGCACCACCAACGTCATCCTGTTCGACAGCTCGATGAAGCAAATCGGCATCCTCGATGTCGAGGTCACGATCGACGTCGGCTCTCTGCAGCAGAGCATCCAGTCCAGCACCGGCACCCGCGGCATTCGCGTGTCCGCCTCCGAAGGGCAGGTGGTGCTGAGCGGAATGGCCGCCGATGCGGTCGCCGCCGAGAAGGCCATGGCCATTGCCACCGGCACCGTCCCGAAGGGCGGCATCGTCGTCAACGCCATGAACGTGGCTGCGCCGCAGCAAGTCATGCTGGAAGTGCGCTTCCTCGAGGTCGCGAGGTCCGCCGGCCGCGAACTGGGCATGAACCTCTATGCCGGCAACGGCAACCTCACGCAGGTTGGAAATACGGGCACTGCTGGCAGACCGGTAGCCTCACAGACCCCTCAAGGCGTTCCTGTTCTATCCACCGCGTCAGGGCTGATCGGTGGCGCAGTCCCGTTCGGTAACCTGTTAACGAATGTGCTGAGAACGAGTAATGGCACTTCGGTCGATCTGTTGCTGCAGGCGCTGGAGACAAAAGGGCTGGTGCGCAGCCTGGCCGAGCCCAACCTGATGGCGTTGTCGGGCGATGCAGCGCGCTTCCTGGCGGGTGGTGAATTTCCGGTGCCGGTAGCTTCCAACACTACGAACGGCTTTCCCACCGTCACCATCGAATTCAAGAAGTTCGGCGTCGAGTTGGGCTTCGTACCCACCGTTCTCTCGCGCGGCGTAATCAACCTTCGGGTTGAGCCGTCGGTCAGCGAGCTCGATTTCACCAATGCGGTGACAATCCAGGGGACGACAATTCCAGCACTAAGCAGCCGCAATGCTCGGACCACGGTTGAATTGCGCGACGGCCAGAGCTTTGCAATTGCCGGCCTGCTCCAGACCCGCAACGCACAGGATGTACAGCAACTGCCCTGGATCGGCTCGGTGCCAGTCCTTGGTGCGTTGTTCCGAAGCGCATCTTATCAGCAGAAAGAGACGGATCTGGTGGTCATCGTGACGCCGCGTCTGGTCGCGCCGGCGGCACCTGGACAGCAATTGGCGTCGCCGCTGGACTCCCGCCTGCCTGCAAACGATGTCGACTTCTTCCTCAACGGCCAGATGGAAGTGAAAAAGCGCTACAATGACTACGTCAATTCCGGCGGTGACATCAAAGGTCCCTACGGGCACATCATCGCCCCCGATGTCCGGGTATCTGCGCCACCTGCGGTTGTAACCGACCAGCCCGTAGTCAAGACGCTCAACTGAAGGACGACCGATATGACATGCACGGCGTTACTCGCAGTTTTCACGCTCGGGGCTTGTAATGGCTTGGCCGGCAATGACGAAATGGATCGTTATTTCCAGCGTTCGGATACCATCACCTTAAGTGCTGGGGACGCGAAGCAAGTCAATGCCGTGACCCACACGATCAATCCCTGGCCGAGCTACGTCGGCGATCGCCGGATCGTCTCTCAGGCCGCGAAGACCAATGGCGCTATAACGCGCTATCGTGCCGGCAACCAGCCGCGCGATCCGTTACCGGCGTTCGGAGGAGACCTGCCAGGGTTGGGTCACTCCCCAATGGGAACTGCAGGCGCTACGGCAGCAGCAGTGGACGCAGGTGGTAGCGTCTACTTGGGGACCGGCGTGGCCACAGTAGGCGGCCGACCTTAATAAAAATGATGCTGCTACCGGTACCAGCAAGCCTTGACGCGACGTTAGTCATTTCGCGCTGGACGCTGGGGTCTTCCAGGGCAGGGCGTCAGGAGCGTTTTCTATTTCGACGGGTGCATGTGGCTAGCCGGTAACACGTCTCTAACCCCACCCGTGTTAGCGTGGAATCGTATTTTAAGCGGTAGTAAGTGGGGCGGGGATTAGTGGCTATGCGGCGCATTCCTTTTTGGCTGGCTAGCGCCTTACTGACCACAGCATTGGCGGCTTGCGATACGGTGCAAGAATATACTGTGCGTGACGCCGCTGTGGTCGCGCCTGGCGCTCCAGCCGGTCCCGACCCCGTGCAGGAGCCGACCGACGTCAAATACTATCCCTCCGACGAACCGGTGCGGATGGGGCTCGAGCACTACAACCGCGGCAATTACGGAATCTCGCAGCGCTATTTCAAGGATGCGGTCGAGAAGGCGCCGAAGGACGTGACGGCCTGGGTCGGCCTCGCGGCGAGCTATGACAAGCTGCGCCGCTTCGATCTTGCCGATCAGGCCTATGCGCAGGCGATCCGGCTTGGCGGCGAGACCGTCCAGATCCTCAACGACCAGGGCTACTCCCTCATGCTGCGCGGCAATCTGAGCGGCGCGCGGCGGAAGTTCGAGAAGGCGTATTCGCTCGATCCGGGTAACCCCGTCATCGCCAACAACCTCGAGCTTCTCAACGGCAGCCGGAAGTTCATCGAGCGTCCGCCGAATAATCAGCCGTAGGTTGACAGCGGTTCACGAGCCTCTGCACGATTTTTAGAGGTATGATAATACCCAATTTTGCCCAACGCGTCGAGTTGCCGGGTCCGCCGGCTCCTTTGCATGGGGTTGTTTTCGATATTTTGGCAGCTCGCTCCTGCGACTTGACCTCGCCACGATCTAGTTCGGCATCAGCACGGCATCGACGCGGCGGCTGCTTCGCGTGCTGATGATGATGGCACCGTTGCGGGTCGCAAATCTCGCGCCGAGAAGGCGCGGCAGCTTCTCCGTCAGCGATGAAGGCAGCGGAATCATTCCGCCCGTGATGGGATCGCCGACGTTGATCGGCGCGACAGCTGCGCCGGCCGAAGGCGCTGCCTTGATGTACTCCCTTATCAACTGAATCTCTTCACGCGAGAGGCTGAGCGCGGCCTGTTCGCCTGCGCCGTCAGTCAGCTTCTTCTCCGCCTCGGCCCTGTTCTGCGCATCTTCCTGCTGGGCGGCATCGCGTTTTGCGACTTCGACCTGTTCGAGTCTGGCGAGGCGTTCCCTCAGCGGCGCGATTTCCCGTCGCAAGGCGGCAATGTCCGACTTCAGCGAAGTGAGCTGACCAAGTGCTATCGCGGCGGCAACGCAAGCCACGACCGAGATCAGGCTGAGGCACGCCACCGCCAGCCCCGTCAATCCGCCTCGACGATCGGCACGACGATCCCGGACATCCTCCGCGGATCGCCGTCGCCGCGCGGCGGCGAATTTGGGCATGGTCGTGCCGAGCAAGCTGACCAGACCGGATAGCCGCGAAGCCGTTCGGTTCGTGTCTTGAAACGAGCCGAATGCAGGCGCAGGGATGATCGGAGAGTCGCCCGAGAGGATGTCGGGAGCCGTGGTCGAACGGCCCTCGCTAGATGGCTGGCGGTCGTCGCGGTCCTCGGGCGCCATGCCGGGGAGCTCGAGATCAACGCCGTCGGGACGGTCGATCGCGGTGTCCGCACCTGAATGGCGCGTGTCGGATGCAACAGCGTTCAATCGTTCCGTTTCCTGTTCATTGAGTCCTTGTTCGATGCGGGAGGCTTCAAGCGAGCGCCACAGCGAGAGCCCCGAATCGGTGATCTGCAGGCCCGCATCGTTGATCGATGCCCATCCCGATTGGAAGACGTCGGCGTCGCCAAGCTCGGACGGCCGCTTCGACTGCGTGGCCTCATCGCCGGCCGCGATCATGCGCTTGACCTCGCGGCTGACCTCGTCGATCGCGATCCGCTCCCCGGGCCTTGCGGCCAGCACACTCAGGATCGCCAGATTGAACCTCATGCGGCGCCTCGCGATGCCCCATCAACCGGCCATGCGGCCGTTCCCCTCCCGTGCAGGCGACGTGCGGGCCTCAGCGGGGTCGAAGCGGATCAATCATGCCGGCACGGACGTCGGTCAGTCAGGGAGTCAAAGTGTACCGGCTCCCCAAGGGGCAAACAATCCGGCACCAGACCTACGACAGATGGATAAGTCGCTCCGCAAACGAGACGCGTCGGGATCACGTTCGCTGCGCGCCTCAGAGAAACTCGCGAAGCCTGGAGAGCTCGATCACATGCTCGGGTGACAACACGTCGGGGACGAGGGGAGGCTGCGACTTGGTCCGGATCTCGTAAAGATGTCGCGTCTTCTCGGGCTTGCCCATGAAATCCCGAATGCATTGGTCGAGCGTTCCGTTGACGACCATATAGGGCGCGCGATCCTCTCGCCTCGAGTTGTTGAGCGAAGGCCATTTGTAGAGGTGGGCCGCAGCTTGGAAGTCCACCTGATGAGATTGGTCGGTCATTGCAAAATATCTAGCCGAAAAAGCCCTGCGCGGCAAAGTCGGCCGGCTGATGAGTGAGCCGGTGCGGCAATACGCGCAAGCTGCGTGCGGTCGTCCATCGCAGTAGCCGCCGTCATGCATCTCGAACGATCCGCCGATATGCCCTGCGTCGATGCCTCGCAGCAACTCCCACTTCGATCTCCCGCGGGCCGAGACCGGGGGCGATGGGGCGAAGCCGGCTGAAGGAAGTGCCGGCAGATCCCCTCGCGCGGCAAGCGCGCGTAGTGGCGGCGCGCGTTGACGACCGTTCGCGGCGCCAGCGGCCGCGACGACGCGTGCTGGATTGACTCGATTCCAGAATGTTCCTATTTTGTTCTATTGTCAATTTCCACGTCCGGAGACGGGCGGCTTCGGTCAGGTCAAGGGATGAACGGGTCGAGATGGCAGCCGCAGCCACCATCTTTCATGCGGACCTGGATGCATTTTACGCATCGGTCGAGCAACTGCTCGAGCCGTCGCTGCGCGGCAAGCCGATCGCCGTCGGGGGCGGGGTTGTGCTTGCGGCGTCCTATGAGGCGAAGGCCTTCGGGGTGCATGGCGGCATGTCGGGGCGGGAAGCGCGCCAACTGTGCCCGCAACTCGTTTTCGTCGGCGGCCATTTCAGCGATTACCAGCGGCTGGGCGACGCGGCCATCAAGGTGATTGGCGACTTCACGCCGCTGGTCGAGCGAATTTCGATCGACGAGGCGTTTGCGGATGTTGCCGGCTGTACCCACCTGTTCGGAACGCCTGCCGAAATAGCCGCGTCGATCCGGTGGCGCGTGCGCACCGAGCTCGGCCTTCCGATCTCGGTCGGCGTCGCCCGCACCAAGCATCTGGCGAAGATCGCCTCGCAGGTCGCAAAGCCCGACGGGCTTGTCGTCGTTGATCCCGACGCCGAGCTAAGCTTCCTTCACGAATTGCCGGTTGAGTTGATGTGGGGGGTAGGGCCGGTCACCAGGACCCGGCTGGACGCGATCGGCGTTGCGACGATCGGTCAGCTCGCCAAATTGTCGGAACGGTCGCTGACGCATTTGCTCGGTCCGGCAGCGGGCGAGAAACTCGCCGCGCTGGCCTGGAATCGCGATCCGCGACAGCTCAGGCCACACCGGCGTGCGCGATCGGCAGGAGCACAATCGGCACTTGGCCGAAAGCCTGCGATCGAGCAGGTCATCCGGCCAACGTTGCTTCATCTCGCCGACCGCGTCGCCACGCGGCTTCGGGCGAAGTCACGGCCTGGACGAACCGTGACGGTGCGCGTCCGCTTCGCCGACCTGAAGTCGGTGACGCGCTCGATGACGCTCGATGCGCCGGTGTGCACGACCATCGTCCTGGCCCGGCTCGCCGAGAATCTGGTGCGCGCCGCCCTTGCCGACCATCCCGGCGAGAAGATCATCTCGCTGCTGGCGATCTCGGTGTCGCATCTCGAGGAGCATTGGGATCTTGCGCTGGAGCTTCCACTCGGACTGGCGGACGAAGCGCTTCGCCCTGGAAGCCCGACAGGGATGGCCCGCTGGGCGGCGGACCGTGCGATCGACAAGATCCGCGATCGCTTTGGCTGGGAGGCGATCGGATATGGTTCAGCCGCGCTGGAGGCGGTTCATTCGGTGCCCGATGCGTTCCGCAAGCTTGCCGAGAGAGACCTCTAGCGCTCGCCGGTTCACGTACCTGTCACTGCATTAAGAAAAGGAAATTTGGAATCGCGCGCTTGTGAGTGGCGACCCCGCACCGCCGGCTTATTTTGAGCCTGCGGAGGGACAGCCATGAAGCACAGCGCCGAACTGATCCAGACGATGCGCGATGCGTTGGATGCGGTCATGGCAAGCGTCCCGGCGGATCAATCCGTGTTCGGTCTCAAGGCCGCAGTGGCAGAATGCATCCTGCGAGCCGCAGCTCACGGCCAGACATCGTTCGACGGGCTCGTGACGTCAGCATCCGATCAGCTTCAGTCGATCATCTCGATGCTGACCTAGGCGATCGGGATGAGCGCGCCATCGCTCACACCCTGCCGCGCGGCGCGCTGATGATGCAATCGCTCGGGCCGACGGTTCTCTCAGGGCAGCGATACGACCCGTAGATTGTTGGTCGTTCCCGCTTGTCCAAAGGGAATGCCGGCGACAACGACCAGCAGATCGCGGCTCGATGCAAACTGCTCTGCATGCGCGAATGCAGTTGCGCGCTCGACCATCTCCTCATAGCTCTGAACGTCGCCGGAAAGCACGCTGTGAGCGCCCCAAAGCAGGCACAGGCGGCGGGACACTTCGCGGCTTGGGGTGATGGCGAGGATCGGGCGGCTCGGCCGCTTGCGCGCGACGCGTGCGGCCGTGGTGCCGCTCGAGGTGTAGGCCACGATGGCTGCGGCGTGAACGACGGAGGCGAGATCGGCCGCTGCCGTCGCCACGGCATGCGGTGGCGTCTGCTCTTCGCCGGGCTGGGTCGCCTCGACGATCGAGCGGTACATCTTGTGTTGCTCGGTGCTGCGGATGATGCGGTCCATCATCTCGACCGCCTCGCGCGGATATCGGCCTGTCGCGGACTCCGCCGACAGCATCACCGCGTCTGCGCCATCATAGATCGCGGTTGCAACGTCGGAGACTTCCGCACGCGTCGGCGTAGGGGCGGCGACCATCGAGTCGAGCATTTGCGTGGCGACGATCACGGGCTTCACCGCGAGACGGCAGGCCCGCACCAACTCCTTCTGGCGCCCCGGCACGTCCTCATGCGGGATTTCGACGCCGAGATCTCCTCGCGCAACCATGATGGCGTCGCACAACTGGATGATATCGTCGATCCGTTCGAGCGCTGCCGGTTTCTCGATCTTGGCCATCAGACCGGCGCGGTCCCCGATGAGGCCTCTCGCCTCGATGATATCCGAGGGCTTCTGCACGAACGACAGAGCAACCCAATCCACGCCAAGTTTGAGGCCGAACTCCAGATCGAGGCGATCCTTCGCGGTCAGCGGTGAAAGATCGAGGACCGTGCCCGGCAGATTGACGCCCTTGTGATTCGAGATCGTGCCGCCGACGATCACCTTAGCTTCGATGAAATCGTCACCGAGCCCGGTAACGCGAACGCGGACCCTTCCGTCGTCGATCAGAAGGTCATGGCCAGGGGCAACGGCGGCAAAGATCTCCCGATGCGGGAGGGGAATTGCGGTTCGGTCACCTTCCGATCCGGACAAAACGAACCGAATGGTCTCTCCGGCCACTGCGGCGATCTTTCCATCGCGCAAGGTGCCGACGCGGATCTTCGGACCCTGGAGGTCCATCAGGATGCCGATCGGCCGGCCGACCTCCTGTTCCAACTTCCGGATCGCCGCGTGAATGCGTGCGTGATCGCTCTGCGTTCCGTGACTGAAGTTCAGGCGGAATGTATCGACGCCCGCCAGCAGCAGCGCCTCGAGCATCTCGGGGGAACTGCTGGCGGGACCGACGGTTGCGACGATCTTGGCGCGTCGATGACGGCGCATGGGTCACCTCATTGCTGGCTTGATTCCCGGCTTGCCGGCTGCAATCAGCACGGCGCGGATATCGTTGACATTGGTAAGCGTTG